>CAYJGM010000034.1:0-21005 GCA_964369495.1 uncultured Bacteroides sp. | reverse complement strand
AGTGCTTTTGTGCTTGTAACTTCAACGTATAAACATTTTCGGCATGCGTTTTGCAACTCGGCTGCACTCATCTCCTTAACCATATTACCGCTGTCGATAAAACCAAAATGGGTGGCAAGTTTTGAGAGCTCGCCCAAGATATGGCTAGAGATTAAAACAGTGATGTTCCTTTCTCTATTCAGCTTTAAAATAAGTTCTCTTATTTCAATTATTCCCTGTGGGTCAAGGCCGTTTGTCGGCTCATCCAACACTAGAAAATCAGGGTTGCCGCAAAGTGCAATGGCTATGCCAAGGCGCTGTTTCATGCCGAGCGAAAAATTTCTAGCGTTCTTTTTTCCTGTGTTTTCAAGGCCTACAAGTTTTAATAAGTCGTCGATGCCATCGTGTGAGGGCATACCTAAAACAGTGTATTGCTGTTTTAAATTGTCTCTTGCGCTCATGCTTAAAAATATAGACGGAGTTTCAACAACTGCGCCCATTCTTTTTCGCATATTTATGATTTGGGCTTTATCTTTGCTGCTTATTCCGTAAAGGGTGTAGCTACCTAAAGACGGGTTTTGCAAACCGCATATAAGGCGTATCAGCGTAGTTTTGCCTGCCCCGTTTTTGCCTACAAAGCCGTATATTGCGCCTTTTGGCACGTGCATGTTAAGGGCGCTTAGTGCTTTGAAATTCTTGTAAACTTTGCAGAGGTTGTTTGTTGTTATTGCGTATTCCATTTTATTCTCCTTTTGTATGTTTTGTTGCAACAGTTAAATTTTATTGCATTTATAGCATACAAAACAAAGGTTAAGAAAGCAGTTAAGAAAATAGTAAAGAATAGGTAAAGATTTTTATTAAAGTTTTAATCTGCCATTTTATAGCCAATTCCCCAAACTGCCTCTATATAATCGCAGCCGCTAATATCACGCAGTTTTTTGCGCAAATTGCTTATGTGTATTTTTAGCGAATTTTCGGTGCAATCGGGTGTATCTTCACTTATACGTGTTAAAATTGTGCTTTTAGTTACAATTTGTGTGGGGTTTTGGATAAGGAGTTTTAAAATTGCAAATTCGGTTCGTGTAAGTTTTACTGATTTGTCATTTACAGTAGCACTTTGGCTTTGTAAGCTTAACGTCAAATTTTTAAAAGCGAGTTTATCTGCTGCTATTGTATTAGCATTTTTCAAATGTATTTTTATTCGAGCGAGCAGTTCTTGTGTATCAAATGGCTTAGTTACATAATCAACAGCACCGTTTAATAACAGCTCAACCTTGCCGGATACATCATTTTTTGCACTCATAATAATAACCGGAATGTTTTTGATTTTGGGCAAGACCTCTTCGCCGCAAAGCCCGGGTAGCATTAAATCAAGCAAAATTAAATCTGGTGTGTTTATATTTAACTGCAACAATGCCTCTGTGCCGGAAAATGCTTTTAGCACTTTGTAGTTTTCACCGGCAAGTAATTCGCTAAGCATATCATTTATATATGTGTCATCGTCTATTATTAATATCTGTTTCATAAATCGCCTTTCAATTATTGTTTAATATATTATTAATAGTATACCACAAAAATGTTTTGATTTTATGAAATAATATATGAATTTGAAATATTATTTATAAAGAGTAGCTGTAAGGTTTAGGGGTGTTATACCGCTAATTCGTTTTCTGCAAAATGTGTGCCATTGGAGCGGTAGCATTTACTGTTTTTTACTATGTGGTGTAAGAATTTTAAGCTTTAAGTAAAAAAGCAATAAATTAAGGTGAATTAGTACAAAAAAATTGACAAATTAGGTGTTATTCTGTATTAATATAGTCTATTCTCTAAATGCAAACATTATTTACTGTCATTTAAGGTGCCAGACAATTCGGGGGTGTAGCTATATCGCACTATGGAGGGCGAGCTCGCGGTAAAACAGCCCCAAGGAGAAATTGCTTTTAAATTGGACTTCAACATAAAAAACAACGATAAAACGCAAGAATAAGAAATATATGTGTGCAGTTCACTAATAAAAACATATAAAGTTTACGGTAAAACTATTCAAGAAAAACAAATGAACTTTTAGCTTGGTACAATGTTGTACTAAGCTGTTTTTTTGTTGTTTTGAAAGCATAATACATGTAATTAGAACTTTGCCGCAATTTTGCCACAGTTTTTGCAAATTGATTTCACAAAGTATGGATATTATTAATAGCAGTAAAAGCCTGTTGAAACATAGTAAAACATAATATCATTTAAGTGGGAGAGAATAATGCAAGATAATAATCAAGTGCAAAATAATCAAGAAAATGAAATTGTAAAAGATAAAGTAAAAAGCAAGGAAAAAAATAAAAGCAATAGGGACACAAAAAAGCGCAATAAAATTATAATTACAGCCATTGTTTCTTTAATAGTTGCAGTAGCTATTATTATAATAGTTTTTGCTTTTTTTATGCCGCAAAACAGCACCGCCGCAATGACGGGCGCAAATTTTAACACAGGCCAAAACAACATGTTTATGGAAGAAGAGGTGGTCATTTCCGACATAGTTGTCGGCGTAACCGAAATGGGTTCGGCAAGCCTAATTAGCACAGACATAAGTTTTGACTTTCAAACGACAATACTTGAAGTGGTTGCAAAGCCGGGCGAGTATGTAGAACAGGGTGATACAATTGCAATTATAAACCCAGAGCAGTTTGAAGAACAGTATGACGAGGCAGTGCGCTCTCTTGAAAGCGCGCAGCTTTCGCTATCAAGTGAACAAATCAGCTTACAAACCACAACATTAAATGCAAGCCAAACTTATGATAATAGTATTATTGATGGGGAAAACGCACAAAATGTTTACAATTTAAATATAGCGGAACTAGAAAGTGGATATAATGAAATTGTTGCGGAAATAACAAGCCTTGAAGCGCAGAAAACAGCACTTGAAAACCAAATTGCAACAGTTAATGCGCTTACAGCACAGCTGGCTACATTAAATACAGAACTTGCTACATTAAATAGCGAGCTTGCAACAATTGATGCACTTATTAAAATGATAAATGATATAATCAGTGATCCAACCATATATGACCCCGCCATTCATATAGGCGCTGACAATAGTAATGACGGTATTGTTGATGCCGCTGATTTAGTGACACCAACTGCGAATAAAACAGCAAAAGAAGCCGAGATAACAGCCAAAAAAGCCGAAATAACAAACAAAGAAGCCGAAATACAAACAGCTGAGGGCACACAGCAAAGCGGCGGCACAAGTGGTACATCAAGTGGGCAAAGCCTTTCTGACCAACTTGCCCAAATAGTGGCGAGCATAAGCCAAAAATACACAGAGCGTGACAACTACGCCGCATCTATGGAACTTGAAAAAATTGACTATTATCAAGAATACGAAAAGACAATTCAAACATACACAAATGCAGGCACGCAGTATAACGTAACAGTACAAACTGCCGATAATAAGCTAACAGAGGCACAGCTCAATGTGCAGGAACTGCAAGCAGAAGTCGATGCACTTACAAGCCTTGCAACCGACGGCACTGTTATTGCAACAACAAGCGGCTACATTTTAAGCATACAAGATGAAGGTGCAAGCTTAAACGCAAACGCTACAATTGCATCAATTGCAAACAGTACAACAGCGATAGTTTACGTTAGCATACCACAAGAGGATATCGCAGACATTGAAATAGATATGTCCGTTAACATAGTGTTCGATGCATATGAAGATAACATTGTAACAGCAGTTGTAGACAGCATTTCGCTCACACCATCGGGTGGTATGTCTAGCAGTGTAAACTATACAGTAGGTATGGAAGTATATGTGGGGGCGTTCGACGGCATGGTGATATTCGAGGGTATGACAGCCGATGTCACATTTGTTGAAAAACAGGTTCTTGACGTTCTTGTTATATCTAATAAATGCGTTGAACTTATAGACGGTAAGCAATATGTGAAAATGTATGATGAAAACGGCGAAGTAATACAAGTTGAAGTGACGACAGGCTTTTCTGACGGGTTTGACGTTGAAATTGTAAGCGGCTTAAAACAGGGCGACGTTGTGCTGCTTGAAAGTGCGGTGAGCCAAAATGCGCCTTAATGAGATAATGCGCCTTGTTTTTATCAATTTAAAACAAAATAAATTTAAGGTGTTTTTAACTTCGCTTGGCATTATAGTGGGCGCCGCAACAATTGTTATGGTTATAGCAATTGGCGAGGGCGGAAAACAAGACGTTGAAGAGCAGTTTAAAACGCTTAACGCAGGAACAATAACTGTAACAAGCGGCGGCGTTGACATGGAAAGCATGATGGGCATGATGGGTGGCGGAATGCCAAGCACAGGAATGCCAAGCGGCGGCGGAACGCAAAGCGGTGGCGGAACGCAAAGCGGTGGCGGAACACGTTCTTCAGAAGGCGGTACAAGTTCACGCAGTGCTTCAATGTTACCGATGTCTGAGGGTGCAACTTTAACGCAAGAAAACTTAGAAGAGATTATGTACTTTGTACCCGATATAGTGGCAGGCGCAATTTTTGCCACTGTGGAAAGCGATGTTTTGAGTGATGATTTGGAAGAGGCTTTAACTTTTGATGTTATAGCAACGCAGAGCAGTTATGCCCAAATTTCAAATTTAACATTGTTAATAGGTAGCTTTATAACTGACGAAGAAGTTGAAAACGAGACACGCAGCGTTATTTTAGGCTATAACACGGCTTTTGAACTTTTTGGCTCGCCGCAATATGCGTATGACGCACGTGTTGAAATTGACGGCAGAGAATATGTTGTAAACGGTGTTCTCGCGCAAATGGGCACAGTTACCTCGGGCGTAAACCCGGACGACAGCATTTTTATGCCGTACTCAACGGCCGACAAATATTTGCTAGAGCGTGATACACAGCCGCAAATTTCAGTGCTTGCGACAAATGTCGATGCTGTGCCAGATGTTATGGAAAACATTGAGCTTGTGCTTACACAGGCAAACCCAAATGCAACATACACAGTGGAAGATGCAGGCGCAACAATGGACGCCGCAATGCAAAGTGCAAACACACTTTCTGTTTTGCTGTTGGCAGTTGCCGTAATAGTGTTTATTGTGGGCGGAATTGGCATTATGAACGTGCTTTTTGTAAGCGTAAAAGAGCGCACACGTGAAATAGGCATATTAAAATCACTAGGCACAAAAAAGCATGATATATTGTTTTTGTTCTTGCTTGAAGCAGGTATGATAGGGCTTATAGGCGGTTTACTTGGTGTGGGGCTAAGCTTTGCTGTTATGCCGCTTATGCAGTATACAGACATGACTGTTGTTATTACAACATCGTCAATTTTACTTGCATTTTTGTTTGCGCTTTTCACAGGTACTGCTTTTGGTTTTTACCCGGCGTGGAAAGCTTCGAATTTAATACCTATTGAGGCTTTAAACAACGAATAGACATTAAACAGCATAAATATAATTTAACCAAGTATGTTAGTAACATATAGAAACGGAGAAATTTAATGAAAAGAATTAGTTTATTAATTGCAGTTATATTTTCAATTACAATTTTTGCGGCTTGTAGCAACAGCGAAGAGAGCGTAGCAGCAGGAAATATGCAAAACGCGCAAGAGCAACCGGCAAATAATGAAAATGCACTGCAAAATGGTGGGCAAAACGCAAACGGTGAAGCAAATATGCAAGCTAGAGGTAACGCAGTTACCGGGCTTGTAACCGATGTTGTGGGAAATGAAATTACAATACAAGTGGGCGAAATGGCAGGCGGCATGGGCGGCGGTATGCCTTCGGGTGAGGGCTTGCCGGAGGGTATGGAACTACCTGAGGGCGCCGAAGGATTTGGCGGAGCAGGCGGCATGGGTGATATGACAGAGGAAGAAAGAGCAGAAAGGCAAAGCGCAATGGAAAACGGCGAAATGCCGGAGGGCATGGGTGGAAGAGGCGAGGACGCAAACACAGAGGGTGCACGCCCTGAAGGCATGAACGGAGGAGAAGGCGCAATGGGCGGCGGACAAGGCGAAATGGGCGGCGGAATGGCACAAATGGAGGGTGAAGATTACAGTGAAATAATAACACTTACAGAAGAAATTAAAACTTATAATGTTCCCATTACAACGCCCGTTGTGCAGTTTGGCACTGAAATGACATTTTCACAAATTACAGAAGATATGTACGTTACAATAATGCTTGACGAGAATGACAATCTTACGTCAATTAACATTTTAAGCTAAAAACATACACTTACGCATACAGTTATAGGCGGCACGTGCTAAAAAATTCACACACTGTATAGGCTTTTCAAAGCTTTATGTGCTGCACACAGAATGGAGAATTTTATGATTACAATGAAAAGCATAGTTAAAAAATACAACACAGGCGGCGAGGAGCTTACTGTTTTAAAATCAGTTGATTTTAACGTAAAAAAAGGTGAGTTTGTGGCGGTGCTTGGCCCATCAGGCAGCGGCAAAAGTACGCTTATGAATATAGTAGGCTGTATGGATTTGTGCAACAGCGGCGAATATTACCTTGACGGAGTAGCTGTGCACAGCTTAAAAGGCGAAAAACTTACAAGAATACGAAATGAAAAAATAGGCTTTATCTTTCAGCGCTATCAGTTAATACCAACATATTCAGCGCTGCAAAATATAATAATGCCCCTGTTAATACGTGGAATGTCGCACAGTGAGGCAGTTGAATATGCACAGCCTACAATAGATATGATTGGGCTCGCACAAAGGGTAAAACATCGCCCGTCGGAGCTTAGCGGCGGCCAGCAACAGCGTGTTGCAATTGCACGTTCGCTTGTGGGGCAGCCTGCAATTTTGCTTGCAGATGAGCCAACAGGTGCACTCGATAGCAAAACAGGCGCAGAAGTTATGGAGCTTTTTCATAAACTTCATAGCATGGGCAATACAATTGTTATGATAACTCATGATGCAGAACTTGCCAGTAATGCACAGAGAGTGGTGCAAATTATAGACGGAAATATTTACACAGGGCAAGCGCAAAAACAAATTAAAATTGTAAATAAAGAAATTGCTTAAAATTATTCTTGCGTATATTATCGGGTTATGGCAAAATAGTGTTGTATAATTTGCATACAATACTAAAAGCCATAACCCGTGTAAAGTTTTCACTATTCATTAACATTTAAGTGGTATAATGATATTTATATTATCGCTTTTCAATCAAAACGAAAGGACATTTGTGAAAATGAGTAAACTTATTTACATTGCAGATGATGAAAAAAACATACGTGATATAATTGAGGGCTTTTTGAAAAAAGAAGGCTTTGAAACATGTGCGTTTGAAACAGGCGATGCTTTACTTAACGCCTTTTGTGAAAAAGCTTGCGATTTAGTAATTTTAGACATTATGATGCCCGGAAAAAGCGGAATTGAAATATGCATGGAACTGCGAAAAGAGCACAATGTGCCTATAATAATGGTGTCTGCAAGGGATAGCGAACTAGATAAAATTACAGGCCTTTCAATAGGCTCAGACGATTACATAACAAAGCCGTTTTCGCCAATAGAACTTGTAACCAGGGTTAAAAGCATGTTTAGGCGCATCAATATTGAGCGCAGTGCGGCGCAACCACCGCAAAATGATATTGTGAAATTTGGCAATGTGAAAATGGATAACTCAGCACACATGTGCATAAGTGATGATGTAAATATAGATTTAACACCCATGGAGTTTGCGCTTTTGCTTTATCTATTTGAAAATTGTAAAAGGGCCGTAAAAAGAGAAGAGCTTTTAAAAAATGTGTGGAATTTTGAAGAAAGCATAGATACAAGAGCAGTAGATGATGTGGTTAAAAGATTGCGCAAGAAACTAAGCAAAACCAATGTAAAGATTACAACAGTGTGGGGATTTGGGTTTAAATTGGAGGAAAAATAAAATTGAAAATAATATCACTGAAACAAAAAATAATAAGGCCATATGTTGTTTTAATTGTGGTGCTGCAATTAAGCGTTTTAATTATTTTTAATGTTCTTGTAAATTTTTATGCTTATAACCAAGCGGAAGAAAATTTAAGCAGCGCTGCAAAAAGGCTTAAACAAGATTTTACTTATGCAAACGGCGCACAAAACCATGATAACAGAATGCCGCCATCTTTATTACTGCCTGTTTTGGAAAAGAGCGAAAATATGCAGATAATTGTTGCCGAAAATGGGCAGTATATTGACATTGCCCGAGGCGGCGAAGACAGTCTACCCGAGAATATAGTGCAAAAAGCGGGTGAGCTAACAAGCACAGCATTAGAAGAAGAGATAGTGTCTTTTAATGTAGGCGGTGAATATTACCATGCAATGTGGATTAATATAGATGAACTCCCAGAAGGGCAAACTGCAATTTACATATCACAAGGTTATTTTGCCGAGGGCTTTGTTGCAATGGTAAATGTTTTAATGGTTTTTATTTTAGTATTAAGCGTAGTGATTTTTATAATTGTTTCGCAAAAATTAGCAAAAGGCATAGCAATGCCAATTCAAGAAATTTCAAAAACCGTAAAACAAATGAAAAACGTGGAAATTTTAAATGTTAGCGAAGATCAAAATAGCATTGAGTTAAAAGAACTTGCAACTGAAATTAATGAAATGAACGAAAGAATATACAATTACGATAAAAGGCAAAAAGCGTTTTTGCAAAATGTATCGCACGAATTGCGCACACCGCTGACGAGTATACAAGGCTATGCAGAGGGTATTATGCAAAATGTTTTTGAGAATAAAGATAGCGCTATGAACGTGATATTGCATGAGACAAAACGGATTACTTATATTGTAGATAGTATATTATCACTTGCGCGAATGGAGAATTTTGAGGGCAAATATGTAATGTCTAAAATGAATTTGTGCAAACTTGTAAGCGATTGTTTTGAAGCAATAAAAGGGCTTGCACATGGCAATAACAAAGAAATATTAATAAATTTGCCCAGTGAAGAAATAAATATAACCGCTAATGAAGAACTCTTGCGCCAAAGCATTATGAATGTGCTTTCTAATGCAATTCGCCATGCGAAAAGCGAAGTTAATCTATGTGTATTAACCGATAAAGACAGCGTGTTAATTTCAATAAGTGACGACGGAAACGGAATAAGTGAGAAAGATTTGCCGCATATTTTCGAGCGTTTTTACAAAGGCGAAAACGGCAATTGTGGGCTTGGGCTTCCAATAGCAAAATCGAGCATTGAGATGATGAAAGGGAAAATAACAGTAAAAAATAAAGATAATGGCGCACAGTTTCTGATGAGTTTTGAAAAATGTGACTAGGGATGAAAATTTAATATTATCATGTTAGGACAAATGGTAATGCATAAATTATTGGCTCGTGTAAAGGCCTTTTTACAGGCATTTACTAAAACTGTAAAAGGCACAGAAATTTATGGCTGTAAGATTCGTAATAGTTAAATTTTATATAACGCTAAAGAAACTATATATTTGTTGGGTTTTTTATAATATTGTAAGGTTTAGGGATGTTTAACGGCTAATGCGGTTACATAAAATTGAATGCCATTGGAGCGGTAGCTTTTTTTAATTTCTTAACTATGTGGTGTAAGAATTTTAAGCTTTAAGTAAAAAAGCGATAAATTAAGGTGGATTAGTACAAAAAATTAACAAATTAATTGAAAACGAAATTACAAGGAACGTAAAGAACAAAAGCAGTTTTTAAAGATTTTTGTGGAAGATGCGATAAGCCGATTTGGTAACTCGTTTGATATTGTCGCATATCCGTGGATTCTGTACGAAATCACAGTAAGCAAGGCACTGCTTGCAACTGTAATGGGGTTAAATTATAATTTAATTGCCTAGCTAAAATTGCTATAAACCATATGTCGGTTTGTGTGCTTCAAATTAATTTGTTCACATCATTAGTTTTGTGAATTCTAAAGAGTAATACAGCACCGAAAACAGCCGAAATAATACCAACCGCAAGGTTAGAAACAAGCATTGCAATTCCTGCACCTTTTACACCAATATCGGTAAAATTAACAAAGCAATATAAAAGCGGTATTCTAAACAAAAATAACCTTGCGGTATTAAGTATATAGCTTGCTTTTGTATAGCCAAAGCCATAAAGTAAGCCCATAACGGCAGAATTTATGCCAAGCGCCGGTATGCCAAAGCGCTCGTATTGGAGTATAGTGTATATCTTATTGTAAAAATCGCTATCAATATTTGCAAAAAGCGAAACCAAATGTTCTATTTGAAAAGTGCACACCGCAACGCCTATGAAAGATATAATTATATTTATACATAGCACAATATAAAAAGCTTGTATTGCGCGAGTTTTTTTACCGGCGCCTAAATTTTGGTTAATAATTACAGACAAAACCTCTTCCATGCTCTCTGTAATTGTTGTGGTGGCTGCATTTATGTTGTTTGATATACTAAGCGCCCCAACGGCTGTATCGCCAAGTGAAACAACTACGGCATTAGATATTACCTTGCCGGAACTAAAAATAAATTTGCCAAAGAAAATAGGCAGTGATAAATTTTTTACAGCTTTTAATGATTTTTTTTCAAATTTCAAATTTTTAAGAGAAAATTTAAACACATAAGTTTTGCTAAATAGCCTTGTGAAACAAAAAACGGTTATTACAAGCGTTGAAATTAATGTTGCCAGCGCCACCATATTTATGCCAAAATTAAACACCTTTATAAACAACAATGAAAGGGTAATTTTTATAATTATTTGCACAAAATTAATATAAAATATATTAATTGTTGCGCCCCTTGCTTTTTCAAAAGATAAATAAGCTGCATTAAAAACAGAAACACCAACACTTAAAATTTGTATTGTAAAATAAACTTTACTAATTGAAATTAAACTTTGCGGAACCTGTGAAATTTCCATTATCAATTGCGAAAAAATAACACCTAAAATAGAAATTATAAGCCCAATAGCGGCCGCAATAAAAATTAATAAGTTTGAAAGTTTTTTTGTTTTTTCAATTTCGTTTTGGCCAATTAACCTTGCCAATAAAATTGTGCAAGGTATAGAATAACCCACATTAACAGCATGCAAAACGCCTTTAATTTGGTTTGTTATTGCAACGGCAGATGCCTCCATCGCACCGATATCGGCAACTAAAATGGTATCTATAATGTTGTAGGCATATGTCATAATATTCATAAACATCATAGGTGCGGCTATTACAATAATAACCCTCCAAAGGCTACCGTTTATAATTAATTCTCTTTTAGATTCGTTTTTCACAGTGGTTATAACCCCTTGTTATATTTTATACATTTAGTTTAAAATTGCATATTTATTACAAAACTACAATGGAAGTAAAAATGTATGGGGCGATGGTTTCATCGCCCCTAAAATGTTTTTGTTTGTTTTTATAATAAATCTTGGCCGCCGTTTACTTGTACAATTTCGCCTGTTATAAAGGAAGCTTTTTCGCTTACTAAAAAGCCTATAACTTGTGCAACTTCCTGTGCTTGTCCTAAACGTTTTAGCAAAATATTGTTTTTCCAAGATTCAAATACGGCAGGGTTTGTTTTTTTTATGGCATCGTGGAAAGCCGTATCAATTGTTCCGGGTGAAACCGCGTTTACTCTAATTTGATACTCTGCTAAATCTTTTGCAAGGGCACGTGTTAATAAAACAACAGCGCCTTTTGAAACACCGTAAATGCCGGCACCCGGGCCGCCTGCATTCCATGCGGCATTAGAAGCATAGTTGATAATTGAAGCGTTTTCACCTTTTTTTAAATAGGGGATAGCCGCCCTTGATGCAAAAAATGCGCTATCTAAATTAAGTGCCATTACATTGCGGTAAAAAGAAGTTTCCATTACCTCAAAGCGTGAACGGCCACCAAGCCCGCCAGCGTTATTTACAAGCACATCAATTTTGCCGTATTTCTCGCCAATTTGTGTAATGCCTTTTGTAACAGCATCTTCGTCGCACACATTAAAATTGATGTATTCACAGGCAATATCCAAGGCTTTTAGTTCGGCTAATGCTTCTTTTGCCTGTTCGTCGTCTATGCCGTTAATTACAATTTCATAACCCATTTTGCCAAGTTCAATTGCCGCGGCTTTGCCCATGCCTGCCGTTGCGCCTGTTATTACTGCTAATTTTTTCATTGTTATTCTCCTTTTATTTAAATAGTGTTTTTATAAAAAATCTTCTCTGCAAGGGGTGAAAATGTCTAGCAAAACTCCTTCTTCTAAGCAAACTGCGCCATGCACAATATCGGGTTGTTTATAGGTAGAATCGCCCTGTGTTAATATCATTTTTTTATCGCCTATTTCCATTTCAAATTTGCCGGAAAGCACATAACTGCATTGATCATGAAAATGGCTGTGAAGCGCGCCTATGGCGCCTTTTTTAAATGCAATTTCGCACACCATAAGCTTATCATTATAAGAAAGCACTTTTCTTGTAACACCCGGTGCAACTTCAATGGCTTCTTGTTCGCTTGCTTTAAAAAAATTCTTAATCATTGTTTATCCTCCGTTTTTATTAGTACACTATAACTAGTGTTTTTTGTTTTTTCGCGCAATAAAATTGTGTTTCGTGTGTGTGTTACTGGGTTATCGGGCGTTTTTAGTAAAAAAACTTCTTTATTAGTGGTATCAATTGTAATTGTAATATCTAATTTGTTTGATTTTGCCGTGAATGTTAAACTTTCCGGGGGGCTTTGCAACTTTAAAGTTTCAAGCACATGCTCGTAACCGTTTTGTGTATATTCCAAACTTGCTTGTTGTAAAACAGCATCAAGGGAAATATCAAATTCTTTTTCAATATGAAGCACATAATCGAAAGTGTGGAGCACATCGCTTTCAACACTGAAAATATCTTGCACTGTATCGTGCATAATGTTAATTTCACGTGTGTATTTA
Organism: uncultured Bacteroides sp.; assembly: GCA_964369495.1. Taxonomy (GTDB): domain Bacteria; phylum Bacillota; class Clostridia; order Oscillospirales; family Ruminococcaceae; genus Ruthenibacterium. The sequence continues at coordinate 8,188 of CAYJGM010000034.1, read as the reverse complement.
ACGCCCTTGTATGTGTTTGCCTTAGCTTTTATGTGGTTATCATTATAAGATACACATTTGCCCATTTCATAAAGGGGCATATCTTCACCATCGCAAACAACTGTGTTATGTGCAAGTGTTTTGCGGTGCCATTCGTTGCAAAGCCTAGAGCGATAACCCGCATTTGATAAATCACGGCTTATTCGCATGTTGCCATAAACAATTTCGGTGTTCATAATATCCGGGTGTGCATGTGATTTGGCATTTAAACCGTATTTTAAAAATACATTTAGTTTTTTGTTTCGCAGCAGTGCATAATTAGATTTTGGATAGTTTTTCGATGTGCGCTTAATTTCATTGTAATTGTTATAGTTGTAATCTATATTAAAAAGTAATTTTTCTAAAGGGGTTTCATTATTGCAATAATATGCATCTGATAATGGCAAAATCGTTCGCGGCGCTTTCATGTTTTCAATAAATTTAACTATGTTTCCTATTTTACTGTTTTCGCCCAAAACTCGTGCCATTGTATGATATTGATAGCTGTAGGTTTTTAAATTTAAATTTGGCCAGCCATCGTTTGGGTTTGGGAAATAGCCGTTATCAAAAGTAAAATCGGCGCCCGCTTCATACATTGCAATAATTGTATTTTTGCAAGCTGTGTTTAAATTATAATTGTATAAGTGCGCAAATAAAAATAAGTAACAAACACCCTCAAGCAAAAAATAATTATAATGTGTAGAGCCTTCATACCAAAAATAATCTTTAGTTACGCCTTTTGCCATTTGGTTGTTAATGCCAAATTCGCCCTCGAAGGCAAAGTTCACCATTTCTTTATCGTCGCATACAAAACCCATAATGCCAATAGCACAATTTGCCCAAACGCTAATGTTATGTATTTCAACAACTTGTGGCTTTAACAGGCGGTACATTTCAAAAAACCACTTGTGTATTTTATTTTTAAATTCTTCATCAATATCTTGCGAAATAATTTCATAGGCTTGCGCAACGCGTATTCCTATAATAGATTCATTAAGCCCTTGCGGCATAATTCTGCCACAGCCCCACTGCATGGTTTCGTATGAATCGTAAACATCATTTTCTTTTTTATGTAGCTTAAATTTGGTGTAATTATCGGCATAAAAACTTATAATTTGCTTTGTGTAGTTTAAATATTTTTCGTTGCCTGTTGCTTTAAAACAAACCGCCGAAACAAGTGCCGTTATAATTGCTTTATTGCGGTAAAAATATTGCCACACACCATCGAATATTTCACTTTCGAAAATTTTGCCGCAAACTTCACACTTGTGTATATTTTTTGTTTTGTGGTTAAAAATTATGCGGCCACCGTCGATATCGCAAAAATAATAGTGCCCCCACCTGCTAATAATTTCGGGGTTATCTTCAAAGTTTTGCATAAAATCATCTGTTTGCGCTTGCATATCTTTCAATATTTCTTGATTTTGTGCACTTGTTTGCATAAGGTTTATAAAATTATCATTAACATATTTCAAATTTAAAGCCATCTCCACTCGCTGTTGTTAATTTGCACACCAAAATTGCCTTTTGGCGTAATATTGTGTTTTTTGCAATCATCTTTACATATTAGCTTAATTTCATCATTATTGGCTATAATGGTAAGCATTGCATTATTATTAGTAATTGCACAATTATTTTGCATTGCAATTATTTCGATAAACTGTTGTTTTGCAATAGGTGATTTTGAAATGGTTGCAGTGGTGTTAATTTCAACTTTGCAAACTTTATCGGGCTCTTGCGTTGTCATAACCGCTGTAACATTTTGTTTGTATTGCCGCACACTAATTTCTTGAGGGCTGTGTAAAAAATAATTTGCTTTTTCATCTGCCATAGCAACTGTAAAATGCATAGGGGATACATGTACAGGCATTTGCTCTGTGTTACAAATTATTTCATATTGGTGTTTTGTTGTGCTTTCAAAATTATTTAAAAATATAATAAAATTTAAATTTTCATCGGTTATTAAAGTTCTTGAAACTTCTTGCATGTTTAAAGCCGGTGGGTAAATCCCGGTGTTTTGTGCTTTATAGCATATTAAATTACAATCAAGGTTTATTTCTTTACAATCTCCACCATAAATTTCTTTAATATTGTAATTTTCATTTTCTTTTTCTCTTTGCAGTATTGCTTTAACATAAACATCATTGGCATCGCTTATATCGGTATAAGCGCCGTCTACAAGTAAAACGCTATGGTGTGTTGGCAAAATATTCCTGTTGTAGCCGTCTTCCCTTGTGAAAAAATTTTCACCTTTGCAAAAAACATAAGATAAATTATCGGGATGGTGATGGCTAAGTGAAAGCTCCATACCCTCATATTTTTTATCCCAGTAAGAATTCCATTGCAAATTGCCACCCGGCTTTGAGCATTTAAAAGAAAATGCTTTTTCGTTGTTGCCAAAACCTGTGCGAACACACACAAGGCCTAAATCTTCAAAAAACATATGCTTTGGCAATTCGCTTAAGGGCTTTGGCTTAATATTTGGGTTGTAAAATAAAAGTTCAAGCCCCGCTTCGGGCAAAATGCCGGGTTTAACTTTACTTTGTGTTGCCTCTTGCATTAAAAAATCATCTAAAACAATATCGCCAAAAGTTTGCGCATAGCCGTTGTTGTATTCACTTGCAACTTTGTAATATACAGCTGCGCTGTGGCAACTGTGCCTATCGTGGCAATCGCCAAAATCAATTTGCAATGCTAAATTGCCGCCGCTTTGATATGCGCGATAGTAAAATGTGTTTTTTAAGTAATCTGAAACTTTAAAAAAATCGGTTCCTGTGCGTTCTTTTAATAAATGAGCATATATAAAAAGCCACATGCCGCCATAACGCCAATATGTAACGCCCTCGTAGTTAGAGCCATCTTTGGGCATTAATTCAAACACTTTTTTAAAATTATCCAATGCAAAACTGCAATATTGCTCTGCTTTATTATGGTGCTTTAGCAAAACATATCCTGCTGTTGCTAAGCCGTTATAATTTATCCAGTTATGGTTTTGGCAGTAATTAACCGCCCAATTTTTTCGGTTTTTTATTGCGTAATCATATATAATTTCGGCGTGGTGCTCTATTTTTGCAATTATTTTTGCTTTTTCATCGTCTTGTAAATATGGCTTTAGCCAATCGTAGCTAAGCGATAACCCCCATAAAATCCACGAGGCGCTTAAATCTAAATTAACAAGGTGTGCATTGCCCCATTTTTCATAGCCCAGCACTGTAAAAATATATCGTTTTGCCTGCTTTAGCATATAATCTTCTTTTGTTAATAAATATCCTAGTGCTAAATTAAAAATAGCAATGCCCATATAAGTTGTGCTACCTTGTGGGTGCTGCGCGGGTAAATCTAACGTTTCACAGCGTTTACATTCGTTAATCAAGCGTTCAAGCCTTTTTTGAAAGCCGTTATTATTAGGGTTATTATATGCATTTATATCGCCTATAAAAACAAGATTATTTTCCATTCTGGCCTCATTTACTTAAATATTATATAGATAGCGTAGGCGCTATCTTGCTTTGTGAATTTTATTATAAAGATAGATTAATGCTATTGCTTAACGGTTGAGCATATATTCCATGGGCGAAACGCCTGCTGTTTGCTTAAAAATTCTGCTAAAATATGCAGAATCGTTATAGCCTACCATTTCACAAACCTCGCAAACTAAATATGCATTGCTTTTTAAAAGTTCTTTTGCTTTTTCAATTCTAAAATTGGTTAAATAATTTGTAAAACTGCTTCCGGTTGCCTTTTTGAAAACATTGCTTAAATAATTTTTTGAAATATTAAGTTCGTTTGCGAAATTGGAAAAATATATATCGCTTGCATAATTGTTTTCAACATATTCTTTAATGTAAACAACATATTTATTAGAACGTATTTTGTTATAATAATTTTCGGTATAGCTAACAATTTTGTTTACAAAGTCGTCTATAACAGAAATAATTTCATCTTTTGTTACAAGTTGTTCAATTTTATTTGTGTAAAAAATAAGCTCTTTTATAGAATCTATTTCGCCAAGTTCTTCTTTTTCTTTTAGAATAAAGGCATTAACCAAACCAACGCCTAAAATTTTAAGTTCTGTAATTTGAATATGGTCGTTTAATATTTTATCTTTTGTTGTTGTCCATTCGGTTTTTGCAAAATCGGTTTCACCTTTTATAATTTTTTTGATAATAAAATTAATTTTTTCCATATAGTAATTGCTGTTGTTGGTTTTAATATATTCAACTTCGTTGAATTCATAAATTTTATTATAGCCGTTTTCTTCATTTGCCTTTATTGCGTAACTGGCCTCGCTTTTTGAAAGGCCAATTGTTTCAAGTTCTGTAAAAACCTTACTTATTCCAATATTATATTTTACATTAAAATTATTTTTTATATATTCGGATATATCCTCTGAATATTTTAAGGCTTTTCTTTTCAATACTTCTTTGTTGTCGTCTGTTAAAACAATTACAATTGAGTTATCTGCCGAGTTCCAAACGTATAAATCATTTTTGTTTACGAATAACTTAGAAATTCTGTCTGTAATTGAAAATTTTGTTGCAAACCATTGTAATTCATTATCGTTTTTTGCAAAAATATTTTTATAAAGTTTTATTACCATTAGTACGCCGCCATGTATAAGCGAAGGGTTAATTTTTAAAAAATTTAAATTATTAACAGATATATTTATCTCATCACCCATCATGGCTTCTTCGAAAAAATGGGTTCGCAGTGCATTTAAATTCTGCTCTAAATTATTATTGAACTCTTGAATGAAAAGTTCTTTATTTTTTTTCAATTTTGCATCATCAATAGCCTCACGCACTGCATTTTTAACTTCATCGGGGATAGATGGCTTTGATAAAAACCTTATAACACCAAGCGAAATTGCCTCTTTGGCAAATTCAAAATCCTCGCTGCCGCTAAATATTATAATGGGAGTGTCTTTATCTTGTTTTCTTATAAGTGTTATAAAATCAATGCCGTTTAAAGGCTTCATGTAAATATCGGTAATTATAATATCAGGGCGTTCTTTAGAATAAACTTCAAAACCTTGCTCGCCATCTTGTGCGCTTAATATGGTGTCAATATTTATTTCTTTCCAATTTACGGCAAATTTTAAACCCTCAATAACATATTCTTCATCGTCAACAATAAGTGCTTTCATTTAAATTTCCTCACTGTGTGTAATTTTAGATTGTTTATCAATTATAGGAAAACTTAATTTTACAATTACGCCGCCATTTTCTTTATTGTTAATATTAATACCGTATTGATTGCCAAAAAATAATTTTATTCGTTTATCTACATTATCTATTCCGTAACCGTTATAACTATCGTTGCCTGTATCTTTGGCTTTGTTTTTATCAAGGCCTTTTCCGTTGTCTTCAATAATTAAATCAAAGCTTTTATTGCCCGTTAATTTTGCGGAAATTTTTATTGTGGGCTTTTCAATATTAACATTACTAAAACCGTGAATTATTGAGTTTTCAACAAAAGGTTGGATGCAAATTTTAGGAACATAGTATTCCATTATTTCATCACTTATATTTTCCTCGTAAATAAAATTGCGCCTAAACTTTGTTTGTTGTATTTGCAAATAAAGCCTAGAGTGCTCAACTTCTTTTTTAAGTGGTATTATATTGCTGCCTTTGCTTAGTGAAATTCTAAATAGGCGTGAAAGGCGAACGATAACAAGGCTTATATCTTCACAACCTTTTGAAATTGCCATCCAGTTAAGCATATCCAGAGTGTTGTAGAAAAAATGTGGGTTAATTTGGCTTTGCAAGGCGCTTATTTCGGCTTCACGCTTTTTTTGTTGTTCATTGTGTAAATCATTAATAGATTGCCTTAAATTCTTATTCATTGCAGTAAAGCTTAAGAATAATTTGTCAAACTCTTCAATTTTATGCCTTCTCTTGGTGTTTATTAAATTCGATATATCGTTACCTGTTATATCATCTGTAATATGTTTTATAGGCTTTGTAATTAAATTAATTATCCAAGCAAAAAGCGGAATTAGCGAGGCAAAAGTAAATACAATATACATAATAACAATGTTTAAAACATCGTTTACTCTCTCGTAAATTTCATTGTGCGGAAAAAGTTCAATTAACCGCCAAGAACCGCCGGAAGCATTGGAATATAAAATTAGATATTTTTGCCCGTTAATATTTTTTTCGATAAAGCCATTACTGTTCGGTAAATCGGTTTGTGGGATATAAGCATTTTGCAGTTCAATGTCCGTAAAAGTTTGCGACATAACCTCACCTTGTTCATTCAGCGAAATTATAGCGCTGCTTGCGTTCTTATCATATAATTCAGAATCGATATATGAACTGAAAATTTGCTGATCTAAAATAATTTCAACATAACCGATATAAGAAGAATACTCAAACTTCATTGCGTAAGACAAAGTACTCTCATTGTTTAAATCATTTGTTGAAATCCACATAAAGTTCTGCTCGTTCATAAGCGGCAGTTTTTCTTGCCATTTTATTTCACTAAGCGGTTTGATATATTGCTCGTCGTCGGGGTAGCCAACAAGCCTGTCGCAATAAATATTAATATGCTCTATATCGGGCTTAATGTATAAAAATCTGCCGATAAACTCGTTGAATTCATAGGATAATTGCAAAGAATTATAAGAGTAATCTGCCTCATTATAAATCATTTCACCCAAAAGCGCATTTGTATAAATTAAAAGGCCTATTTCCTCAACTTGCTCAAGGCGATATTCTAAATTTTGTTGGTTTTTATGAAGCATTTCAAGGCGAATATCTGTTGTATACGAAGTTAAAGTTTGCTGTGTAGCAAATGTTATTATGGCAATGGCAAAAATAAATATTAAAAGGTAAAAACCTAAAAGGCTCATAAACATAACTTGTTTTAATTTGTATTTTTTTTTCATAGCAATCTCCTTTGCTAAATGATATCATAAGAAGATTATCAATTTCAAGTTTGTTTACATAACATTTTACACAATAGCGTTTTAAATTGGGAAATTATAACCCTCTAGCAGTGAAATAGGCCCTAGCGGCGATTGGCATTTAATTGCATATGTGCCCTCGCCGCGAATTTCATTGGCTTTTTTTGCGCTTTGCAAATTAAGCCTTTGCGCACCATATTGCATAGAAAATTCATCAACGGGAATATCGCCCACAATTTGGTTATATTGCCATGAAAAGGGGTTGATAATGCCTTTGGCAACAATGTCAACAGCATTTTTAATACAGCGGTTATCATGTGTTTTATAATTATATAAATCTATATTTTTTTGGTGTGCAAGTTCACACATCATAAGCATTGCATCAAGCCCAAAAAGCGAGTAATGTAAGGTTCTTGTGCGGTGAAGTTCTTTTGGCATATCGCCAGAGGGTTCAATTTGCTTTGCTATAACATTTTCTTTAAAATATTCAACGCAATCTGTAAAAATTTCATCTTCATTTAAATATGCTGCGATAGTTGCAACATGTGTGTTATACCATGCGCCGTGGTTGTTTTCGGCTTTGCTCTCTTCAATTCCAAGCTTGCTTTGTGTTAGCCAAACAAGCATTTCTTTAAGCCATGTTTTCATATTGTTTACAAGTTGTGGGTGTTTATTTGTTTTTTCCAAAAATGCAAGCCCATATACAATTATATTTAAATTGGTGCAAACAATTATTCCCGATTTTCTACCACTGCATTGGTTGATAATGGCTTCGCCATAGTTTAAATGTGGGTTCATCTTTGTTTTTTCATCAATAAAAAATACTTTTAAAATTTCTGCGGCTCTATCAATATATTTTGTGTTATCAAGGTAAAAACCCGCTAAAATTTGCATTAAAAAAGCGTGCGCCATTTGCGAAAACAAATTTTTATGCATGGTAAACCTACCTGGGTAAACTTCGCCGTCTTTTGCAATAAAAGGCAAATGTGCACCTTGTGGGTTTGGCCAATAATAAGGTGCTTCGCTGTAATAATCGTTTATGGTGCCAACACTGCGCTCGCAAGGGTAATCTGTAATAGTAAAAGTGCCTTGTTTATAAAATTCGCCGGCACATTCTTTTAATTGATATTGTATATCTTCATTTTTGGCTATTTTTTTCTTCAAACTTAAAACAAATTCTTCGCTAACAAATACAAAGGCCATTTTAATCTCCATTCTGTGTACAGTACAAATAATTTTTATAAAATCTCCATACAGAATGGA
>CAYJGM010000033.1:0-21263 GCA_964369495.1 uncultured Bacteroides sp. | reverse complement strand
CAACGTGAGGACGAAATTGCAAAAAAACACAAAACCGTGTTTATTATGCAAATTGGCGATAAGCTAAAAAGCGGCAACAAGCACGACGGCCGTGCGCCCGATTACGACGATTGGGCGTTAAACGGCGACATTGTTTTTTACAACGAAGTGCTTGGGCGTGCTTTTGAAATTTCATCTATGGGTATACGTGTTGATGAAAAAACGCTAAGCGAACAGCTTATAAAGGCAAATTGTGAAGACAGAAAAAACCTTGAATTTCACAAAATGCTTTTAGAGGGCAAACTGCCCCTTACAATGGGCGGCGGCATTGGGCAATCGCGCCTTTGCATGTTGATACTTGAAAAAATGCATATTGGCGAAGTTCAAGTTTCCGTTTGGGACGATGAAACAAAGCAGCAAGCAAGCGATATAGGCTTTAATTTGCTGTAATTTTTGCACTTAAATTTATAAGATACAGTAAGGAGTTTTAACATGGTTAATATACCTTCAATTTTTGCAAGCAAAGTATTTAACGACACTGTAATGCGTGAAAAATTGCCTAAAGACATATACAAAGCGCTTAAAAAAACAATACAAGAGGGCAAACATCTGCAGCTAGACATTGCAAATGTAGTTGCAAATTGCATGAAAGAATGGGCAGTTGAAAACGGTGCAACGCATTATACGCATTGGTTTCAACCGATGACAGGCGTTACCGCAGAAAAGCACGATAGCTTTATTTCGCCTGTTGGCACAGACAATATTATAATGGAATTTTCCGGCAAAGAGCTTGTACATGGCGAGCCTGACGCCTCTAGCTTTCCCAGCGGCGGCATAAGAAGCACTTTTGAGGCAAGAGGATATACCGTTTGGGACACAACTTCCTACGCATTTATAAAAGACAACAGCCTTTGTATACCAACGGCTTTTTGCTCTTATTCGGGCGAAGCGCTGGATAAAAAAACGCCGTTATTGCGCAGTATGCAAGCAATAGAAACGCAGGCAATGCGCATACTTCGCCTTTTTGGCAACACTAAAGCAAAAAAAGTTACAACCACCGTTGGCGCAGAGCAAGAGTATTTTCTTATCGACGAAGATATGTTTAAACAGCGCCTCGATTTAATAACATGTTCCAGAACGCTTTTCGGGGCAAGGCCGCCAAAAGGCCAAGAGCTTGACGACCATTATTTTGGCAGTTTAAAGCCACGCATTTCCGCTTATATGAAAGAGCTTGACGAAGAGCTTTGGAAACTTGGTATACCTGCAAAAACAAAACACAACGAGGTTGCGCCCTCACAACACGAGCTTGCGCCGATTTTTTCAACAACAAATATCGCAACCGACCAAAACCAGCTTACGATGGAAATTATGAAAAGCGTTGCAAACAGGCATAAACTTGTATGCCTATTGCACGAAAAACCTTTTGCCGGCGTGAACGGCAGCGGCAAGCACAACAACTGGTCAATCTCTACCGATTACGGCAGCAATTTGCTTGAACCGGGCGAAACGCCGCATGAAAACGCAAGATTTTTATTGTTTTTGGTTGCGGTTATTAAAGCGGTAGATACCTATCAAGACATGCTTAGAATTTCCGTTGCAAGCGCCGGAAACGACCATCGCCTTGGCGCAAACGAAGCGCCGCCCGCAATTATTTCCATGTTTTTGGGCGAAGAGCTTACAGAAATTTTAAACGCTATACAAAGCGATGCCGATTACACAGGCAAACAGCGTGTGCAAATGCAAATTGGCGCAAGCGTTTTGCCGCATTTTCCAAAAGATACAACCGACAGAAACAGAACATCGCCCTTTGCGTTTACAGGCAATAAGTTCGAATTTCGTATGCCCGGCTCTTCTTTTAGCATTGCAGGGCCGAACATAGTAATTAACACAGCGGTTGCAGATGTTTTATGCGAATTTGCAAACGAGCTGGAGGGCAAAGAAAATTTCCACGAGGCACTTAGCGAAATAATAAAAAGAACGGTTAAAAAGCACTCTCGCATTATTTTCAACGGCAATAATTATTCCGATGAATGGGTGCGCGAGGCGCAAAAGCGTGGGCTTTCGAATTTAAAAACAACTATCGAGGCATTGCCAAAATATCTTGATGAAAAAAACATTTCACTTTTTGAAAGGCATAATGTGTTTTCAAAAACCGAGGTGCAATCTCGCTATGAAATTTTGCTTGAAAGCTACAGTAAAACCATAAATATTGAAGCTTTAACTTTTATAGATATGGTAAAGCAAAACATTTTAAATTCCAGCTTTGAATACCAAAAAGAACTAATAGATCTTATAAACGCAAAAAAAAGCGCGGGAATTGAAAGTGAAACAGAGCTTAAAGTTATTAATAACATAAATGTTTTAACAAAAGAAATGAACTTAAAACTTGAAAAACTAGAGCAAGTTATTGAACTTGCACGCTCTGTTGATGAAACTTTCAAGCAAGCGGAATATTATAGCAAAAGTGTAATTAAAGCGATGTTAGAATTAAGGGTTATTGTAGATGAACTTGAAATGAACATAGCAAAAAAATTCTGGACTTTCCCTAGCTATGCACAGCTTTTATACAGCGTTTAGCAAAGGCGTTTTGGCAATTTAATTAATGTAAATGCATTAATTGCGCGGCATTAAATAAATTTTAAAATATGTAGGGGTGGGCTTTCCCGCCCCTACATTGTCGGATATAATATTTGCGCTCAAATCATCAATAACGCAAAAAAATTGCAAATAAAATCGGTGTGTTCGAAATGTAACACACCGATTTTTTGATTTCAATATATATAATAGGGTTTTTCTAAAGGCGATTTTGTGAACACCTCCAAAACGAAAAGCCCTTGGCTAACGTACAAATTTTTAAAGCGGTATGTTTCCGTGGCGTTTTGGCTGCGTATTCACCGCTTTGCCCTTTAACATATCAAGCGCATTTATTATGCTTTTTCTTGAATGTGCCGGCTCTATAACATCGTCTACCATGCCCCTTTCGGCGGCTTTGTAGGGCGTTGCAAATTCTTTTTTATAATCTGCAATTTTTTGCGCGCGCTCTTGTGGTTCGCCGCTTGTGTCCCTAAATATTATATTTGCCGCGCCGTCGGGGCCCATAACCGCAATCTCGGCATCGGGCCATGCAAAAACCATGTCTGCGCCAAGCTCTTTACAGCACATGGCAAGGTATGCACCGCCATACGCTTTGCGCAATATCATCGTAACTTTCGGCACGCTTGCCTCGCTGTATGCGTAAAGCATTTTTGCGCCGTGGCGAATAATTCCGCCGTATTCTTGCGCTGTGCCAGGCAAAAAGCCCGGAACATCGACAAAATTTAAAAGCGGAATATTAAAAGCATCGCAAGTTCTTATAAAACGCGCGGCTTTATCAGAGGCGTTAATATCCAAGCAACCTGCCAAAACGCTTGGCTGGTTTGCAATAATTCCAACGGTTTCGCCCGCTATTCTTGCAAAACAAGTTATAATATTTTGCGCGTACATTGGCATGTAATCCAAATAATCGGCATCGTCAACAATAGCCTTTATAACCTCGTACATATTATAAGGCCTGTTTGGGCTTTCAGGCAAAATATTGTTAAGCTCGTTTAAAATTAACGGGTTTGCGCCTGTGCTTTTCGCCTTTGGCACACGCTCTTTATAATTAGAGGGCAAAAACGATAACAAACGTTTAATTTCGTTTATACAAGCTTCGTCGCTTTGGCTCATAAAGTGCGCTACACCGCTTGTTTTATTATGTGTTAGCGCGCCGCCCAATGTATCGGCGCTAACGTCTTCGCCCGTAACCGCTTTTATAACATCGGGGCCTGTAATAAACATTTTGCTGGTTTTATCAACCATAAATGTAAAATCGCAAAGCGCCGGCGAATACACAGCGCCGCCTGCGCACGGCCCCATAATTGCCGTTATTTGCGGAATTACACCCGATGCCTTTGTATTCCTATAAAAAATTTTGCCGTATCCGCTTAAAGCATCAATGGCCTCTTGAATACGTGCGCCGCCGGAATCGTTAAGCCCCACAAGCGGCGCGCCAACACTAAGTGCATTTTCCATAACTTTGCAAATTTTATTTGCCTGTGCTTCGCCTAAAGAACCGCCTATAACCGTAAAATCTTGGGCATAGGCATAAACCGTTCTGCCGCCAACTTTGCCGTAACCCGTAACAACGCCATCGCCGGGGTATGTGGTGTTCTCCATGCCAAAATAAGTGCAACGGTGCTTTACAAATGCATCTATTTCGGTAAATGTATCGGCATCAAAAAGTTTTTGCAAACGCTCACGTGCCGTTAATTTGCCGGAGGCATGTTGTTTTTCAATGCGTTTTTCGCCGCCGCCTTGCAAAATTTGCGCTTTTAATTCATGCAATTCATCTAACTTGCCCATAATTTGCCCCCTTAATGATATTTTTCAACATATTCTTTGGCTTGCTCGGGTGTAAAATTAAGCATCTGTGTTAATATTTGCTCTGTGTGCTCGCCAAGTGCGGGTGCATGGCCTTTGGGCAGTTCATCTTCTTTATTCACCGTGCTTAGTTTTACGGGGTTGCCGGCAACTTTAATTTTGCCTAAATTGGGTTGGTGCACTTCAACAAGCATGTTGCGCTCTTCTATTTGCGGGTCGCTAAACAGTTTATCTATTGTGTTAATGGGCCCCGCCGGTATGCCTTTTTCAACGCAAATTTTCATCCATTCATCGGTTGTTTTTAATATCATTTTTTCTTGGAAAAGCTCTGTAACTTCGTCTAAACGTTTGTTGCGCTCGGGGTTTGTTGAATATCTCTCATCGTCTGCTAAGTGCAAATTATCGGTTACCTCGCAGAACATTCTGAAAAGTTTATCGTTGCCTGCCGCAATAATAATGCGGCTATCTTTTGTGCGGTAAGCCTCGAACGGCGTGATAGATGGGTGTTTTAAACCAAGCGGGCCGGGTGCCTCGCCTGTCATTCCTGTTTTGGCAATTGCGTTTTCTAAAATAGAAAGCTGGCAATCGAACATGGCGATATCAACTTTTTGGCCAACGCCGGTTTGCTCTCTTTGGTAAAGCGCCGCCAATGTGCCGTATGCGCCATACATGCCTGCCACTATATCGCCTATTGAAACGCCAACACGAACAGGCTCTTTTCCCTTTTCGCCTGTAACGCTAAGTATGCCGCCCATGCCCTGCACTATCATATCGTAAGCCGGGCGTTTGGAATAAGGCCCTGTGTGCCCAAAGCCCGACATCGCACAGTAAATTAACTTGGGGTTAATCTCTTTCAAAACATCATAGCCAAAGCCCAGTTTTTCCATTGTTCCGGGTTTAAAATTTTCCGCAATAACATCTACTTGCGTTATAAGTGTTTTAAAAACCGCCTTGCCCTCATCGCTTTTCATATCTATAACAATGCTTTTTTTACCCCTGTTTACGCTTAAAAAATATGCGCTTTCGCCATTTTTATGTGGGCCGTAAGCCCTTGAATCGTCACCCGTTTTGGGCATTTCGCATTTAATTATTTCTGCGCCCATGTTTGCAAGCATCATTGTGCAATAAGGCCCTGCAAGCACACGTGTCATATCAAGCACCTTAATTGAACTTAGCGGTTTATTCATAATAAATCCCTCCTGTTATTTATGTGTACAAGCGCAAAGCGCACTTGCTTTTGATATTAAATATGCATTACCCCAAGGCCACAGCGCTCGTGCCCTGTAATAAGGTGCATGCTCGATTCCCCAAACGCCGCCACGGCTATCCAACCGTTTTTCCTTGCAATGGCAATTTTTAAGGCTAAATGCGTTGTTGAAGCCGTGTTTATCAAAATGCCTTTTTTTGCCTCTTCGGCGGCGTGCAAAAGGGCATGTAAATCTTTATCTTTTTTTTCAATAACTTTTTCGTTTAAACAAGCGCCTATAACCGCTTTGTTCATTTTTATTTTAAACTCTTCGTCAGATTTACCGCCAATTTCGGTAACAACTATTTTAAAGCCGTTTTCGAGCAGATGTTTTTTAACCTTGTTTTCGTCTGCCATATTGCGTGTTGCAGCAAGCATAAGCGCACAATAACCAACAGATGTTTCGCTTTTGCAAATAACATCGTTTACATTTAAAATATTTTTTTCTTTTTCTTGCATAATTTTTGCTTTATATTGCCGCTTGTTAAACCAATGCGCTGTTATGCATTATAGCGGCTAATATAAAACTGCCTCCTTTTATAAAAATAAAAAAGAGGGCGCAAAAAACAAACAAGATTTTCACACTCTCTTAACTCTCACATAATAATTATCTTTTTTTCTAGCTTTACCCAAATTTTGCCGTTGATTTTAAAATTTTTGCCCTTTGTGCAAAAATCACTTATAGCAATATTAAAATAAAACTATAGCTCTCAATCGCTCACAAAAATATTTTTCTATAATATATCGTACTATTTTATAGGCTAAATGTCAATAGAAAAAAATTTGCTTTTAATAAATATAAAATTTAAAGTTAGAAATTTAAAAAACAAATATGTTGATTTTATGAAAGAATTATAAATTATATCGTTATATTCTTGCTTAAAATACATATATATTGTATAATTATTATAATTATATATGAAAGGATGGGCTGTTTTTGCCAAACGAAATAAATAGTGGCGTGCAAAAGAAAACACGTGTACAGCGAAGAAAAGAAATTCGCAGTATGCGAAACAAATTTTTTGGCCTTTCCTTTGTTGTAATTTTAATTTTAGCAGGCATAATTACCGCAATAATCGAGCTTGCTCAACCGCCAAGCGAAACACAAATTCCCACAAGCAACGCCATAAGCCAAACTACAAGCGAGCCGGCAAGTGATGCCCAAAACCCGAATGAGCAAACCTTGGTTCAAGGCGTTATTGGCCCAATTCCTAGCAGCCCTTCATACAACGTGCCAACGCTTGATATGATAGCGCTTAGCGAATTTGGCAGGGTAGACATGGCATATTTTGCCGATGCCGTTTTTGTTGGCGATAGCTTAACTTTAGGTTTTCAAACATATTCAAGCGGCATTGTAAACACAAATTATGCCGCGTACACAGGCGCAGGCCCACGAAATATTATAGAGGGCTTTGTTACAAACGTAAGCGGCGAGCAAGTTGTTGCAATTGATGAAATTTTAGCAAGTTCGCCCAAAAAAGTTTATCTGCAACTTGGTATGAATGTTCTTTCAAGCATGGACGATGAAACGTTTTTGCTTTACTATGAAAATTTAGTTGAATTTTTAAGCGAACAATTGCCAAGCGACACTGTTTTTTATTTGCAGGCAATCACACCTGTAACGGCGCAAAAATCGGCAGACGAGCCCGATTACAGCAACGAAAGAATTAAAAATTTAAACGAAAATTTAGCAATTCTTGCATATAATAACAATTGGCATTTTTTAGATTTATTTACTGCGCTTTGTGACGAAAGCGGCAATTTAAACGAAGATATTGTTGCCGGAAGCGACGGCATACATTTAAACGATTTAGGCTATAACATGTGGCGCGAGCACCTTGTTACACACACGGCATACAGCAGCGAAAACCCATATATAGCATAGGTTTAAACAAATTAAACAAAGCAATGCAAATATTAATATTGCCTTTCATGTTAAAATTTATAAAGAATATGTTTTATAAATTAAACCAACAATAAAGAACAATAGCGTTAAATATCACGCTATCATTTACTTAAAGGCGTGCCGCCATACACGGCACATGCCAAAAACCTTTATTATTATGGAGGTTATATAAAATTATTTACACTGTGCACAGAATGGAGATTTTTATGTCTGAAAAAACCCAAAACAAAAAGAAACTAAGGCAAAAGCGTGCCTTTGCAACGTTTTTTATATTTATGTTTTCGGTGCTTGGATACATAGGCACAGGTTATATTGCGCTAAATTTATTTAGTGGCGCCGATATTTTTGGAAATGCCAATTCTTTAGACGATTATATTTTAGTGCAAATTATTAAACCCGAGGCCGAAACTTCACAACCGAATACAGAGCAAACCGAAGGCCCCGATTTAGTTTTTACAAACGAGGATTGGGACACGTTTTTACCGGTAGAGCAAACCTTAAACTATGTTTCAACCGCGCCCGATGCACGCATGTTAGCACTTCCCCAAAACGGCAAAGTTAGCAACGATTATTTCAAAAACGCCCTATTTATAGGCGATTCCATAGCGCAAGGCTTTGATATATATGCGCCTACGGGCGGCGGCAATTCTATAAATGCGGGCTTTAAAAGCATAGGCCCAAGGGAAATAATTTCTAATATTTCAGCACAACTTCAAAACAAAGAAACCGTAAACACGTGGGATTTCATTTCTTCGCAAACGCCCACCAGCATTTATATTGCGCTTGGCACAAATGCGCTTATTTCGCTGCCCGACGACGAGGGATTTTTAAAATATTACGGCGATTTTTTAGACGCCGTAAAAGCGCAATTTCCAACTATTCCAATTTATTTGAACAGCATAACCCCCGTTACCGCCGATGAGGCGCTGCGCCGCCCCGCCATGAGCAACGAGCGCATAACAGGGCTTAACAATTGGCTGGCTTTAATGGCAACCGAAAAGGGAATTTACTTTTTAAATGTAAGCGAAATATTAACAGACGATACCGGCGCAATGCGAGAGGAGCTCTCGGTTGCAAACGACGGCTTTCACATGCAGCCGCAAGCATATGCCGAATGGGCGGATTATATAACCTCGCACACTGTTGTTAGCCCACACAATGCGCCGTATTTAATTGTTCCGTACGACAGCGATATTGTTTAATGAAACTACCCCAAAAGTTGCCTTTACAAAAAGCATCGGCAAATTTGCCATGATATTTCACAAAAATTTTGCATTGGTTTTGCAAAATTTTTGTTTAGCCAAACCGATGTAATACGAACCCGTTTTTTATTTAACATTATTACAATTACAAAAGCCGATATAAAAATTTATTATATCGGCTTAGTTTTTTAAAACAAGGAGATATTTTGCAAAACGAAAACATAAAACGCAATTTTTTGTGGAATACCGTAGGCTCGCTAACATATTTTGCGGCACAGTGGCTTTTTACATTGCTTGTTTGGCGCTTTGGCAATATTCAAACAGCAACGCAAAATGCAGGGCTTTTAAACATTTCGCTCACGCTTACAAACACATTTTTGGCGCTTGCCTCTTACGGTATGTATAATTACCAAGTTTCAGATTTAACCGGCAAGTTTAATAACACAAGCTATGTTTACAGCCGTAATTTTACATGCTTTACGGCGGTTATGCTATGCGCTGTTTATGTTTTTGGCGTTGGTTTTTTTAATACACCCTATGCTATTCCGCAAATATTGTGCATATTTTTTATGCTTTTGTTTAGGATGGTGGAATCTAAAACCGATGTTTACAATGCAATTTTGCAAAAAAATTACAGGCTGGATTTAGTTGGCAAAACCTATGCTCTTCGCGGCATAATTTCGCTTTTGTGTTTCGTTGTTTGTTTGGCGCTAACTAATTCGGTAACAACCACGCTTTTTGTTTTACTGCTTTTTAATGTGTCAATCTATTTGTTCTTTACAAAGCGTATAATTAAGCCTTTTTATAACAAAGAGGAAACTAATTTTTCACAAGTAAAAGCTTTGTTGATTGTTTGCGCACCCCTTGCGCTTTACAGCATTTTAAGCACCGCAAGCGCAAACATACCCAAAATATTGCTAGAGCGCATACACGGCGCGGAAATTTTAGGAATATACGGCTCTGTAACAGCGCCTGTTTTGCTTTTGCAAATTGGCGCAACATACCTTTTTACGCCGTTTATAACATATTTTGCAAATTATTATAACAGCAAAAACAAGGCCGCTTTTTACAAAATACTTTTAAAGGTAAGTGCGGCAATTTTTGCGCTTATGCCCTTGGGCTTTTTGGTGGCGCATTTCTTGGGCGAATGGGGGCTTGCAACTTTTGTAAACGCAAATCTTTCGCAATATCAATATTTGCTTATGCCTATGGTTATTTGCGCCGTTTTGGCGGCATATGTGCTTTTTGTAAGCATGGTTTTAACGGTAATGCGCGAAATAAAAGGGCTAATATTGGCAAATGTTTTTGGCATTATTACGGCTTTTGTTGTAAGCGTGCCTTTAATTAATGCGTTTAATATGCAAGGAACAAGTTTTGCGGCAATTGCGGCACTTCTTGTGCAAACTGCGTTTTTATGTGTGTTTTTAATTTTGAAAATTAAAAAATCTTTCAGATAGCGCAAGCGCTATCTGAAAGATTTTTAGCTATAGGTTAAGTGTAATTATATTTCGATTCGAAAGTGAGTAATTTATTTGTCCTATTAAACTTTTGTTTTAAAGTTTGCTTAGTTTTTAGCTTTGTGAATTGCGTTTTAAATTAAACTTATTTGTTTTCAATATTGCACTTAACTTATGATTTTTTAGATAGTAAGAACGCTATCCAATTACATAAAAATATTATTTGTTTACAATATTTACCGGGCTACCGTTTATAAATGCTTGTAAATTGCTAACGGCAACATCCATTAAACGTTGGCGGCTTTCCTTTGGTGCCCAAGAAATATGCGGAGTTATGAAACAGTTTTTAGCCTTTAGCAGTGGGTTGTCGGCCTTAATAGGCTCTGATGATACCACATCTAGGCCGGCGGCATAAACTTTACCGCTGTTAAGTGCGTCTTTTAAGTCTTCCTCAACAATTAACGGGCCGCGCGAATTGTTTATAATAATAACGCCGTCTTTCATTTTCGCTATATTGTTTTTGTTGATAATCCCCTCTGTTTGCGGAAATAGCGGGCAATGCAGCGAGATAACATCTGCATCTTTGAAAAGCTCGTCCAACTCTACATATTTACAGGTGTCTGAAACAAGTGATTCATTTTTATACGCATCGTATGCCAAAACTGTCATTCCAAGCGCTTGCGCAATTCTACCTGTAGATTGGCCTATTTTCCCATAACCGATAATGCCGATTTTTTTGCCGGCAAGCTCGATTAATGGGTAATCCCAAAAGCACCAATCGTCGTTTGTTTGCCAGCGGCCTTGTGCAACAGCGTTGCTGTGGTGGCCAATGCGGTGGCAAATTTCAAGCAATAAAGCAATTGCAAATTGGCCTACGGCATCTGTGCCATAGGTTGGAATATTGCAAACCGGTATGCCTTTTTCTTTTGCCGCATTAACATCTACAACATTATACCCTGTGGCAAGAACGCCAACATATTTTATGCCTGTACACTGCTCGAACACTGCTTTTGAAAGCGGTGTTTTATTAGTTATAACAACCTCGGCTTTGCCTATTCTTTTTATTATTTCGGCATCGTCGTTAAGTGGTGTTCTGTCGTACACTGTAAGCTCACCTAGTTTTTCAAAGCCCTGCCATGATAAATCTCCGGGGTTTTCTGTGTAACCATCTAAAATTACAATTTTCATTTTATAACTCCTCTTTATTTTTTAACAAAGCTTATGCTCTGCTTATAACGTGTTTTGCACTTGTGTATAATCTATCAATCGCCATTTCAAGGCTTTTTATATATGGCTATACTATAAATTTTTTTATTTCTCAATTGGTTTAATATGGCTACACTCGTTTTAATTATGCGTATAATCTCGCTTTACAGGCATGTTTTTAAGTATGCAAAATATAAACATCTGTTTCATAATTTAACTTCGCAAGCAAAGTTATTTAATAATTATATCGTTATACCATTATAAAATCAATATATTTAAGGGCGTTTATTTTAATAAGTATATCACAATTATTTATTTTTGTAAAAACAATATTAGTATTTAGAGAAAGCATGTAAAACATTTGGTAGCAACAGTAGGCTTTGCGAAACAATTGTTTAATTTGTCATCTTGCAAAACTTAACCTATGAACTTATGGCATTGTAATTTCAATGTCAATTTTGCCTGTTTGTAACGTTTTGTGCTTATAGTTGTAAAAAATATTCAAAATTCTTGTAATTATAATTAAATAATGTATAATAATATAAGTAAAGCTTGCCAAGCAATTTGCTTGTTTTGATAAAATACTGTTCTTTAAAAGCATGTTTGCAAGCTTTGCTTTAGTACCCGATAGGAAATAACGCAACCACATATTCTGCTTATCGGCTAAGGCAAAAAATTCATTTAACTGCTTGGGGGCATACATGGCTACAAATTTAAACATTTTACCTGTTTTAATAGGCGCTGATATGAACTGCTATAATATGGCACGCGCTTTTCATGAAGAGTACGGCGTGAATTCACACGCATTTGGCCGCTGGCCAATGGGCGATACCATGTATAGCCGTATAATAAATTTTACGAAAGTAAGCGATATTGATAACAAAGATGTGCTTTTAGATACAATAACAAATTTTGCAAACGAAAACAAAAGCGCAAATTGCATTATACTGGGTTGCACCGACGATTACGCAAGCCTTTTGATGGACATTAAAGATGCCTTACCGCAAAACTGCACAGCGCCTTATATTAGTGCAAGCTTAAGGGATAAACTTGTAAACAAGGCCGATTTTTACACCCTTTGCGATGAATACGGCATACTATACCCCAAAACATTTATTGCAGATAAACCGCTTGAAAAAAACGAGGTAACGCCTGAAAAATTAGGCTTTAGCTACCCTATTATCATAAAACCAAGCAGCAGTATCCGCTATTGGAAGTTTCCGTTTGATGGCATGAAAAAGGTATATTTTGCACAAAACGAAATCGAAACCGAGCAAATATTAACGCAAATTTATGCCGCCGGTTACGACGATAAAATGATATTGCAAGACACAATACCCGGCGATGACAGCTTTATGCACGTTTTAACGGCATATGTTGATAAAGCATCAAAAGTTAAAATGATGTGCCTTGGCCATGTTGGCCTTGAAGAGCATACGCCGAAAGCGCTTGGAAACCATGCGGCCATAATAACAGAATATAATGAAGAGTTAATGCTTAAATTAAAGGCATTTTTAGAAGACATAAATTACACAGGCTTTGCAAATTTTGATATTAAATTTGATGAGCGCGATGGCACTTACCGTTTGTTTGAAATTAATTTGCGCCAAGGAAGAAGCAATTTTTATGTTACGGGCGCAGGGCTTAATTTGGCAAAATTTATTGTTGATGATTATATAAAAAACGAAACTGCAAACGATTGCATTATGTTTAAAGGCCGCCATTTTTGGCATAGCGTGCCAAAGGGCGTTGTTTTTAAATATGTTAAAGATAAAGATTTTATACAAAATGCAAAACAGCTTTGCAAACAAAAAAATGAAAGTTGCAGTTTTAATTATTCGTTCGATTTAAAAATGAATTTGAAACGTTTTGCATATTATTTAGTGCATCAATATAGATATTATAAAAAATTTGAAACGTATTATCCAAATGAATAATTGTAATTAATTGAGGTGAAACATGCACCAAACACACCCAAAAGTGCTTGGCATTTTAGGCGGCCTTGGGCCAATGGCAAGCGTATATTTTTACGAGCTTATCACAAAGCACACATATGCATTAAAAGATCAAGACCATATCGATATCATTATAAATTCACGTGCCACAACGCCTGATAGGTCTTCATTTATTATGGGAAAAAGCACGCAAAACCCGTTTGATATAATGGAAGAAGATGCACAGCGCCTTGTGGTTTATGGGGCCGAGGCAATTGCAATTCCTTGCAACACGGCGCACTTTTTTTACGAAAAATTAAACAATAGCATTGAAATACCCATTTTAAACATGGTAAAGCAAACCGTAATTGAGGCAAAAAAGCGCGGCGGAAAAGTTGGCATTTTTGCAACAAGCGGAACAATTCAAAGCCGCACATATCAGCGTGTTTGTGAAGAACAAGGCACAGATTTTTTTGTGCCCGATGAAAAATATGCGCAAAATATAATGCAAATAATTTTTGGCTGTGTAAAACAAGGCAAACCTGCCGATATGCAACTTTTTAACGAGGCCGTTTTGCATATGCAACAAAACAATTGCCAAAGCGTAATTTTAGGTTGCACAGAGCTTAGCATTGTTAAGCGCGATGAAAAATTAAGCGATTATTTTATAGATTCTATGGAAGTTTTAGCAAAAAACACCATTGAACTTTTTGGCAAAACGCCCATAGGGCTTTAAGGAAACGGAGTAATAACATGTGTGGTTTTATAGGTTTTACAGGCACTGTTGAAAACAGCAAAAGCACAGTTGAAAAAATGATGCAACGTATTGTGCACCGTGGCCCGGATATGGGCGACAGCTACACAGACGAGTTTATTGCGCTTGGCTTTCGCCGCCTTTCTATTTTAGATTTATCACAGGCGGGCAAACAGCCTATGCAAAGCGAAAACGGCGATGTTGTAATTATTTTTAACGGCGAAATATATAATTTTATGCAAATAAAAAAAGATCTTATCAATAAAGGCCATGAATTTAAAAGCACAACCGACACCGAGGTTATTTTGCACGGCTATATGGAATATGGCAAAGAAATTGTTAAAATGCTTCGCGGAATGTTTGCTTTTGTAATATGGGATAAACCGAAAAAAACCGTGTTTGGCGCAAGGGATATTTTCGGCATTAAACCCTTTTATTACCATAAAATTAAAAACAGCGATATAATGCTTTTTGGCAGTGAAATAAAATGCTTTTTAGATTTTCCCGGTTTTGAAAAACAAGTTAATGAAAATGCACTTTTGCCTTATTTAACATTGCAATATTCCGCAACAAAGGAAACTTTTTTTAAAGATGTTTACAAGCTTCCCGCCGCGCATAGCTTTACACTTAAAGATGGCGAAATGAAAATTAGCCGATATTGGGACGTTGATTTTTCGCCAAGTGAGCAAACTTTTGATGATTGTGTAAACGCCTTGCACCAAACCGTGCAAGAAAGCGTAAAAGCGCACCAAATTGCAGACGTTAAAGTGGGCTCTTTTTTATCAGGCGGGGTAGACAGCAGCTATATTGCGGCAAGCCAAATGCCCGATAATACCTTCAGCGTGGGCTTTGATTACCACAAGTTTAACGAAACGAATTACGCAAAAGAGCTTAGCGATATTTTGGGCATTAAAAATTACCGCAAGCTAATTAGAGCAGACGAATGTTTTGATGCGTTTGCCACAATACAATATCATATGGACGAACCCCAGGCAAACCCCTCTAGCGTGCCGCTGTATTTTTTGGCACAAATGGCATCGCAGCACGTTACGGTTGTTTTAAGCGGCGAGGGTGCCGATGAAATTTTTGCAGGTTATGAATGGTATGCCGACACGCCCTCTATGCATAAGTTTAAAAGTAAAATTCCGCTTAAAATGCGCAAAACTTTTGGCGATATAGCAAGCAAAATGCCATATTTCAAAGGCAAGAATTTCCTAGTAAAATGCAGTGAAACGCCCGAAAATTATTTTGTTGGCCAAGCAAAAGTTTTTGAACATGAAGACGCAAAAAATATTTTGAAACCGAAATTTAAAAACGGCAAAAGCGCAAAAAGCATTGCCGCAAAAATATACGAGCGCGTTAAAAACAAAGACGAAGTTACAAAAAAACAATATTTAGATTTAAACATGTGGCTACCGGGCGATATTTTGCTTAAAGCCGATAAAATGTGCATGGCGCACAGTTTGGAACTTAGGGTACCTTTTTTAGATAAAATTGTAATGCAATTTGCGCAAAGCGTGCCTGTAAATTATCGCATAAAAGGCGCAGACACAAAAATAGTTATGCGCGCCGCAAGCAATAAAATTTTGCCAAACGATTGGGCAAACAGGCCGAAAAAAGGCTTTCCCGTGCCCATAAAATTTTGGCTTAGAGAACAAAAATTTTACGATATAGTTAAAGAATATTTCACGGCAGACTACGCAGAAATATTTTTTGATAAAAACGCAATTTGCAAATTATTAGACGAGCATTTCGAACAAAAAGCAGACAACCAGCGCAAAATATGGGTTATTTTCACCTTTTTAACTTGGTATAAACGCTTTTTTGTAGACGAGGTTTAATTTATTTTATTTATTGCCCCTACAAATTAAGCATCTTATAGGGGTGATGCTCACATCAGGCTGAAACTTACAAAAAACGGTTTTTGCCGCTTTGTAAGCATTATAACGCTATTTCTAGGTGAAATTAGGGCATTGAACCCTACAAACACATGGCATAATAGTTCAAAAAAGCCACAGCCCACAAAACAATTTATCATTTAATAAAAATAGCCAAACCGCTTTAAGCCGAATTCGGATTATATGGGTTTGGCAAAATAAGAAGTATCAACTACTTTCAAAAGCGGAGGAAACATGAACAACAAAACCTACTATATCACCACACCAATTTACTACCCCAGCGATAAATTGCACATAGGCCACAGCTACACAACAGTAATATGCGATGCCCTTGCGCGCTATAAGCGCCTTGAGGGCTACGACGTTATGTACCTTACAGGCACAGACGAGCACGGCCAAAAAATACAAGACATTGCCCAAGATAAAGGCGTTAGCCCGCAAGCCTATGTTGATGAAATTGTAAAAGGAATTAACGAGCTTTGGGGCTTGATGAATATTTCGCACGATAGATTTATTCGCACAACCGATGATTACCACGTTAGCGCCGTGCAAAAAATATTCAAACAACTTTACGATCAAGGCGATATCTACAAAGGCGAATACAGCGGCCACTACTGCAAGCCCTGCGAAACTTTTTGGACAAAAAGCCAGCTTAATAACGATAAATGCCCCGATTGCGGCGGCGAGGTTTACGAGGCAAAAGAAGAGGCGTATTTCTTTAAAATAAGCGAATATGCAAATAGGCTTTTGGCGCTATACGAGGAAAACCCGCATTTTATTCAACCCGAAAGCCGCAAAAACGAGATGATTGCCTTTATTAAACAAGGCCTGCAAGATACATGCGTTTCACGCACCAGCGTAAAATGGGGCGTGCCGGTTGATTTTGATAGTGCACACACCGTATATGTTTGGATAGATGCACTTTCAAACTACATAAGCGCGCTTGGGTACGAAAACGATAAGTATAACGATTATGATAAATATTGGCCTGCCGATGTTCACATTGTGGGCAAGGAAATATTGCGTTTTCACACCATAATTTGGCCCGCTATTTTAATGGCGCTTAAATTGCCGCTACCAAAAAAAGTTTTTGGGCACGGTTGGCTATTATTACAAGGCGGAAAAATGAGCAAAAGCAAAGGCAATGTGGTAGACCCCGTTGTGCTTTGCGAGCGCTACGGCACCGATGCCATACGTTATTTTTTACTGCGCGATGTTCCCTTTGGCAACGATGGCGTTTTTACAAACGAGGCATTAATTGCACGCATTAACTCAGATTTAGCCAACGATTTAGGCAACCTTTTAAGCCGAAGCGTTGCCATGGTGCAAAAATATTTTGGCGGAACATTAACCTGCAAAAAAACGCATATTAAAAACCCCAAAAATGAATTCGACAAAGCGCTTATAGAACTTTGCGAGAAAACGCCCGAAAACGTAAAGCAGCACATGGATAACTTAAATGTTCCCATGGCTTTAAGCGAAATTTTTAAAGTTATCAGCCGTGCAAATAAATATATCGATGAAACCATGCCGTGGGTGCTTGCAAAAGATGAAAACGAAAAAGAGCGCCTTTGTGAGGTTTTGTATAATTTATGCGAAGTTTTATGCTCATCAGCGGTGCTTTTGCAGCCGTTTATGCCTGTTACATCGCCAAAAATTGCGCAACAGTTGGGCATTAATTTGCAAGATTATAATTTGCAAAGCATAAATAAATTTGGCGCATTGCCTTGTGAATTTACCGTGCAAAAAGGCGAGGCATTATTTATGCGCCTAGAGCTTGAAAAAGAAATTGAATATTTAAACGAAGTGCAAGCCAAAAATGCACCAATAAAAGAAAACACAGCGCTTGAAACACAAGAGCAAGAGAACAAGCCCGAAATAAAAATTGACGATTTTGCAAAATGCGAAATGCGTGTTGCAAAGGTGCTTTCGTGCGAGAACGTAAAAGAAAGCAAAAAACTTTTGTGCTTAACAGTGTTCGACGGGCAAAAAGAGCGCACAATTTTAAGCGGCATTGCAAAATGGTATAAACCCGAAGAGCTTTTGGGCAAGCATGTTGTTATTGTTGCAAATTTAGCCAAACGCCCAATGCTTAGCGGCAAATATGTTAGCGAGGGCATGGTGCTTTCTGCAGAGGACAGCGATGGCAATTTAACCGTTGTAAGCCTGCCCGAAAGCGTAAAACCCGGTAGCATTATAGGTTAAAATATGAACATGATTTTTGAAACGCACTCGCATTATACCTCAAACCACTTTAAAAGCAATTTAAACGAAATTTTACAAAGTCTGCCCGAAAACGGCGTTTGCGGCGTTATAGATTGCGCAACAGATTACGAAAATGCGCTAGAAGTTATAGCGCTTGCCGAAAAACACAGCTTTATTTACGCCGCAGTTGGCATACACCCACAAAGCCTTATTGAAGAAGACAGCAGCACACTTGCACGCTTTAAGGGCGATTTCCAGGCAGAGCTTTTAGAAATTGAAAAACTATTAAACCATGAAAAAGTAGTTGCAATAGGAGAATGTGGCCTTGATTACCACTGGCCTGTGCCGAAAAAAGAGCAAAACGAAATGTTAATTTTGCATTTAGAACTTGCAAAAAAGCATAATTTACCCATAATTTTGCACGACAGGCAAGCCCACGCAGACATGTATGATATTTTAAAACAGCACAAACCAAAAGGCGTTTTGCACTGTTATTCCGGAAGCGCAAGCGATGCCTTGTGGATAACACAGCAAGGGCTTTACCTTGGCATTGGCGGAGTTATAACTTTTGCCAACAGCAATAAACTGCAAGAAACCGTGCGTGAAATACCGCTAGAGCACCTTGTGCTTGAAACCGATTGCCCCTATCTTGCCCCTGTGCCCCACCGTGGCAAACAGTGCAACAGCGCAATGATAATTCATATTGCGCAAAAAATAGCAGAGCTTAAAAATATTGATGTAAGCGAAGTTTTAAAAGCAACAAAGGCAAATGCACACAAAATTTTCCTAAATGAATTAGAGAGTTAAGTTTGTAAATCTCAATTTACACTAAAATAAATTCGCAATTTTAAACACAATTATATCAATAAAATAAAAACCACATGCAATAAGTAATTATTACATGTGGTTTTTTGTTTTATGCTCTTTAAAAATTAACGAAAACATAAAATATATCGCACAGTCGATAAACTGCATATTTTACGAAATTGTTAAGTTTTGTGCAATACTGCTATTTTATTCGGGTTTGGCTTGTTAATTTTATAACAAGTTTAATTTGCTGTTGTTTAAATAACACAATGCAAACAGCTTTTAAAACTTACAAGTACTCGAAAAATAAATTGTTCGGTTCGGTTTTGTTTAAAACGATAAGTTAGCTTTTTCACGCTAAAAAGCAGGGCATTCCAATGAAAACCGCAATAATATTTTACAAGTGTTTAAAAGATAAATTTCCCGATTTCAACTACAAATTGCAAAGTTCAATACCTATTACACTTGTTATGAAAATTAAAAATTATCTTGCAGTAGTTTACTGTATTTTTTTGTAATTTCAAAATGTATGTCGTCTATGGTGCGCATTTTTCCGTTTTCGCTACACTTTATAACAGACCAATTATATTTTTTAACACAATATTTCGCGGCTTTTCTGCTTTGTTTTAAATAATTCAAGTCGCGCTCGTGTATGTCTTTTTCTTTATCGGTGCCTTTATAGCGGTTTGTCATCAAATCCTGGGAAACTTCCGGGTCTACATCTAAGTAGAAAACAATATCGGGTTTTGGAATTGCCATAAGTTCGTATTCTGTTGTGAAAAGCCAGTTTAAAAATTCATCCCATTTTTTTTGCGGCATCTTACTGCATTGGTGAACAGCGTTAGAGGTTGTGTATCTGTCTGAGATAACAATACCATCTGTGCTGTAAAATTCGCCCCATTGGGTTTTAAAAGAGGCAAACCTATCAACACCAAAAAAAAGCGAGGCTGAATAAGCATTGACATCGGTAACACGTTTGCCCATTTCGCCGGATAAATACATTTTTACAAGCGCGCTTGACGGGCTGTTGTAATTAGGGAAAGTTACATTAATTGCCCGCTGGCCTTGCGCTAAAAGCGAATGGTGAAATAATTTTGCCTGTGTTGCTTTTCCGCTGCCGTCAAGCCCCTCAAATACAATTAGCTTACCCATTTTTTGCCTCTTCTTTCAAGTTTTTATAGTAATTTCTAACTTCATTTATTTTGCCGCATGTCATTTTTCCCTCGGGGCAAGCGCCGCTTACACAAGGCGCGCCCGAATTACAAAACAGAGAGGGGGCAACGTTTAAAACAAGTTTTAGCATTTCGTCTGCAAGCGCTTTTATCTCCCATTGCGCACGGTTACAGCAACGATGCGCAAAAAAATTGTTTAAACTGCGGGTATTCATTGTAACTATCATTTTTGTGTCGCATGCATTGGGTAAAACAAACCTTGCATCCTCAATGGCAAGCTTTTCTGCCTTTTTTTGCGCGGTTTTTTCGTCTTCACCCTCGTTTAAAAGGCGCTGTGTATGCGCTTGTTTCAAAATGGCCGTTAATTGTTTATATTGCTGTGTTTGCTGTTTAATTGCTGTTTCAAAAATATCGGTTGCTTCTTCGTTTTGCGCAATATGCGGCGGCGTAACGCAAGAAAAATCATCTAAATTAACATAGCGCTGGCTTTGCACGCTAAAAGATGCAATGCGGTGGCGCGTTATTTGCGCCAAAAGCGAGCGTGAAACGCCCTCGATAGCAAAGGTGAAACTTGCATGTTCTGTTGGGCTAGCGTGCCCAAGCGATGAGAGCATCTCAATAAATTGCGTGGTTTTTTCTTTGGTTAAGCCTGCCATTAAAGTGCTTATTTCGGCGTTAGAATAGCAAAGTTTTGCCGCCGCCGCAACAATTTTTTCGGGCTCGGGCGTATGGGTTAATAGTGCAACTTTCAAGTTTGTTCTCCTTTGTTTTTTATAGCGATTTAATTTAATGCCGGTTGTGGGTGCATATCGTCACAAAATATGCATCATTCTGTGAATAACCATAATTTTTTAATCTTATATGTTTTCGTATGGGTAAGTGCATAATATTACCTTTGAAAATGCTCATTTTGTGTGGTAACAATCATCAGCCCATTTCAGTGGATTTGTGTCGATGTATTCCCAGATTTTTTGGTATTCTTTTTCGTTTCTTATGATGTGGTCATGGTATCTGAATTGCCAAATTTTGCGCCCTTTTGCATTGTCAAACAAATTAATTTTTTTCCTTGTTATTGATTTGAATGTGCATAAAACAT
>CAYJGM010000032.1:21068-21330 GCA_964369495.1 uncultured Bacteroides sp. | reverse complement strand
ATTGTGCCTGTTGTTGTTGCTTTAACGCCTGGGATGTTGTTAGCGCTTTTTACAAGTTTAGAATCTACAGATGCAGTTACTAAAAGTGCTTTGCGGCTAACGCCTAAAGCTGATAGCATTTTGATAACAGCTTTTGTTTTGTACTCTTGCATTGCAAGCTCATCGATAACAATCATATCGCCACTTTGTGCTTTGCATGAAAGAGCTGATAGAAGAGCTAGACGTCTAACTTTTTTGTTTAAACGATAGCTGTAATCTCTAG
>CAYJGM010000032.1:0-21048 GCA_964369495.1 uncultured Bacteroides sp. | reverse complement strand
TAACAACAGCAGCGTGCATAACTTTTTCATTCGGTGTTAAACCGAAAACGGCGTCGGAGAGCTCTACTGTGGAAACTTTCTTGCCGTTCATGTCTAAAACGTCAAATTTTGCCATGATGCTTTCCTCCTTTACGCCTTAACGCTATCTGAAAGGATCACAAGCGAACCTTTTGGCCCGGGAACTGCGCCTTTGATAGCAATTAAATTATTTTCTGCGTCTACTTTAACAACTTTTAAATTTTGCACTGTTACGCGCTCTGCGCCTAAGTGGCCCGGCAATTTTTTGCCTTTGAACACGCGAGAAGGGCTTGAACAAGCGCCCATAGAACCTGCGTGACGTGCAACAGGGCCTGTACCGTGAGATTCACGAAGACGGTGGCCGTTCCAGCGTTTAATTGTGCCGGCGTAACCTTTACCTTTGCTTGTTCCCACAACATCAATTTTATCACCCTCACCAAACACGTCGGCTTTAATGATATCCCCGATGTTCATGCCGCTAATATCCGCTAAACGGAATTCACGAAGTGTTCTCTTTGGTGCTACGCCCGCTTTATCAAAGTGACCTTTAGATGGTTTGTTCACTTTTTTTGCGGCTACATCACCATAGCCAAGTTGAACTGCAACATAGCCGTCGCTCTCAACTGTTTTCTTTTGCACAACTGTGCAAGGGCCGGCTTGTACAACAGTTACGGGAACAACTTTGCCGTTCTCGTCAAAAATCTGTGTCATGCCTATTTTTTTGCCTATGATACCTTTTTGCATATTTATGCCTCCTAATAGGTTATTGGTTGACAGCATTTTATTGCCGCCAACATGACCTCTCCGTCATTTGTTAAACTAAAGTTAAATTGAATATTCTTACAAACAGTTGGCTTTACTTAAAACGAAAGCCCTTATTATATAATGTATATTATAATTTAATTTCAATATCAACGCCGGCGGGGAGTTGCAGGCTTGTTAGGGCCTCAACCGTCTTGTTAGACGGCTTTAGAATGTCAATCAGACGTTTGTGTGTGCGTGTTTCAAATTGCTCGCGGCTATCTTTATATTTGTGCACAGCGCGCAAAATAGTAACAACTTCTCTATCTGTTGGAAGAGGAATTGGGCCTGAAACCCTTGCGCCTGTGCGCTTAGCTGTTTCAACAATTTTCTCTGCCGCATTGTCGATAAGTGTTACATCGTAGCTTTTTAAACGAATTCTGATTTTCTCTTTAACTGCCATGTTTTTGCCTCCTTTGTAAATTTGCCGGGATTTACGACAAATACGAAACACTGCGCCGGGTGTATCATGTTTTTGCAGTACAAAATCCGGTGAACCGCAATGCAGTTCTTCCGGAAATACACTTGACAAATTACATGAACATTGGTTTGCGCGCGCAAATGCACACTTGCAAACTTATCCCTTTGCCCTACGTATTTTTTCGCCCGGTTCTAGACCTGACATACTCCGCGGAAAAACCCACTAAGTGTGGCAACCTCCCGCTTCGTCGCATATCGCACCCTGCTTTTCCTTACAAAGGAACAGCAGTCGCCTAATAATAATACCAAAAACACAAACATATTGCAAGTGTTTTTGGTATTTTTATCATTAAATAAAATTTTCGTATGTTTGCACAAGTATATTCTTTGTTTATCGTATATTTTAGTGTAATATGCTGTTAAAAGAATGTTCTCATGCCTGTAAAAAATGAATTTATCATTAATGTGAATGTAATTAATCCAAAAATTATGCTAATTGCGCCTAAAACAATGCTTACAGCTAAAAATGCCCGTGCCCAATTTTTTTTACTTTCGCTTGTTTCGGGGCTAAAGCTCCATATTAAAAGCATAATTATATTTACAATAGGTATATATGTTATTAATATTGTTGTAATCCATTGCCAAAAACTTATCTCTTCATTTTGGGGTACATTGTTTAATTTGCCGTATTCATTGTATTGCGTGTTATATGCGTTTGAATTAGGCGCGCTGCGATACATGCCGCTTTGCGTATTTTGCGAGTTATCATTTTGCTGTTGTGTTGATTTTATATTTGAATAATAATCTTGTTCTTGCCCTTTTATTTGTTCACTTTGTGTTGTTGGAACAATGTATTCAAGTTCATCTTTGCTAAATGTATTAAGTTCTATAGTTGTTTCGCTTTGTTTTTCTTTTGAAAAACCGGCATCAATCGGCTGTATTTGGGATACGGTTGCATTTTCATCATTCTTTGCGCCGCAAACTCCGCAAAAATTATCATTATCAAGTAATTCAGCTGAACATATATGACATTTCTTCATTATATTATCTTTTGCAAAATAGCACATTTACCATGTGCTACTGCCCTTTCTTTCTAAATCTTTTCTTTAATTATATTTATTGTGTATGTAAATGTCAATCAAAATATTTTTCAACATGTGCAAATTCAACAATTAGTTTTAAATAGTTGCAAAATGCTTGAAATTACGTATATTTTATATTATAATTAAAGTAATTACAACATATTATACCCCAATAAAAAGTGGAATAAAGAGAGGTGTGCATTTGGATTATTTAGTTGAAATGCGAAATATCACAAAAGAATTCCCGGGCATAATCGCAAACGATGATGTTACATTGCAATTACAAAAAGGCGAAATCCATGCTTTACTTGGAGAAAACGGCGCAGGTAAATCTACATTAATGAGTGTTTTGTTTGGCATGTATCGCCCTGAAAGGGGCGAAATTTATCTAAATGGCAACAAAACTGTTATAAAAGACCCTAAAGATGCCACAAAACACGGCATTGGCATGGTACACCAACATTTTAAGCTTGTGCACAATTTTACCGTGCTTGAAAATATTGTTCTTGGTGATGAAACCACAAATAACGGTTTTTTATCAATGGACGCCTCACGAAAAAAAGTTGTTTCACTTAGCAATAAATACAGCTTAAAAGTAGATCCCGATGCACTTATAAGCGATATTAGCGTTGGAATGCAACAGCGTGTTGAAATTTTAAAAATGCTATACCGAGACAATGAAATTTTAATTTTTGATGAACCTACGGCGGTTTTAACACCACAAGAAATTGAAGAGCTTATGAAAATTATGAAAGAGCTTGCAAACGAGGGAAAAAGCATTTTATTTATAACACATAAACTTGATGAAATTAAGGCTGTTGCAAACCGCTGCACTGTATTAAGAAAAGGAAAATGTATAGGCACTGTTGAAGTTGCACCAACCACCAAAGAACAAATGAGCGAAATGATGGTTGGCCGCAAAGTTGAATTTGCCGTAAAAAAAGATGAGGCAAAACCGGGCGAAATAATATTGCAAGTTGATAATTTTCATGTTAATGGCAGCGGCGCAAAAGAAAAAGTTAAAAATGTGAATTTTAGCGTTAATGCGGGTGAAATTGTTTGCATTGCCGGTATAGAGGGAAATGGGCAAAGCGAACTTGTATACGCTTTAACCGGCATAATGCCCCAAACATCCGGTAGCGTAAAATTAAACAACCAAGATATTTCCAATATGCCAATTCGCCAAAGGAATGATATAGGCCTTGGGCACATTCCTGAAGATAGGCACCGTTATGGCCTGGTGCTGGATTATCCCCTAGCTTACAACTGCATTTTACAAAGCTATTATAAACCGGAGTTTTGTAAAAATGGTTTTTTACAATATGATAATGTTTATAATTATGCAGATAAACTAATAAGCGAATTTGATATTAGAAGCGGCCAAGGCGCAAACACCATAACCAGAAGCATGTCGGGCGGAAACCAACAAAAGGCAATTATAGCACGGGAAATTGATAAAAACCCAAGCCTATTAATTGCCGTGCAGCCAACGCGCGGCCTTGATGTTGGCGCAATTGAATATATACACAGCCAAATTGTAGAACAGCGCGATAGCGGCAAGGCCGTTTTGCTTATAAGCCTAGAGCTAGATGAAGTTATGACGCTTTCAGATAGAATACTTGTTATGTATGAGGGCGAAATAGTTGCAGAAGTAACGCCCGAAGATATAACCGTGCAAGAGCTTGGCCTTTATATGGCCGGCGCAAAAAGACAGGGGGAAAATTAATTGAAAAAATTAGGCATTAAAAATGCAAACCAAATTTTAGTAAGTTTATCCTCTTCTTTATTGGCAATTGTATGTGGGCTTTTGGTAGGTTTAATTGTTCTTTTAATTTCAAGCCCGGCGAATGCATTAAACGGTTTTACAACAATTTTATTCGGCGGTTTTTCATCTTTAAAAAATATAGGGCAAGTTTTTTACACAGCAACACCTATTATTTTAACGGGTTTGTCTGTTGGTTTTGCAAATAAAACAGGGCTTTTTAACATAGGCGCAGCAGGGCAATTTATTGTTGGCGCATTTGTTGCGGTTTTCCTTGGGGTTAATCTTACGTTTATACCGGCGCCGTTTTTATGGATAATTTGTTTAATCGGTGCTATGCTTGGCGGCGCACTTTGGGGCGTAATACCCGGCATGCTTAATGCTTACAGGAATGTTAATGTTGTTATAGCTTGCATTATGATGAACTATGTGGGCACATACCTCGTCAACATGCTTATTAAAGAGCTGGTTTTCGATCCGCTGAGAAATCAATCACAACCGGTTGCGGCGGCGGCTAACGCACCAAAACTTGGAATGGATAAAATTTTTGTGTCGGGCGCTTCTGCCTCTAGCATAAACGTTGGCATATTTATTGCAATTATTGCAGGCATAACCATATACATTATTTTAAATAAAACAAAATTCGGCTATGAACTTAAAGCTTGCGGTTTAAACCGTGATGCCGCAAAATATGCGGGCATTAACGAAAAACGCAGTATCGTTACCTCTATGGCAATTGCAGGCGCGCTTGCAGGGCTTGCGGGCGCATGTGTGTATCTTTCAGGCGCAGGGCTTGGCATAGAAGTTGTAGATGTTCTAGCCTCAGAGGGCTTTACAGGCATACCTGTCGCACTTTTAGGCATGAACCACCCCATCGGAATAATTTTCTCGGGGCTGTTTATCGGTTATTTAACACAGGGTGGTTTTAATATGCAAATTTACGGTTTTGCGCCGCAAGTTATTGAAATTATAACTTCTGTTATAATCTATTTCTCTGCATTTGCTTTAATTTTTAAAGAATTTGTTTACAAAAAAATTATTGCAAAAACACAAACAAAAACTGTGAATGCAAACAGCGATACAAATAATTCTTTACAGCCAAACACAAATGATAATAAGGGGGAAAAGTAAATGGATAGCATATTTTTTCTTGTTCAACAAACAATGTTCTTTTCAATACCTCTTTTAATAGTTGCCCTTGGCGGTATGTTCAGCGAGCGCAGTGGTGTTATCAACATTGCGCTTGATGGCATTATGATTATCGGCGCTTTTAGCGGAATATTTTTTATTTCGGTTATGCAAAGTGCAAATGTGCCAATTAATCCGCAACTACTGCTTATTTTGGCTGTAATTATTTCTGCTATTGTTGGCATGGCTGTTTCACTTTTACACTCATATGCCTCAATTAACATGAAGGCAGACCAAGTTATCAGCGGCACTGCAATTAATATGTTTGCGCCAGCATTTGCAATTTTTACAGCACGTATGATGTTTACTGTGCAACAAGTTAATTTCGATAATACTTTCCGCTTTGCAAGCGTGCCTGTTTTGGGTAATATACCAATTATCGGCAATATGTTTTTTCAAAACACATATATAACTACATTGCTGGGCTTTTTAATTTTAATTTGTTCGTGGGTTGTTCTTAATAAAACACGCTTTGGTTTAAGGTTAAAGGCCTGTGGTGAACACCCACAAGCCGCGGATAGTGCAGGTATCGATGTTTATAAAATTAGGTATGCGGGCGTTTTAATTTCGGGTGCCCTTGCAGGAATTGGCGGTTTAGTATTTGTTATTCCAACTTCAACAAACTTTAATGCAACTGTTGCAGGTTACGGCTTTTTAGCTTTAGCTGTTTTAATTTTTGGACAATGGAATCCAACACGCATTTTATTTGCCGCTTTTTTCTTTGGTTTTATGAAAACCATTGCATCTGCTTATTCGGGTATTCCCGTTTTAGCCGCGCTTGGTATATCAAGCGATATTTACAAAATGGTTCCGTTTATTGCCACCTTGTTGGTTCTTGCAATTTCAAGCAAAAATTCAAACGCACCTAAAGCCGCAGGTATACCTTATGATAAGGGTGTACGCTAAGAAGGAGATTTCAATATGTTAATGTACGACTTAATTGCAAAAAAACGCGATGGCGAAGAATTAAGCAAAGATGAAATATACTATTTCATTGAAAACTATACAAATGGCACTATTCCTGATTACCAAGCCGCCGCCCTTTGCATGGCTATTTATTTAAAAGGCATGAGCGCAAGGGAAACCTCACAACTGACAGCCGCCATGGCGCAAAGCGGCGATATGATTGATTTATCGCCAATTAAAGGCATAAAAGTAGATAAACATTCAACAGGCGGCGTAGGCGATAAAACAACGCTTGTTATCGCACCAATTGTTGCAACTTGTGGCGTTAAAGTTGCAAAGCTAAGCGGCAGAGGCCTTGGCCACACAGGCGGAACGCTAGATAAAATCGAGGCTATTCCCGGCGCACGAATAGATTTAACCCAAGAAGAATTTTTTAAGCAAGTAAGCGACATAGGCGTTGCGGTTATTGGCCAAACAGGCGACATTGCCCCTGCGGATAAAAAGCTTTATGCCCTTCGTGATGTTACTGCAACCGTGTCTTGCTTGCCGCTAATAGCAAGCAGTATAATGAGCAAAAAACTTGCCAGCGGTGCAGATTGCATTTTACTTGATGTTAAAACAGGCAGTGGCGCATTTATGAAAACGCCCGAAGAAGCCATTGAACTTGCAAAAATCATGGTGGAAATTGGCGAGCAAAACGGCAAGAAAACAGCGGCACTTATAACAGACATGGATACACCTTTAGGTTTTAACATAGGCAACAGCCTAGAGGTTATTGAAGCTGTGCAAACGCTTAAAGGCGAAGGCCCTAGCGATTTAATTGAAGTTTGCACGGCTCTTGCGGCTAATATGCTTTACCTTGCAAATTATGCCCCATTAAATGAATGCGAAAGCAAAGTTAAAGAACTGCTTTCAAACGGCGAGGCATTTTTACGCCTTTGCGATATGCTAAAAGCACAGGGCGCACAAATTGACATTGTAAAACAACAAAGCTACGATAAAGCAAAAATAGAATATGATGTTTTAGCGCCAAAAAGCGGCTATATATCTAAAACAGACACAGAGAGCATAGGTTCTGCCTCGGTTATTTTGGGCGCAGGGCGCATAACAAAAGAAGATGTTATAGACATGAGCGCAGGCATAAAAGTACTTAAAAAAGCGGGAGATTTTGTAAACGAGGGCGATGTATTAGCAACGCTTTACACAAACAATAATCAAAATTTGCAAAGCGCAAAACAGCGCTACTTAAACGCCATTATAATAAGCGATGAAAAACCCGCACAAACAAAATTAATTTATGCAAGAGTTGATAAAAACGAAGTTGTAATGTATTAAAATTAAAAGAGCTATAATTTCATAAAAATAAAACTGACATGTTTTATTTTTATTAGCAATGCTCATTTTAAGCTAAAATATAGTTTAACACTGTATGAAATTGATGTTTGCAACAAGCAAACTGCACAAACAAGCAAAGTTTTAAAGGCATTAGCAACGAATAAATTTTAAAGGAGAACAGCAATGCAACTATCCCACGAGGAAATTAAAGAAATATTACCACACAGATACCCTTTTTTGTTGGTAGATAAAATTAACGAATTAATACCGGGCAAAAGCGCAAAGGGTATTAAGTGCATTAGTGCAAACGAAGAATTTTTTAATGGCCATTTTCCGCAAAAATCTGTTATGCCGGGCGTATTAATTATTGAGGCACTAGCGCAAACCGGCGCAATAATAATTTTAAGCGAAGAGGAAAACAAAGGTAAACTTGTGCTTTTTGGCGGCATTAAAAACGCACGTTTTAAAAAGCAAGTTGTTCCGGGTGATGTTTTACAGCTTGAATGTGAAATTACAAAGCGCCGCGGCCCTGTTGGATATGGCATAGGAAAAGCTTATGTAGACGGTAAACTTGCAGCACAAGGCGAAATTATTTTCGCCATTGAGGGTTAAGAAAGGAATATTTTATGTTAGGCAATGCATTTATGCAAGTTTACGGAAAATTTAAACTTCATTTTTATATTAAAATCTTTGATAAAATAGATAATAACTATGGCACCTTAACCACAACCGAAAGTTTTTGCATGGAGATTATTCAAGCATTGGGCTCGCCAACTATATTAGAATTCGCAAAATTCGCTAATTTTTCCGCCCCAAATGCTGCATATAAAGTAAATAATTTAATACAAAAAGGGTATCTTAAAAAAATACAATCAAAATTTGATAGGCGCGAATACCATATTATACCAACACAAAAATATTACGATTACTACAATGTAAGTTATTCTTATATATCTACAGTTATTAAACGAATGGAAGAGCGCTTTTCAAAGGAAGATTGCGAAAAATTAAAAGAGTTGCTTGAAATTATTTCGCAAGATCTTATGCCTGAATTGCCAATGCAACTTCATATAAATAATGCCGCGCCTGAAAAAGCAAGCAATGTGTAAAAGACGAACAACAACGTACAATTTAAAAATTTAAGAGGGTTTAGTATGAAAAAACGTGTGGGAATTTTAACATCCGGCGGCGATTGCCCCGGTTTAAATGCAACCATAAGAGGTGCCGCCAAAGCACTTTATGAGCGTTTTGGCAGCGAAGTTGAAATAATAGGTGTGCTTAATGGCTACGATGGCCTAATTCGTGGCGAATATAAAATAATGGACCCGTATGATTTTTCGGGTATTTTAACACGTGGCGGAACAATTTTAGGCACAAAGCGAACACCGTTTAAATTAATGCAAGTTATTGGCGAGGATAATATTGATAAAGTAGCGGCAATGAAAAAAACTTATAAGGATGCAAATTTAGATTGCCTATTATGCCTTGGTGGTAACGGAACGCATAAAACGGCAAATTTACTAAGTGAAGAGGGGCTTAATATTATAGGCCTACCCAAAACAATCGACAATGATATTTGGGGCACCGACGTAACTTTTGGTTTTCATACCGCTGTTGATATTGCCACCGAAGTTGTAGATAGAATACACACAACAGCCTCTAGCCACAAGCGCTGTATGGTAATTGAAATGATGGGCAATTCGGCAGGTTGGCTAACACTTTATGCCGGCATTGCAGGCGGTGCTGATATTATTTTAATACCCGAGATACCTTATAATATTGATAATGTTTGTGCGGCTATACAAAAACGAAACAAGGAAGAAAAAACCTTTTCTATTTTAGCTGTAGCAGAAGGCGCATACGATATTAAAGAGGCCACTATGAAGAAAAAAGAGCGTGAAAAACAGCGCTTAAAAAACAATGAAAAAACAGCCACTAACCGCATTGCACGCCAAATTGAAGAGATGACAGGCTTTGAAACACGCGTTTGTGTTCCGGGGCATATGCAACGTGGCGGTAGCCCCTCGGCTTATGATAGAGTGCTTGCCACACAATTTGGCACATATGCGGCAAAACTTGTTGAAGCAGAGCAATATGGCGTGGCAGTTGCAATGAAAAACTCTATTGTTACCGAAAATCCGTTAAACGAGGTTGCCGGCAAGAAAAAACTTGTGCCGGAAAGTTGCAATATGCTAACCGTGGCAAGAAGAATGGGTATTTCACTTGGCTAAGGCTATTTGCAAATAGTTGGGGTAAACCCTAAAACTGAAAATTACAATCGGTGGCGTAATGCTGCCGATTATTTTTAAAAGTAAATTAATAAGGGTGCAAGCCCTCACGTTTAAACTTAACTTTTTAAGCTTTGTGTCGTGAGGATTTGCACCCATTTTTTCAATTATATATTATCTGAATTTATTGTTTAATCTCTTAACCTAAAAGTTTTAGGTGCAAGTTTATAGGCTAGCACAAGCGCTATTATTATATAAATTATGCAAAATGCCGTAATTGCAATGCCAAAACCTAACAGCGAGGTTTCTTTGCCTATTGCATAAAAGCATATAAAATAAGTTGCTGTATTCACTATGCTAAAAAGCGCGCTTTTAAGCTCCATTTTCGAATTATACGGTTGTAATAAATAATAAAGCACCATACTGTGCACCGAAAAAAACACCGACATTGCAATTACAGAGGCAAAAATTATAAAATAATGCGAAATATTATCTGTACCGCCCGAAACATATAAAAGCAGCGGTAATGAAATGGCAATTACCATTCCCGGCACAAGATTAATTTGTATTACCGAAATAAGTCTGTTTGCAAAATTTTTAAGCAGTGATGACGGTTTTCTGTAAAAGCCATATTTAAGCATGGCATTATCGCAGTTTGCAAACATTGTAGCGCTTGCACGGTTACCGCAATTTACAAAGTACATAATAAACAATAAATACGATAAATGCAACAGTATAAATTCATTTATTTGTGTTTTTATATTTACATCTAATATGCAAGCAACACCTATTATAACAAATATAATTGCAGCTATTATAGCCGTTACAACTGCCGCACGCATTAATATTTTACGATGGCGTTTTACGAATAAATCATTAAAATATGCAAAGCCTTTTTTGTTGCTTTTAATTTTTTCGCTAATTGTAATTTGCTTTGTATAGCTTTTTAGCATATCTTTTTTAACTTTATTGGTATTTGGTGCAATAAGCTGAATATCTGTAACAAAAAGCTTTTTGTAAAATTCTTTGAAATGCTTATATTTTAATACATAATTTAATGAAAATGCAGCCACAACCAATAAAAGTGGCGTTATAATATAAAATATGCTTTGCGTTAGGTGAATTCCAAACGCACCAAGCGCAATACCAATTGCACATAATACAATTCCAATTAATATTAAAAGATAATTTCTGCCCATGGCTTTATTGTATCTTTGGCTGTAATTCATCATAAATGGCATTAAAATTATCTTACTGCAAACCACCAAAAGCGGAATAATAATTACTTCAAACGTGTTTAAGCCTACTAGAAAACCACTTAAAAGCGCAAAGGCAATAAACCCCACAAAACTTTTAAACAAGAAGTATCCCATCTCGGCAAGCGCATATTTTTTCGCAGGTAGCTTCATTAAAAAAATGGCATAATAGCTATCTTTAGTGGCGTTATCAAAACGGTTATTACAAACCGCACCGGCTAAAGTAAAAAACATAAAAACATGCATAAAATCTAAGTTTAAGCCAAATTCCAGATAAATAGAATCTATTAAAAAAAACAATACAATAAAATAAAGTAATTTACCAATGAAAATTGTAGTAAATTCAATAAAAGCGGCTATAATGTTCACAAGAACTTTTAACCCGTCTACCCCATATAGGCTTTCGGGCAATATCTTTTTTGCAAACGGAAGCGAACGCAATAAAAATATAATATTGTTTGCGCGATAGCAATTTCGTAACCTTAAAATAAAGCTTAGCGTTTTAAACATTTTCTTCACCCTTTAAAGTGTTTATTATTCGCTGTTTAAAGCCCTCGTTATCAAGTTCATTTTTTTGCACATGCTCTAAAACGCCGCCGTTTAATATAACAATCTCATCACATAAATCCAACGCTAGTTCCAAAATATGCGTTGATAAAATTGTTATATGCTCTTCTTGTTTTTGGCGAAACAACTTTTTCATCTCATCTGCCGCAACTATATCAAGCGAAGTTAAAGGTTCATCTAACAGCATTATTGTTGGGTTTGAAATAAATATTACAAGCATTTGCATTTTGTTTTTCATGCCGTGCGAGAAATCTTTAAGCAATTTATCTCTATCCTCAGGTAAAATGCCTATAAACTCAAGATATTCATCGGGTGTTTGCGCAATTTGGCTATTATTGTTTTGCACTTCCAAAATAAATTTTATAAATTCTCTTGCCGTTAAAAACTCCGGCACTATCGGCTCTGATAAAACAAAGCCTACGTCGTCTATATTTAACTTTTTGCGCTCTTGGTTTTCTTCAACATATATTTCACCGCTATCGGGCTTTAAATCATCGCTTATACAGTTAAACAGCGTGGTTTTGCCCGCACCGTTTCTGCCGATTAGGCCATATATTTTACCCTTTTCAAATGTGAACTGCGCGCCTTTCAACACTTGTTTTTTATCAAAATTTTTAACTATATCGCTTAACACAAGTTTCATGTTTTTTGCCTTTCTTTTTCATGTTTATATAATTATATCACCATATTTTTATTTTACAACTAATTACTAATATTTGCAAATCATTTCATATTTCAAAACAT
Source organism: uncultured Bacteroides sp. (assembly GCA_964369495.1). Taxonomy (GTDB): domain Bacteria; phylum Bacillota; class Clostridia; order Oscillospirales; family Ruminococcaceae; genus Ruthenibacterium. Next base: position 8,741 of record CAYJGM010000032.1, on the reverse strand, counting down.
TTGCGTTATTCACCCGTGTTTTATTTGCTTTATTTTCGTAATAAACCTAAAAATTAATAAATACTTTACTTTTTTTTGTGAAATTGCTAAAAAATGCAATTATTGTGGTATCGCGTTATACAAAACAGCAATATATTTTTTAAAATTATTGTGGTATACTATTAATATACGTTGCATAAATTTTTTAACAAAATAAATTCAGATAGGACGATAACATGAAGAGCTTTATTATTAAACTAACCACAATAGCAGATGTTCAAAATTTTGTTGCGGCTATTTGCAATTTACCCGGCGAATTTGATTTAATTTCGGGAAAATACATTGTGAATGCCAAATCTATACTGGGCATTTTCAGCTTAGATATCCAAAATCCACTTGAATTAAAAGTGTATTCTTATACCGAAAATGTAAAAGAAATACTGGGCGAGTTTATTGTTGAAGAATTATAGATAAACCAACGTTTTTACACCCAGTATTCCTAATTAAATTAGTTAATATTCAATTTGCATTAACTTAGCTATAGAAAGAATATATATCTTTAAGCTAATCATTAATTCTTCAATTTTCATGCCCTCGTTTGCGCCATGAATTGTGCCAACAAAACTTGGGAAAACCTCTTTTGTTTCATGTGGGCCAAAACTAACTGCCCTTGGAAAATGCCTTGCATATGTTCCGCCACCCATTGTAAATGGTTTGTCGTTTTTGTTTTTAATCTCATTATATGTTTGGCAAAGTGCTATAACTTCTTTACTGTTTGCGCTTGTTACAAACGGCACGTTTTCTCTTTGCGGTTCATATTTTGCGCCTACACTTTTTGCATTTTCGTTGAAATTTTGCGTAATTTGCTGCGCTGTTATTGATGTTGGGTATCTAATATCAAATGTTTGGCTTATAATATTATTTTCAAATTTTATTACGCCACCAACACAAGTTAATGGTGTGAAAATATCATCGGTTGCATTTATATTTATATTTTTTCCGGTTGTATCGCTAATTATGTTATAAAGCATATTTAAAAATTCGTTTTCTTTTTCGGTACACAAATTGTTATCCAGCATAAATTTAACCAATAATGCTATTGCGTTAATTGTTCCCTCGGGTATAGAAGCATGCCCGCCTATTCCAAAGCCGTTTAGCTTTATTGTTCCATCGTTTAAGTCTTCAATTTTTACATATTCGGTTTCACTTGGCATATTTTGCGGTTTATTTAATACGGCAAAGGCCCTGTCGGGCACAACGTTATTGGCAACGCCGCCTTCAAATTGCAATATATTTCCTATTAAAACATCGCTGTAAAGCGTGCCGGAATAAAGCCCTTTTTCGCCAAACCCTACGGGAAAATTACCATCGGGTGTAAAACAAAATTCGGGCGGTTTTTCATGCTTTAAATAATAATTAAGCCCTTGCATTCCGCTCTCTTCATTTGTTCCAAGCATTATTCGCAAAGTATATGGTAATTTTTGCGCACGCTCTTTAAAAAATTTTGCGGCATATAAGGTTAATACAGCCGGGCCTTTATTATCGTGCACTCCCCTACCAATAAGGTAACCCTCTTTTTCTATGCAGCCAAACGGGTCGCTATCCCAACCGTTTCCGGCCGGTACAACGTCTAAATGCGCTATGGTTGCAATTTGTTTATCGCTATCCCCTATTAAATCCGCATACCCAAAATAACCATCCATATTGCAAGTTTGCAAATTCATTGCATTTGCCATTTCCAGCGCGGTTATAAGCGCATTGTTTACATTTATGCCAAAAGGCGCACCATCTTGTGGCGCATCTTCAACGCTTGGTATATCAACCAAGGTTTTAATATCCCTTACAACTAATTTTTCGTTATTGGCAACAAACTCATCAATTTCTTTCATTAATTTATCATTATCAAATATATAAGCCATTTAATTCTCCTTAGTTTATTATTTTTTACTGTTAATTTAATAAATATTATAGTATAATAAAAACCAACATACAATATGTAAGGATAAAAAATGCAAAAAAATATTATAAATATTATTTTCACTTTAGTTATTTTAATTATTGCGGCAATAATTTTTATCTTAATGCTCCAAAACCGTGAACAAGGTACTAATGCCGTTATTAACATAGTGGGCGGTAACACAATTTACCTTGATTTAAACGAGAACAAAATTCACGAATTCACAACGCAAACCGGCGCGAATTTAGATTTCACCATAGAGGTTAAAGATAAACGCGCGCGCTTTATAAACAGCGTTTGCCCCGACCATGTGTGTGAAAATTACGGTTGGCAATCGCACACTTTTGATGAGGCAATTTGCGCACCGGCAGGCGTTGTATTAAGCATAAATGAATAATATTACACTATTTTACGAAAATCAATGTTCACCTTTTTAAAATTAACGGAAATTTAGCATGTTTGGGTTATTTTTTATTATTTAAAATACAGCCGTTTAATTTTAACCAAAATCTTATTATGTGCGAGGGAAATTATGACAATTTTTGACATTCTAACAATGCTTGGCGGGCTTGCCTTATTTTTATATGGTATAAGTATAATGGGCAGCGGCCTTGAAAAAACCGCAGGCAGTAGGCTTGAAAGTATTTTACAAGAACTTACGGGTTCGCCTTTGCGCAGTGTTATTCTTGGCACTGTAATTACAGCGTTAATACAATCAAGTTCTGCCACAACAGTAATTATAGTTGGGCTTGTAAACTCCGGCATAATGAAATTGCCGCAGGCAATAGGCGTAATCATGGGCGCAAATATAGGAACAACCATAACAGGGCAAATTGTTCGCCTTTCTGAACTTACAGGCACAAGTGCTGTTATGCAATTGCTAAAACCATCCTCGTTTGCACCTGTTTTAGCTTTTATAGGCATGATATTATTTATGTTTATAAAAAACAACGCAAAGAAAAACATAGGGCAAATTTTATTTGGTTTTGGTCTTTTGTTCATTGGTATGGGAATTATGACAGACAGCGTTGAAGCACTTGAAACCTCACCATTATTCGAACAACTGTTCACTACCTTACAAAACCCAATTTTAGGCGTACTTGCCGGCACATTAGTTACAATATTAGTGCAAAGCTCTTCTGCTTCAGTTGGTATTTTACAAGCGCTTTCGGTTACAGGCGTTATAACCTGGGGCAGTGCAATTCCTATTATTCTTGGGCAAAACATTGGCACATGTTCAACGCCATTAATTGCATCTATCGGTGCATCGAAAGCTGCAAAACGAAGCGCTTTTGTTCATTTGTATTTTAATATTATTGGCTCGCTTTTATTTTTAGGTATAATTTATACGCTAAAAGCAATTTTTAACTTCGAATGGTGGAATGACTATATAGGCATGGGCGACATAGCTAATTTCCACACAATTTTTAATATTAGTGTAACTTTGGTGTTCTTGCCGTTTACAAAGCTATTTTCTAAACTTGCTTATGCAACAATTAAAGAAGATGAAGCCGATTTGAATAAACACCTAGTAATGCCCGCTCTTGAAAAACGCTTGCTTTCTTCGCCTGCATTGGCATTAAATCAGGCACACACAGCTATTTACACAATGGCAGATTATTCAAAGCATAATTTCACTGTAGCCGCAGAACTGCTTTTTAATTACGACGCAGAGCAAAAAAACCTTGCAAACCAACGTGAGGCAATTATTGATAAATTAGAAGTTGAAGCGGGAAATTATCTTGTTGACATTACCGATAAATCCTTAAACGACGACGATAGCAGAAAAGTTAGCGATTATATAAATTATATTATTGAATTTGAACGCATTGGAGATTATTGTGTTGATTTAATTGACCGTTCCGAGGAAATATACGACAAAAAAATTAAGTTTTCATCTTCGGCTATGCAAGAACTTACAATTGTAAATAATGCAATACAAGAAATATTAGCTCTTACTAACGAGGCATTTTTAAACGGTGATGTGCAAACGGCAATGTATGTAGAACCGCTTGAAGAAACCATTGATGAAATTTTCCATAACTTACGCAACAAACATATATTGCGCTTACAAAATGGTTTATGTAATATACAAAGCGGTGTTATTTTCCTTGAAATTATTACCACTCTCGAGCGTTTATCAGACCATTGTTCGAATGTTGCCTCGCGCATAATTGCATCTTCATTAAATGTAGACAGCACAGATTTGCACAGTTTACGAAACGCCATGCACACAGGCAAACATGAAAATTATAACGAACATATTGATATGTATGCCCAAAAATATTTATTGCCGTTAAGCGGCATAGTGCAAAAGGAAAACAAAAACAAAACCGAAAAAGGCAAAGATAAAGAAGACAAAAACACAAAAAAACAAAAGAAAAATAAAAAGAAATGATATTACATGTAAAATTTAGCACATAATATTTTGTAGTTTCAAAAATATTAACCCTTAGCATATAGTCTAAAGTAAAATTTTGGTGTAAGTTTAGGCTATATGCTATATACTATACCAAGTTTTACAATATAATTAACTTACAATAAACAATGAACACACAATTTAATAAAACCCTCAACCATAACAATTATTTACCTTTAAGCGGCGCAATATTAAAATTAATAGCTGTGTTAAGCATGTTTTGCGACCATTTCGGCGCTATAGTAATGCCTGTTATTACAATGCAATACGATGGCACAGATAATTTTATTTTATATAGCGAGCAAACATTTTACATGCGCATTTTCGGGCGAATTGCGTTTGTTATTTATGCGTTTTTGCTAACGCAGGGTTTTATTTACACAAAAAGCCATCGTAATTTTATAATTAGGCTTTTATGTTTTGCTTTGCTAAGCGAAGTTTTTTTCGATATAGCATTTAATAATACTATTTTAGAATTTGGTGCGCAAAATATATTTTTCACATTATTATTGGGGTATTTAGCGCTTTATTTTATAGAAAAATATAAAGGCAATTTTTTTATTCGATTGCTTTGTGTTTTAATAATTGTTCTAAGCGCAAATTTTATTAATAGCGATTATGCAACTTATGGCGTAATTATAATAATTTTGTTTTATATTTTAAGGCATAATAAAAAAACCATGCTGCTTTGCGTAGCTTTTTGGCTTATTTTTGGCAAAATTTCAGAATATTTTATCATTAATTTAAAACTGGGTGAAAATTTTATTAATGCATTTAGTTATGCCATTCAAAGTTCTATTCTACAGGCATTTTCTGTTTTCGGCTTAGTTTTAATTTATTTTTATAATGGAAAAAAAGGAAAAGCATTGCCAAAATATTTAATGTATACCTTTTACCCCGCACATTTATTTTTGTTGTTTTCCATCGCATATTTTATTGGTAGGTGAAAAATGAGCTTATATTCAGATGCAAAAAATATATTAAAAAAAGACCCTGCAGCAAGAAATATTCTTGAAGTTGTTTTGCTGTATCCCGGTTTTCACGCCCTTTTTTGGCATAGAATTTCCCATTTTTTTTATAAAATTAAATTGCGGTTTTTCGCAAGATTAATTAGCCAAACAACACGAGCATTTACCGGTATTGAAATACACCCCGGCGCAAAAATTGGCAAAAATTTGTTTATAGACCACGGCATGGGTGTTGTAATAGGCGAAACAGCTAAAATTGGCAATAATGTAACAATTTACCACGGCGTAACGCTTGGTGGCACAGGCAAACACGAGGGCAAACGCCACCCAACCATAGGAAATGACGTTCTGATTGGCGCGGGAAGCAGTATACTGGGGCCGATAAGCATAGCGCACGGTTGCCGTATAGGTGCAAATAGCGTTGTGCTTGCATGTATGCCTGCAAATTCAACGGTTATTGGCATACCGGCACAAGTTGTAAGAATTAATGGCAACAAAGTTACCCCTGCAAGCGACGAGCTAGACCAACGTGACTACCCAAATATTATTAAAGATGAAATAGAAAATATTTTAAAAAGAATTAGCGACATTGAAAATAAAAACATATAATACATTTAATGCACCATCGCACAGCAGTTAATATACCTGTGCAATGGTGCATTTTTTACAACAATAGTTTTTTGTGTTATATTAATTTAAATTTCTTTTTTTATACGTGATAGCGCATTTTTTTCAAGGCGGCTAACCTGCGCTTGGCTAATTCCTATTTCACTTGCAACTTCAACTTGTGTTTTACCGAATAAATAGCGAAGTGTAATAATTTTGCGTTCTCTTTGCGATAATTTTTGCACCGTTTGGCGCATTTGCATGGTACATATCCAGTTATCCTCGCATTTGCTTTGGCCAACTTGATCTAACAAACAAAGAGTGTCTCCGTTATTGTCGCTATAAACAGGCTCGTATAATGAAACAGGTTCAATTATAGATTCCATTGCAATTGTAACATTATTAAGCGGTATATCAATGCTTTTTGCAATTTCTGCAATACTCGGCTCTCTTCCGAGTTGTTTTTGCAATTTTTCACGCGCCTGCATAGCTTTATATGCAGTATCTCTAACAGAGCGGCTAACCCTAACAGAGTTATTATCTCTTAAAAATCTACGTATTTCGCCCACTATCATTGGCTGGCCGTAAGTGCTAAAACGAAGCCCAAGCGAAACATTAAAATTGTCTATAGCCTTTATTAGGCCAATACAGCCAACTTGAAAAAGATCGTCCATGTTTTCGCAGCGCGATGAAAAACGCTGTACAACACTAAGCACTAAGCGTAAATTTCCATAAATCATCTCTTGCCTTGCCTTATCATCGCCATTTTGTGCCTTTATTATAAGCTGTATTTTTTCATTTTCTTTTAAAATGGGTAGTTTTGCCGTATCAATTCCACTAATTTCTACTTTTTGGTAATATGTGCCCATTGCATCCTCTCCCTTTAAAGAGAGTATGCATCATTTTTGATTTAAAATGCTTATCGGTAAATATTACCTGTTATTCTTTAAGGCTAATTTTCAATTTCTGCAGTGCTTTTTTTTCAATTCTTGAAATATAACTTTGCGATATGCCTATTTCGTCGGCCACTTCTTTTTGTGTGTGTTCTTCAAAGCCGCCAATTCCAAAGCGCAATTGCATAATATTTTTTTCTCTTTCCGGTAATCTTAGAACAGCTTGCAAAAGCATGTTTTTTTCGGCTGTTTCTTCAAGCGAATTGCTAATATCGTTTTGGTCGGTTCCTAAGATATCGGAAAGTAACAGTTCGTTTCCGTCGCCATCTGTGTTAAGGGGCTCATCTATGCTGCTTTCTTGCCTTTTATTTGTGCTTTTTCTCAAATACATTAAAATTTCATTTTCTATACAACGGCTTGCATATGTTGCAAGCTTAATATTTTTTTCAGGTTGAAATGTGTTCACTGCTTTTATCAGGCCAATTGTGCCAATACTTATTAAATCTTCAACGCTCGCAGTGGCACAATCAAATTTTTTTGCAATATAAACCACCAAGCGCAAATTATGCACTATAAGTAAATCTTTACATTCTTTTTTGCCCTCACTAAGGCCCTTGAAAATCACTATTTCCTCTTCTTTGGTAAGCGGCGGTGGTAAAACTTCCGGGCCATTTATATAATAACTATAATTAGGTAATTTAATATTATTTAAAACAAAATAAAGCAATACCCTGATTTTATAAATTATTTTTTTCATTTTATGCTTTCCTTTCAAACATAATTATTTTTCGTAATAATTATGTTTAATAAAATTTATTTTTATTTTTAAATATAAGCTACAATAAACCTTGATATTGTGTGCTAAATATTATCCGGGTTTATTAGCATTTGCACGGCATCATCGGTTATTATTTCATTAGTAAACACAAGCACCGTTTCACTAAAGCATTGCTGCTTTGTAACAATTTGCATATTAAATAAATTTAACTTTTTAACACTAAGTGCCGGAAGCATGCATAAACCATTTGCTGTTTTAACACTTATAAGCCATAAGCCAACAGTTAAATTTTGATTAATAAAATAATTATTTAACGCAACTTTTGTTTGTGATGGCAGTTGGTTTTTTAAACTTATAAAACTGCAAAGTGCAATGTTTTTACCTGTCATAACGTCTTTTATATTCATTCCTGTGTCAATTAAGGCAGTTCCTTTTATTATTTTATCATCAATTTCAAAAGAAAAACCAACCCTTTGCTTTGGCGCAATTTTGCCAAACACAAATGAGAATATTTGCAATGAAATATACATAATTAAAATACACGCAATCAATAAAACAGGCGATACATTAATATAAAAATTAAAATTATCATACGATATATTTTTTGCGCCAAGGCTAACGAGTAAAAAAACAACACCTGCAAGCGCAATATTACACATTATGTAAATAATAAGCATTTTTATAAAAACACGAATATTTTTAAAACTAAAACATATTAATACAATAATTGCCGCACATGCAATTTTAATTACTAACATAATAAAATTATTAAATGGTAAAAACAAACTAACAGAGGAAAACCCTGCGGCAAAGCTTGCGGCACATAAGCGAAAAACCCCCGGGTTTTGTTGTGTAAAACATGTGCAAAGCTTAAGTAAAAAATACGATATTATAGCATTTATAATTATTAACAAATCAACATAAACAATATTTTGCACGGCTATAACACCCCTTGTTATAGTTTAGCTTAGCGCAAATAAAAATATTGTCGAAAAATAATACATTTTTTATTAAAATTAATGCTGTATTTGCAAAAAAGCATTGACAAAGATAAAGCAATATTATATAATTATTTAGGTAACATTAGCCGCTGTGGTGGAATCGGCAGACACAAGGGACTTAAAATCCCTCGATAGCAATA
>CAYJGM010000031.1:18086-21608 GCA_964369495.1 uncultured Bacteroides sp. | reverse complement strand
CATTGCTTTTGGGCTTTATGGCAGCAGTAGTGGTGCTATACAATTTTGAAATTTTTCAAAATGCTATTTTAAGCTTATCGCAAATTCCAAGTATCAGTGCTCAAATCTCAAAAAATATGTTGGTAAGAGCAATTTTTAACGATTTGTATTCAAGTGATTTTTTACTGGGTGTAAGTATTTTACCTGTTTTTGTGCTTTATAAAAAAGATAAAATGTATAGCGATGACTCGGATGAGCTTGACGAATTGGCACAAAGAAATAAAAAATCAAAAAAAGACAAAGATGAACTTGATTATTTATAATCAGTATCTTTTGAAAGCAAAAGGGTGTGATATTGTATCACACCCTTATATTATGAGCTAAAAAATGTTTTTACTTTATCCCAGAAAGAGCTGCGCTCTGAAAGATTTTCATCTGTATATGAGGCATCAAATTCACGTAAAAGTTGTTTCTGTGCTTGAGTTAAATGGCGAGGTACTTCAATATTTACTTTAACATATTGGTCACCCTTACCGCGTCCGTTTAGATGAGTTATACCCTTACCCTTCATGCGGAATATAGTACCAGTCTGTGTGCCCTCAGGAATGGAATATTCAATCTTTCCGTCAATTGTAGGGACTGTAAGCTTATCACCGAGAGAAGCCTGTGTAAATGATATAGGCATTTCACAAATTACATCAAAACCTTGACGTGTAAACAATGGATGTGGTCTTATTCCGATTGTGATAATTAGTGGAATACTTTGACCATCGTCAATACCACCAGGGATTTTAACAGATAATTTATGAGATTTGCGTATTTTTCCATTGCCACGGCATGTGTTACAAGGGTCATTTATAATTTTACCTTTTCCAGAACAACTGCTACATGTAGAAGTTGATTGAAACACACCAAGTGGTGTTCTTTGAGCTGTTTTAACTTGACCTGTACCGCCACAATTTGGACAAGTAGTAGGGGACGTGCCTTTTTTTGCACCGCTACCAGAACAATCATCACAATTTTCCACACGGTTTATTGTAATTTCTTTTTCACATCCAAATGCAGCCTCTTCAAAAGAAATCATCATCTCAAGATGAATAGTCTCTCCTTTGCGAGGTGCATTGCTTGAACGTCTTTGGCTTCCGCCACCAAAAAAACTTCCAAAAATATCGCCTAAATCTATGTCGTCAAAACCGCCAAAACCGCCACCAAATCCGCCGGCACCGCCACCGTATTGGGGGTCTACACCCGCATGACCATATTGGTCATAACGTGATTTTTTTGAACCATCAGATAAAATTTCATACGCTTCGCTGACTTCTTTAAATTTAGATTCAGCGGTTTTATTGTTTTTGTTGACATCGGGATGATATTTTTTTGCAAGTTTTCGATATGCTTTTTTTATTTCATCGTCGCTTGCGGATTTTGCAATTCCAAGCGCTTCGTAATAATCTCTTTTATCAGCCATATATTCACCACTTAATTTTTTATAAGTAAACACAATATGTGTTAAATAATTAAATGCGTTTTAATATAATACGCATTTTTCGTTACAAATAGGGGTAGGGGAGTTAAATTATCGTTTTGCATTGTTTTAGTAAAACTAGAAAATATTATTATAACGTGATAATAATAAACATATTTCAGCAATTTACCCTGCGCTCAAAATAGGGCGCGGGGTAAATTGCTATTAAATTTGGATTTAATAAAATTATAAGTTGTTCTTATTAAAAATATCGTCGTTATTCGCTTAAATTACAATTTATATTTTAATTTTATACTTCTTTGAAATCGGCATCAACTACATTGTCGTCGGCCGGTGGTGCTTGCTCGGCGCTCGCTTGTGCGTCTGCACCTGATTGTTGATACATTTTTTCGCTAATTGCGTAGAATGCTTTTTGCAATTCTTCTTGTTTAGCTTTAATTGCCTCGTTATCTGTGCCTTTAAGCGCTTCTTTTAATGCGTCAATTTTTGTTGTTATATCAGCTTTTTCATCATCGCTAATTTTATCGCCTAAATCATTCATGGCTTTTTCTGTTTGGAAAACCATTTGGTCGGCACCGTTGCGCATATCAACTTCTTCACGGCGAATTTTATCTTCATTTGCATATTGTTCTGCTTCTTTAACGGCTTTTTCAACGTCGTCTTTGCTCATGTTTGTTGAAGATGTTATTGTGATTGTTTGTTCTTTTCCTGTGCCTTTATCTTTAGCGCTAACATTTACAATACCGTTTGCATCTATATCGAAAGTTACTTCAATTTGTGGAACACCACGAGGTGCCGGAGCGATGCCGTCTAAATGGAAAACACCTAATGATTTGTTGTCTCGTGCAAATTCACGCTCGCCTTGAAGTACATTAACTTCAACAGACGGTTGGTTATCTGCCGCGGTTGAGAAAACTTGGCTTTTCTTTGTTGGAATTGTTGTATTGCGTTCGATGATTTTTGTGCTAACACCGCCCATAGTTTCAATGCCAAGGCTTAGAGGTGTAACGTCTAATAAAAGTACGCCTTTAACATCGCCGCCTAAAACGCCGCCTTGTATGCCTGCGCCAACAGCAACACATTCATCGGGGTTAATGCCTTTGCTGGGGTCTAATTTCATGAAATCTTTAACCGCGTCTTGAACCGCAGGAATACGGCTTGAACCACCAACAAGCAGTACTTTTTGAAGTTCGCTTTGTTTTAGGCCTGCATCTTTAAGCGCTTGGCGTGTTGGGCCCATTGTGCGCTCAACTAAATCTGCTGTTAATTCATTAAATTTTGCACGTGTTAAGTTCATATCAAGATGTTTTGGGCCGCTGGCGTCTGCTGTTATAAAGGGCAAATTAATTGCTGTGCTTGCAACGCCACTAAGCTCTATTTTTGCTTTTTCTGCGGCTTCTTTTAAGCGCTGTGCCGCCATTTTATCTGCTTTAAGGTCAACACCGTTTTCCTTTTTAAACTCGGCCGCCATCCAATCGATAACAGCATCGTCAAAATCGTCGCCGCCAAGGCGAGTGTCGCCGGCTGTTGCTAAAACTTCAGTAACGCCATCGCCCATTTCAATAATTGAAACGTCGAATGTGCCGCCGCCAAGGTCGTAAACCATAATTTTTTGGTCGTTTTCTTTATCAACGCCATATGCAAGCGCCGCGGCTGTTGGCTCGTTTATAATACGTTTTACTTCAAGGCCTGCAATTGCGCCGGCATCTTTTGTTGCTTGGCGTTGGCTATCGTTAAAATAAGCCGGCACGGTTATAACTGCATCTGTTACTTTTTCGCCCAAATATGCTTCAGCATCTGCTTTAAGTTTTTGTAAAATCATTGCGCTAATTTCTTGCGGCGTATATTTTTTGCCGTCGATATCCACTTTGTAATCTGTGCCCATGTGGCGTTTGATAGATGAAATTGTTCTATCGGGGTTTGTGATAGCTTGACGTTTTGCAACTTGGCCAACAAGCCTTTCACCGTTTTTTGCAAAACCCACTACAGATGGGGTTGTGCGTGCGCCTTCTGCATTTGTTATTACAACAGGCTCGCCGCCTTCCATAACGGCAACA
>CAYJGM010000031.1:0-18076 GCA_964369495.1 uncultured Bacteroides sp. | reverse complement strand
CTGTTTGTTGTACCAAGGTCAATACCTATAATTTTTCCCATAATTAAAATCTCCTTATATATGTTTTGTTTAAAATTTATCTTCGTTTCAGTTAAAAACTGATTTTCGGTTTTTGTTTAAGCCTTTAAAACACCGTTTATTTTATTTGCTTAAACTAAAACGTTTCTATCGCAACACATTTTTCAATGTGGGGCTTATTAATTTGCAACCGCAACGCTTGCATGGCGAATTACTTTATCGCCTAAAATATAACCTGCTTGTAAAACTTGTGTTACTGTGCCACTTTCAACGCCCTCCTCTGCAGGCTGCTGCATAACAGCCGAGTGCATATTAGGGTCGAACTCTTTATTTAAAGCATCAATTTGTTTAACGCCCAAAGCCTCAAAGCTTTTATAGCATTGGTCTAGGGTAAGTTGCACACCTTTTTTAAAGTTTTCATCTGTTGTTTCAACGTTTACGGCTAAAATTAATGTATCAAGTACAGGTAAAAGTTTCTCAACCGAATGTGATAAACCACTTGAAAACGATGAATCTTTTTCGCGTACACTGCGCTTTCTGAAATTATCATACTCTGCAGCGGTTCTTAAAAGTGTTTCTTTTGTTGTTTCAAGTTCTTTAGTAAGTTTTTCGTTTTCGGTTTTAAGTGCGCTTAATTGTGTTTCGTTATTTGAATTTGCCTTTGCTTTTTTTTGCGGTTTTTTAGCGGTGTCGGGCATTTGTTCACTTTCTTTTTCACCGTTATTGTTTTGTGTGTTTTTATCATCTTCATGTATAATGTTATTGTTTTCTTCTTGCACCATATTTATTATTCTCCTCTAAGTTTTATTTGAAATGTATTCGCTTAAAATGCCTGCGAAATATTCAAGTTTTTGTATGTTTTCTTTATATTGCATACGTGCAGGGCCAATTATTGCAATAGTTCCTTTTCGCCCACCGCCGGCGATATATTGTTTGCTTATTATGCAGTAGCCGGGCATAGGGTAGGCTGTGATATCCTCGCCTAAAAGTATATTTGTGCTAGCTGAATTTTGTGTTAAATAATGCCTAATGGCTTTTTCGTCTGCCATAAAAGCCATTAAATTTCTAAGGCTAGTTTCGGTGGTGTCAAAATGGTAATTATTGTATTTCAACAATTTGTCGTGCCCTGTGCAGTATAGTTTTGCTTTTCCGGCGGCAGAAAGAAGTTTTTGTGCTGCGTCGATGCAAGGTAAAAGTGCCGAGGCGCGCTCGCCCATTTCATAAATGGCATTTTGTAAAATGGATATTGTAATATCTGCCGGATTTGTAAAAACAAGGTATTTGTTTAAAATTTTATTTAAAATTTCAATATCGCCGTTTTGTAAAGGGGTTTGCAGTTTTGCTGTTCGTGTGCTAACGCCGCCAACATCTGTTACACAAAGTACGGCAACAGTGTAAAGGCCAACTTGTACCGCATTAAAATGCGCTGCGCATGTATTGGCGTTTTCCGGGGTTAAAACAAGTGCGGCAAAATCGCAAATTTGTGAAATTGCCTTTGCGCTGTGTGCCGTTAAATGTTCAGGGTTTAAATCCATCTCGGCAAATAAATTATTAATTTGTTGTTTTTCGCTCTTTTTTAATTGTGTGTTGTTTTCAAGCAAATTATCAATATAATACCTATAACCCTCAGGGCTTGGTATTCTGCCTGCACTTGTGTGTGGTTGAAGTAAAAGCCCCAGTTTAGTTAGCGCCGACATTTCATTGCGCAATGTTGCGCTTGAAACAGACATTCGTAAATGCTTTGCAAGAACTGTGCTTGCAACCGGCTCGCCATCTGTACTGTATAGCCTTACAATTGCTGTTAAAACTTGCTGTTTTCTGTTATCCATGGTTAGATATCACTCAGCTTTCGGGGTTTGTTTTGGCACTCTAGTGTGTTGAGTGCTAATTTTATTTTACACGTCTTTTTTGTAATGTCAAGAGAGATTTTAAAATATAAAAAAAAATTAACAAACTTAATATTTAATTCATAATTTTAAAATTCATTTATTATTGATAATTTGTTGCTTTATTTAAATAAATTAGTATATAATAAATATATAAACTTTAATATATATTTGTTTGGTAAATGGGAATATATAATTTGAAAATAAACAACACCTTACAAAATATCAATAAGTAATAACTATAAAGAGGATAAATATGACAAAAACACAAAAATGTTCAAGTTTACTTAAAAAAAATTATAATTGCGCACAAGCAGTTGCATGTAGTTTTGCGCAAGAGTTAAACATACCTGAAAAAACCTTAAAAAAGTTGGCGGAAGGTTTTGGAGGCGGAATTGCCGGAACAAAGCAAACATGTGGTGCTTTATGTGCAATGTTAATGGTATATAATGGCCTAAAACAACCAAAATCTACTTTAGGCTTGCCTAGTTTTAATGAAAAAGCAAAAAGTAGAGTATTTATGCAAGAGATGTTTAAAGAGTTTGAAGAAAAATACGGAAGCACTCAATGCGAAGAGCTTTTAAAAATTCAAAAAAATTTAAAAGGCAAGCCGGGGGAATTTGGCTGTGAACAACTATGCCACGAAGCTGTAAGAATAACCGAAAAAAGTTTAGCAGTTAAATAAATAACCTGAAATATTTTTTGTAAAACATATAATGTAATAAAGCCGATTTATCCTTTTTAACATGTTCAAAAGGAGTTTGAAAATTTAATAATTAATTTTAAATTTTCTAAATTAAATAAATATTTTTTTGAAGAGCAAGCCTTGTAACCGAAAAACAAGGCACAAATACAACTAACTTATATAATTATTTTGTGCCTTGAAACGTAGAAGAAAGGAATGACCATATTTATGAATTTAAAACAATATTTCGTTAATTCAAGCAAAAAAATCAACTTATCAAATTATTCAACAGACAGTAAAGAGGATAAAGCTGAGAAAACAAAAATACTTGCAAAACTTAAAGAGAACCAAATTAAAATGGCACAATTGCAAGATAAACTTTATGCAGATGGAAAAGAGGGCGTGATTTTTGTTTTACAAGCAATGGATGCCGCCGGAAAAGACAGCACCATTAAACATGTAATAGGCCCATTAAACCCCCAGGGCGTAGAAGTTGTTAGCTTTAAACAGCCAAGCATTGAAGAGCTTTCACACGATTATTTATGGCGTGCACATTCTTCGCTGCCGGTTCGCGGAAAAATTGGTATTTTAAACCGCTCTTATTATGAAGATGTTCTTGTGGTGCGTGTTCATAATTTACAAAACAGGTATAAAATGGCGACGCGCTGTATAGATAAAACCGAAAAAGAGTTTTTTGATAAAAGGTACAGCCAAATAAGAAACTATGAAGAATATTTATATGAAAATTCATATAGAATTGTTAAAATATTTTTGCATGTTTCGCAAGAAGAGCAAAAAAAGCGTTTTCTTTCACGCATTGATGATGAGAGCAAGAACTGGAAATTTTCATCATCGGATTTAAAAGAGCGCGCTTATTTTAAAAAATATATGCATGCATATGAAGAAGCCATTGAAAATACGGCAACAAAACATTCCCCTTGGTATATTTTGCCGGCAGACCAAAAATGGTATACAAGATATTTGGTTTCTGAAATTGTGGTAAAAACTTTGCAAGAGTGTAGCCCAAAATACCCGGAACTTCCCAAAACAGAACTTGAAGCGCTTGAAAGTTGTAAGGCTAAGTTATTGGCTGAAAATGAAAAATAAAGGAAAGGTGAATAATATTAATTCGAACATAATTATTATTGGGCCTATACGCACGGGCAAATCAACAATTTGTAAAGAATTATCCGAAAAACTGAAGAAAACTCATGTTGATATGGACGAACAGCGGCAACTAATGTATCCTGAAATGGGATACTCAGAAGAAATTGCCGAAAAAGAATATGATTTAAACGGAATAAAAGGGTGGTATTTATATCAAAAACCTTTTGAGTTAAAGGCTGTTAAAACTATTATTTCTAACAACAATAATGCCGTTATTGAATTCGGCGGTGGCCAAAGTGTTTACGAAGATGAAAATCAAGTAAAAGAATTTATTCAATTAATGCAAAAAGAAAAACATGTTTTTTTGCTGATGCCTTGTAATGATAATCAAAAATCAATTGAAATTCTTGATAAACGAATTGGTGATGAAGAAGCAGAAAAGATATTAAACCGTATATTTATTAACTCGTTTACAAATAAAAAAGTTGCAAAATATATCGTTTATACTAACGGGAAAACTCCAAATGAAACTATTGAGGAAATAATATCAATATATATCAGCGCAAAATAAACACGGCTAATGTTATTTAAACCAATTATTTGCAACAATAATAAAAAATATTTGTATTTTGTTAAAAAAATGACAAAAACTATTGCTTTAATATATAAAAAATATTATAATGTTATGGGTAAATAACAAATATATTAATTATTATTGTTTAAATGCAAAGAAGGAGCATAAAAAATTTATGAGCACACTTAATAAAAAAACAGTAGAAAATCTTAATGTTAAAGGCAAACGCGTTTTAGTGCGTTGCGATTTTAATGTACCGATGAAAGATGGCGTTATTACAAACGATAACCGTATTACAGCGGCGTTGCCAACTTTAAAAAAGCTAATTGAAAATGGCGGAAAATTAGTTTTATGTAGCCATTTAGGCAAACCTAAAAATGGTGCTGAAGATAAATTTTCACTTGCCCCTGTTGCAGTTCGTTTAGCAGAGCTTTTAGGCACAAAAGTTGTTTTTGCAAACGATGACAATGTTGTTGGCGAAAATGCAAAAGCGGCAGTTAATGCAATGAATGATGGCGATGTTGTTTTGTTACAAAACACACGCTTTAGAAAAGAAGAAACCAAAAATATATCAGAATTCAGCGAAGAACTTGCAAGCCTTGCAGATATTTTCGTGAACGATGCTTTTGGCTCGGCTCACCGTGCACATTGCTCTACGGTTGGCGTTACAGAGTATATAAAAGAAACTGCGGTTGGATATTTAATGAGCAAAGAAATTAAATATTTAGGCAATGCGGTTAATAACCCCGAACGCCCATTTGTTGCAATTTTAGGCGGTGCAAAAGTTGCCGATAAACTAACTGTTATTGAAAATTTACTAAATAAAGTAGATACGCTTATTATTGGCGGCGGCATGGCATATACATTTGCTAAAGCAAACGGCAACGAGGTTGGAAAATCTTTAGTTGATAATGAAAAATTAGATTATTGCAAAAATATGTTAGCACTTGCAAAAGAAAAAGGTGTAAATTTACTTTTGCCTGTTGATACTGCAATTGCAAGTGATTTTCCAAACCCAATAGATGCAAAAATTGATGTAAAATATGTTGATATTGATAAAATTCCGGCAGATGCCATGGGGCTTGATATTGGGCCTAATTCCAGAGAAATTTTCTCTAAAGCTGTTCAAGAGGCAAAAACAGTTGTATGGAACGGCCCTATGGGTGTTTTTGAAAACCCTGTACTTGCCGAGGGAACTAGGGTTGTTGCAAAAGCGCTTGCGCAAACAAATGCAACAACAGTTATCGGTGGCGGTGATAGCGCAGCAGCTGTAATTCAACTTGGCTTTGCCGATGATATGACACATATTTCAACAGGTGGCGGGGCAAGCCTTGAATATTTAGAGGGCAAAGAGTTGCCGGGTATTGCATGCATTGCCGAGGCTTAATTTAACGCCTGTAAAAATTTGCCCAAACTATAATGCATTATAAGATGGGCGCACATTAACATAATAAATTTTTGCAGGGTATGGGTTTTCGAATTGCCGATAGCGGCCAATAAGCGAAAAGCCCATATCCTGTATTTTTTAAATAACACATTATACGGAGGTTTAAAATGGATAAATCTAAACGCAAAGCAGTTATTGCAGGTAACTGGAAAATGAACCAAAATGCGGCACAAACAAAAGAACTTTTAACGCAAATGGCACCTGTTGTGAAAAATGCAGGTTGTGATGTTGTAATTTGCGCACCTTTTACAAGTTTAAACGCGGCAATTGAAAGCACACAAAACAGCAATATTGAAATTGGCGCACAAAATGTACATTTTGCGGCAAACGGTGCATATACAGGCGAAATAAGCGCACAAATGCTAAGCGAAATGGGTGTAAAATATGTAATAACGGGCCACTCAGAACGCCGCCAATATTTTGGCGAAACAAATGAAACAGTAAACATGCGAACAAGGGCAGTTGTTGATGCGGGAATGGTTGCGATTTTATGCGTTGGCGAAAGCTTAACAGAACGTGAGCAAGGCATTACAAACGAAATTGTGCGTTTACAAACAAAAATTGCTCTTTTGGGCTTTAGCGCAGATGATATGAAAAACGTAATAATAGCTTACGAGCCTGTTTGGGCAATAGGCACAGGCCGCACAGCAACAGCACAGCAAGCCGAAGAAGTTTGTGCGGAAATTCGCCGTTTGCTTTGCGAGCTTTATTCAAATGAAATTGCAAATTCAATTACTATTCAATACGGCGGAAGCATGAATGCGGCAAATGCAGATGAACTATTATCTAAACCGAATGTAGATGGCGGTTTAATTGGCGGTGCGTCGTTAAAAGCTGAAGATTTTGCGGCAATTGTTACAGCCGCAAGTAAATAAGCGGGGTATTTTTAATGAAAAAACCTTTAGTTCTTTGTATTTTAGATGGCTTTGGCTGGGTGCCTGAAGAAACATACGGCAATGCAATTATTGCGGCAAAAACGCCGTTCCTCGATAAGCTTTTCTCTCAATATCCCAATGTAAATATTAGCGCAAGCGGAATGGAAGTTGGTTTGCCGGAAGGGCAAATGGGCAACAGCGAAGTTGGGCATACAAATATAGGCGCAGGTAGAATTGTTTATCAAGAGCTTACACGAATATCAAAAGCAATTAAAGATGGCGATTTTTTTGAAAATGATGCACTTAATAATGCTGTGAATAGTGCAAAAAACAGCGGTAAAGCGTTGCATTTAATGGGGCTTTTATCCGATGGTGGCGTACATAGCCACAACGAGCATTTATATGCAATTTTAAAACTTGCAAAAAATGCAGGCCTTAATGATGTATATGTGCACGCTATTATGGACGGCCGCGATGTACCACCGGATTCCGGCGCAAAATTTATTGATGAGTTACAAGCAAAAATAAAAGAAATTGGCGTTGGTAAAATTGCCACAATAACAGGCAGATATTACGCTATGGATAGAGATAACCGCTGGGAGCGTGTTAATAAAGCATACGATGCAATTGTTTTGGGCGTAGGGGAAAAAGCATCACCCGAGCAAATCATGAAAAACAGCTATGCAAACGAAGTTTTTGATGAGTTTGTACTTCCCAGCATAACATGCGAGGGCGGCAGAATAAGCGAGGGCGACAGCGTTGTTTTCTTTAATTTCCGCCCTGATAGAGCGCGCGAAATTACACGTACTTTTGTAGATGAAAACTTTGACGGCTTTGAGCGCAAAAATGGCTTTATGCAACTAAATTATGTTTGTTTTACACAGTATGATGCAACTATGCCCAATGTTCAAGTTGCCTTTAAACCTCAAAGTTTAAACAATGTTTTGGGCGAATACTTAGCAAACAATAATAAAACGCAATTGCGCATTGCAGAAACAGAAAAATATGCACATGTTACATTCTTTTTTAACGGTGGCAAGGAAGAGCCGTTTAATGGTGAAGATAGGGCACTTATTGAAAGCCCAAAAGTTGCAACCTATGATTTAAAACCGGAAATGAGCGCATATGAAGTTGCCGATGAATGCGTTAAACGCATTGAGAGCGGCAAATATGATGTTATAATTTTAAACTTTGCAAATTGCGATATGGTAGGGCATACAGGCGTGTTTGATGCCGCGGTTAAAGCGGTGCAAGCAATTGATAATTGCGTAGAAAAAGTTGCAAATGCCATTGAAAAAATGAATGGAATAATGCTTTTAACTTCAGACCACGGCAACGCAGATAAAATGTACGACGGCAGTGAAACATCACCTTTTACGGCACACACAACAAACCCTGTGCCCCTTTTAATAACAGGCATGGGTGATGTAAAATTACGTAAAGATGGCGTTTTAGCTGATTTAGCGCCAACTATGTTGCAAATTATGGGCATGGAAAAACCACAGGAAATGACTGGTAAATCTATTATAATATAATTATATTATGTTAATAATATGATGTTTTTAAAAAAAATAATGCTTTATGTAGTATCGACATTATATTAGGGCTACTAGCTAATTGATAATTCAATATAATAAAATAAATTATATTATAAAGTAGGGGATGATTTAGAAATCAACCCCTGCTTTTTTATCCTCTTTTCAAATACCCCTGATACACTGAATAGTGATTAATTGTATTTGGTGAGTTATATTTTAATTTTGTTGTGTTGATAATAATACATGTGTAAAATTTTTATAAACGATAACGTTTAAATTAAATATTGCATATAAAGATACTTTATAATACAAATTTCTTTTCATTATTTATCCTAATATCGCTTGTTAAATTTGCATTTTAGTGGTAAACTATAATGTAAGTGTTTTGTTAAAACCTAACACTTAAAAGTGCGTTTTTGTGTGCTTTAAAAAAGAGGGAATAGAAAGTAAAGGGGATAATAATGCTCACACTGGATAAAATATATCATGCTGCATTTACCTTGAAAAATGTTGCAAGAAAAACAGATATGATTGCGGCACCAAATTTACATAAAACTTGTAATTTATACTTGAAAACAGAAAACTTACAAGTTACAGGTAGTTTTAAGTTACGTGGCGCATATTATAAAATGAGCTGTTTTTCACAAGAGGAAAAAGAAAAAGGTGTAATTGCCAGCAGCGCGGGCAACCATGCACAAGGGGTTGCCCTTGCTGCCCAAAAAAATAATATTAAAAGCATAATTTGTATGCCCGATGGTGCACCTATCAGCAAAGTGCAAGCAACTAAAGCTTACGGGGCACAAGTTTGCCTTGTTAAAGGCGCATATGATGATGCATACAATTATGCTAAAAAATTGCAAGAGGAAAAAGGTTATACATTCTTGCACCCGTTCGATGATGTTGATGTTATAGCTGGGCAGGGAACAATAGGCCTTGAAATATTAGAACAAATGCCAAAAGTTGATATTGTGCTTGTGCCGGTTGGCGGCGGTGGCCTTGTTAGCGGCATTGCATATGCGGTGAAAAAATTGCGGCCAGAATGCAAAGTTTTTGGTGTGCAAGCGCAAGGTGCGCCAAGCATGGCAAATTCTTTTGAAGCAAAAGAGCAAGTTTCAACAAAAAACGTATCAACTTTTGCCGATGGCATTGCCGTAAAGCGCCCGGGAGATTTAACATTCTCTCTTGTTAATAAATACGTAGATGGAATGATAACTGTAAGTGATGATGAAATAGCTTTTGCGGTTTTGGCGCTTATGGAAAAGCAAAAACTTGTTGCTGAGGGCGCAGGCGCTATAGCGGTTGCGGCTGCAATGTACAATAAAATAGATGTTGAAAATAAAAATGTAGTATGTCTTGTTAGTGGCGGAAATATTGATGTGAACATTTTAAGCCGTGTTATTACACGTGGCCTTGTAATGAGCGGAAGAAGCACTACACTTACCATTGCGCTTGAAGATAAACCGGGGCAACTGCTTGGCGTTAGTGAAATAATTAGCAAATGCGGCGGAAATGTTGTTAGCGTTCATCATAATCAAAGCGATACAAATATGGCTATAACAAGCTGTTGTTTGAGAGTTGGCCTTGAAACTAAAGACCATGCACAAATAGAAGAAATTAAAAATGCACTTACGAAAGAAGGATTTGCGTTAATGAGCAATCCAAGTTTAGAGGTGTAATTTTGGTAAGTGAATTTACATTTCAAACAAATAATATTAAACATTTTAATGAAAATAACACTTACAGCAGTGAACACGATGGCATGAGATTTAAAATATTCAAAGATAAAACGGCTATATGTAGTAGCGATGCTATCGAAAATGAAACGCAAACGGAAAAGCAAGTGCTTTTTGCTGTTGTTTGGCCATGCCCTTGGTGCATGGAAAAAACCGATGAAGCATTGATAAAAAGAAATAACTTTGAACTTTCAAACGATGGATTAAACAACGCTGTCACATGGATAATTGAACAATATGAAAATGATAAAGCCTATTGGAATAGCTTTAATACAGGGCTGATATTTTGAGGTAAGTAATGAGTAAGCAAAATAAAACAGCGCGTTTGCTTTTAATTGATACAATAAGAGGCATCGCGCTTATCAATATGATTTTATACCATTTTGTTTGGGATATTGTGTTTATTTTGGGCGTAGATGTGCCATTTTACAGAACTAACGCGGGTTATATTTGGCAACAAAGCATATGTTGGACATTTATTTTTATATCAGGTTTTAGTTTTTCACTTTCAAAAAAACCATTAAAAAATGGAATAAAAGTTTTTATTTGCGGAATAATAATAAGCGCCGCAACAATAATTGCAATGCCGCAAAATAGGGTGCTTTTTGGTATTCTAACCTTTATCGGAAGTGCAATTATTATTACATGCTTGTTGGATAAAATTTTAATAAAAGTGCCGCCGCTAATAGGAATAATAATAAGTTTTTTATCGTTTATTATTACAAAAAATGTAAACAGAGGCAATTTAGGTTTTGAAAGCATACAGCTAATACCATTGCCACAGCAACTTTATAATAATTATTTAACTGCTTTTTTTGGTTTTCAGCCAAGCGATTTTTATTCTACAGATTATTTTTCAATTCTGCCATGGATTTTTTTGTTTTTAACAGGGTATTATTTTCACAAAAATATAAAAAAAGCCGGTAAACTTGAAATATACTTTAAAAACGGAATAATTCCTATAGCTTTTATTGGTAAACATACTTTAATTATTTATATGGTGCACCAACCTATTTTATATGCTATAACAATGGCTATCGCTGTTTTAATTTATTAATATTTAATATATTGCATTTTAAAAAACAAAAACCGCAAAAGGTAAATGCCTTTTGCGGTTTTTGTTTTTAATATTGCGTCTTTTTCGTCGTTCAATATTGTTTATGAACGTTTACTGATTAATTGAAAATTGCTTTTTGTTTTTTTTATTTATTTAAAATAGTACGATATTACCATATAAAATATATTTACCCAAAATACGATTTTTGTGTTGCGTTATGCTACAAAGTGTAATTTATAATTGATGGGTTAATACAAAAAACAATGTGTGTAATTTAGTTCTTTTTAATATCATCTTTAATTTTAAAAGCAACCAATAAATTACCTAAAGAGAAAAACGCAGCAACAAAAAATACCCAATGCGGGCCAAAATATGCCCATATAAAACCGCTTATTTGTGCGGCGGTTATGCTAACTACATGGTCAAGGCTAACGCCGGTTGAAAGCGCCCTGGTAACATCTTCGGGCACAACCGCAATATTTTTCATATAAACAGATTTTACAATGCCAATTTGCATAGATAGCCTATCTAATATAAAAAGTGCATAAATTAAAAAAATTATCCAAGAATTTTGCGGCACAATTTCGTCTACAATTAAATAAACCGCTATGCCAAAAACTATGTATATTATTATAAATGTAAGCGCATCTAAAAACATCATAAAGCGTATGCCTTTTGTGTCTATCCATTTGCCAACATATTGCAAAAAGAAAATACCCAAAAAGTTGCCGATTATTATTAAAACAGACATAACATCGGCACCTTTTAGCAAAAGCGAAATTATTACCCAAGAGCCGAAAACATATGCAATTTGCTTTTGAACACCGTGTAAAATCGTTAATAAATAATAATATTTATACTCTTTTCTGAAAACAAACACAGTTCTTTTGGGCTGTGTTATTTGATTGTTTGGGCTATTTTTTTTATTTGTTATGTATAAAATTATTCCAACAACAGCGGCGCATGCAAAAACAACGCCACTAATTATAAAAATTAACTTAGTTTGTGTTTTAAAAGTAAAAAATCCAAACCTAAAGCCTACAAATACTAATATGCCGGATAAAAATGCAAATGCCGTTTTTACGCTTCCAAACTGGCCTATTCTTTTTCCAACATTTTCGGGCTCGGATAATCGCATACCAATTGCATCAGAAAGCGGCATAAAAATATGCATGCCCGAAGAGTAAACAAAAAGAAAAATTAGCATAATGGAAAACGATGGAGTAAAAAAACCTAAAACAGTTATGCCTATGCATGCTAAAATTTGCGCCAAAATGGCAATTCGTATATCACCCAAAAAAGAGAGGGCCGCAATTACAAACACACACAAAAAACCGGGCAATTCACGTGGGAATTCTATAAAAGCTCTTTCTTGTGCGCTAACATTATATGCATCGTTAAAATAGTTTGCCAAAACATTATCACTTAAGCCGTTTGCAAATGCTATAAATGCTATAAATAAAAAGAAAATGAATAAATCGCTCTTCATTTTATTTTTTGCTAAATTGTTCAATTTTTTACACCTCTAAATAATTATTATAAAAACTAATTAATAATATAACATATTTTTAACAATAAATAAATACAAATTTTTGTTCTATATTATTTTGCTGTTTCATAAACTTTAACAAGTATTGCGAAAGAAGTGTAAAAAATTATGGATAAAGCCTTTGCTTTTAATAGCGCAATTGAACAGCTGCCAAGCTATATTAAAAATATTTTATATAATGTTCCGCAAGATATTAAACATAGTGCTTGTGAAATAAAATTGCGAAGCAATAGGCAATTAGTAATTAAATGTATTAATCAAATATGGTATGTTAGCAAAAATTCAATAATTACAAACGAAATAACAAACAATTCGTTTATTGTAAGCCATGAAATGCTAAACGAGTGTTTTAAAGCGCTTTGCTCTTTTTCGCATCACACATATGAAGAATATATAAAAATGGGATTTATTCCTCTTAATGGCGGGCATCGTGTTGGAATTAGCGGCACGGCTGTTTGCAATGAAGATGCAATAGAAAACATTAAAAATATAACTACACTGAATATTCGAATTGCGCGTACAAGAAAAATGCCGTGCGATGAAAAAATTAAACAAATATTATACGAGAAAACAAACGGAATAATTTTAGCGGGTGAACCGGCTAGCGGAAAAACAACCGTACTTAGAAATATTATAGATATTTACAGTATGCAAAACAAGAATGTCTGCGTTGTAGATGAACGCTTTGAAATATTGCCTGTGGGAACAAGCGGTTTTTGCGAGAAATTGCCGGTGCACTGCGATGTATTATCAGGCTATCCAAAACATATAGGAATGTTGCATGCTTTAAAAGGCCTTGCGCCGGATGTTTTAATATGTGATGAAATAGCAAGCAAACAAGATGTAAAAGCTGTGAAAATTGTGGCTAATGCGGGCGTTAAAATAATTGTGAGCATGCATGGAGATAGTTTAAAAGCTCTTAAACGCCGCCCACAAGCAAGAAAATTAATTAAAACAGGTTCATTCGATAAAATTATTTTTTTAAGCGGAAAGAAAAACCCCGGAATAGTAAAAGAGGTGATAGAACTTGCAGATGATGTTTAAACTGTCGGGATGTGTTTTTGTTATATTTTTTTGCACATTAACAGGCATGAAAAAAGGAAACGAATATGTAATACGCGGGGAACTTTTGCTTGAAATAATTAGTTTTTTAAATAATATAAAAAATAATATTAAATACAAAAAAGATACAAAACAATATATCTTAACCCAAGCTTTTATTAATAATAATTACAAATATTTTACGCTAAAGCCGCCCGCGTGTAAAACGGTGCAATTTGAAAGCGAATTAAATTTTGCAATTAACAATTTCTACAAAGAAAATAATAATTATATTTTAAAAAATGAATTTGAAATATTAAAAAACCAGTTAATAAATTTAGGCAGTGGAAACTCGAACGAGGAAGAGCAAAAACTTTTGTATACAATAGAATATTTTAACGAAAGTGCACATTTTGCAAAAATTAAGGCTAAAGAACAAAGCAAACTTTATAAAACATTGGGCTTTTGTGCGGGCGCCGCAATAGCATTAATGCTTTTATAATAAGGAGTTTTAAATAATGGATATTGATTTTATTTTTCGCATTGCGGCAATAGGTATTATTGTTTCGGTTTTAAACCAGCTTTTAATTCGCTCGGGGCGTGAAGAACAAGCAATGATGACAACACTTGCAGGCTTAATAGTTGTGCTTATGATGATAATTACACAAATAAGCGTATTATTTGAAACTATAACACAAGTGTTTGGGCTATAAAATGCAGTGGGTGGGGATGTTTGCATATTGCATAATAGCAATGTTTTTATACAGCTTTTTAAAACAATATAACAATACCTATGCCTTTTTGTTAAGTTTAAGCGTGTGTGGTGGCATTATAATATATGCGCTTTTATACGCAGGGCCTTTATTTGAATTTGTAAATAATATTTCGAAACTTTCGGGAATAGGAAATTTTTCAATAATATATAAAGCGGTGGGAATATCACTTTTGGCAGGTTTTGTGCAAGATTTATGCAAGGAAACAAAAAACGATGCATTGGCAGGAAGGGTAGAGCTAATTGCAAAAGTGATGATATTAATAACTGCAATGCCGCTGTTTATGGCATTAACCGATATTATCTTGGAGTTATTGTAATGTTAAAAATTAAAAAGATGTTTAAATGTTTGTTTGCCGGTTTAATAGCGTTTGTTTTGCTTTTTACAATTAATTTTAACGCAATTGCAAGCGAAATTAATTCTTACAGTGAAAGCGATGCATATACTTATGAAGTGGATATTTTGCCCGAATGGCAAGATACAATAGATAGCGCACCTTTAAACTCGCAAGATTTTAGCCGGATGAATATAATTGAAATGCTTTCTTTTTTGTTATTTGCGGCGCAAGAAAATTTTTTTGGCCCTTTAACACTTTTTGCAAGCATGTGCGCTGCAATTATAATTGTTAGCGCTGTTAAAAGTTTAAGTGAAAACAAATTAAATAATTCCATGTTTAGTTTGCTTGATAGCATTGCGGCAGTTTTTGCCTTTACACTTGCAAGTACACATTTACTTGGAATAATGCAAGTTTTACAAATTGCATTAATTGATGGTGAAATATATTTAAAAGCGTTTATTCCAATTTTTGCCGGTGTGCTTTTAAGCTGTGGGCAAATTGGGGCATCGGCCATATACAGCAGCATATTTTTAACTATTGTAAATATAAGCGCGCAGCTACTAACCGGAATAATTATGCCTTTTGTTAAAATTATTTTTGCCTTTTATGCCGCCGCCGGTATAGATGAAACAATTAATTTAAATAAACTTGCAAAAGATGCTATAAAGTGGCTTAAATGGTTTTTAGGCGCAGTTGCAACATTATTTGCAACTGTTTTAAGCTTACAAACAATTTTTGCACAAAGCGCGGATAGTGCCGCAATGCGTGCTGGAAAATTTTTAGTTGGTGCAAGCGTGCCTGTGGTTGGAAGGGCGGTTTCTGATGCACTAAGTAGCGTTTTTGCAGGCATGAAAGTTGTAAAAGGCTCGGTTGGTTTTGCTGCAATTGCGGTTATTGTAGCGGCGTTTTTACCTGTAATTGTGCAATGTGTATTATATCATTTATCGTTTAGTTTATCCTCTTTAGTTGCAGGCGCAACAGGCAACGCAAAAATGCAAAATTTTTTAGATGGATGTGTTTCTTGCATTGGTATTTTAATTGCGATGATATTGTTTTTTTGCCTTATTATAGTATCTTCAACATTGCTTATGATAGTAATTGGCATGGGGAGTTAAAAAATGGAAGTTATAAAACAATGGGCACTTACTGTTTGTATGGCGTGTATAGCGCTTGGAATTTTAGGGCAATTTGTAAATGTAAAAACTAATTTTTCTGTAATAAAATTAGTAATAACATTATATATTTTAATAACGGCATTTGCGCCATTAAATATCACAGGCGATGTTAATCTTGATTTGCAAGAGTACATAAATGAAGATGAAATTAATCTAAATTCAGAGGAATATGTACTTGATATGGCAAAAAATAGTTTGCGGCAAAAAATTTTAAACGAGTATGCAATAAACGACATTCTTGTAAAAGATATTGATGTAAAATTAAATAGTGAAGATTACCTTGCTATAGAATTAGTTGAAATATACACATTGCCGCAAACTGATGTTCAAAAAGCAACAGAATATGCACAAAGTGCATTGGAACAACAAGTGCAAATAAAAATAATAAGTGAGGAATAAAGCAGTGGATAATAAACTGAAAAATATTAATTTCACACAACTGTTTAAAAAGAAAAATGCGCTTTTTTTAATAGGTCTTACAGGCATATTTTTACTTTTTATTGCAGATTTGTTTGCGGGTGCAAATTCTTTGAACAACACACAAACAGAGCAAATAGGGCAAACAAACGAAGTTTCATCCATTACAATTGCAAATGAATACACAAAAGAGCTTGAAATGCGCTTAAATGAAATTATAAGCCAAGTAGAAGGTGCAGGGAAAACGCAAATTATGCTAACACTTGAAACACCTTTTGAAAATATTTACGCCAAAGACATGAATAACCAAAGCCAAACAACAATTAATGAAGATGGCACTACAAACACACATACAATATATGAAAGCGAGCATATAATTATTAACAGCGAAAATAATGATACACCCATTATAGAAATGCAGCTGTTGCCTGAAATTAAAGGCGTTGCCGTAATATGTGAGGGAGGAGATGATATAGTTGTAATATCTCGCATTACAGAGCTGGTATCGGTTGTACTTGGCGTGCCGACAAACCGTATCTGCGTAACAAAAATTAATTTATTAGAGGAGTAATTATGAAAGTGATAAAAAATAAACGCCATATAACCTTATTAACGCTGGTTTTAGCCCTTGGCGTGGCAGTATACTTAAACTGGCAATATGCTAATAGCGCAGACGGTACATTTATTGATAATGCGATAGCCGTTAATACAAACTTTGAAGAACCGGCAGAAATGACAGGCGAGCAAAGCGTGGTTTTAGAAGAATTTGCCGATAAAAACTATGGCGATGCACAATTGGTTGCAGTAAACGATAATTCTGCATTTTTTGATGAAGCACGTTTAAACCGAGATAAAGCGCGTGACGAAGCGCTTGATAAATTACAAAAAAGCCTTGAAGATACAAATTTAACAAACGAAGAAAAAACTGCATTAACAACACAAGTTACACAAACAATTGCAAGCATTACAACCGAAAGCGATATCGAAAGCCTTGTTAAAGCAAAAGGTTTTACAGATTGTGTTGTTTATATAGATGGCCAAAATGTGCACGTTACAGTAAAAACCGGCGGTGGTGCGTTAGATAGTAACTCGGTTGTGAAAATTAGAGATATAATTTTAAGCAAACATGAAACAGTTGCACAAAATATTACAATTGTTGAAGTTACATAAAATTTATTTGTTATGTTTATTATTCGATTAATTATAAAATTTTACTAAAAGCTTGAGTTATACTTTTGTTTTATTTAATCCTTCAAAATATGTAAATTATTAAATATATGTATAGACAATAACATGATTTTCTTATATAATAAAGAGTAGATGTGCCCTGTGCACTTCTGCTTTTTATTATGCATTTTTAATTATATTATTGAGGTGATTTTAATCAAGTTGGCGCAAAGCAATAATTTAGAAGAAAAAAACGATAAACAGTTAAATAATAGTGGATTATCTGCGTTTTCAACAGGCCAATTAATTTTGGAACTGTTTAAACGCTTTTTCTTGTTTATTAAATTAATTGTATTTACAACAGCCAAAGGCATAAAAATCGCAAGCATAGCCATAGGCAAGGCAAGCGTAAAAACAGCAAAATACCTAGCGAAATACACAGTAATAATTGTAAAAGCGATAGCCAAAGGCATAAAAATAGCAAGCATTGCCATAGGCAAGGCAAGCGTAAAAACTGCGAAATTCATAGCGAAATACACAGTAATAATTGTAAAAGCGATAGCCAAAGGCATAAAAATCGCAAGCATAGCCATAGGCAAAGCAAGCGTAAAAACTGCGAAATGCCTTGCGAAATACACTGTTATAATAGTAAAAGCAACAGCCAAAGGTATAAAAATTGCAAGCATAGCCATAGGCA
>CAYJGM010000030.1:10284-21821 GCA_964369495.1 uncultured Bacteroides sp. | reverse complement strand
TCCGGGGGTATCGCAAATCCCCGGCGCTTTTGCTTCTTTTCACGCTGAAAAGAAGGGCTAAACAACACAAACAGCCTTAATGATTTACTAGTGCTTAAAAAACAAACTGCACACCTTGCCCAAAAAGGCATATTAGCTTTTTGCCAATTTCCAGTGCTTTTGCTTCTTTTCACGCTGAAAAGAAGGGTGACACAACGCAAAAAGCCTTGATTATTTACACCTGCTTAAAAAACAAATAGCACACCTTGCTTAAAAAAGCATGGTAATTTTATTATATGCAAAACAACCTTACAAAATATAAATAAAATATATGCTTTTTAAAAATACTGTGATATAATGTTATTATAAATTAGCAATAAAGAAAATTGCATTTAAGCTTAATAAAAAAGGAGCCATACCATGAAAAAAATAATTACAATAAGCCGCCAATTCAGCAGCGGCGGCCGTGAAATTGGCAAACGCATTGCAGACGAGCTTAACATTGCGTACTATGATAAACAGCTTATTGCAAAAATAGCAGAGCAAACAAATTTACACCCCGATTATATAGAGGCATTTCAAGACAGTGCCGTTTCGCGCAATTATAATTTTGTTTACGGGCGCAGTTTTTTTAGTGCAGCGCCAATTTATAATATAAACGACGAAATAATGATAGCGCAAAAAAATATTATAACACAAATAGCAAGCGAGCAAGATTGCGTTATTGTTGGCAGGTGCGCAGATTATTTTTTAAATGAAACGGCTTTCAAAGTATTTGTTTACAACAGTGATATGCAAAAACGCATAGAGCGTTGCATTAAAAAAGTGCCAAAAGACGCAGAAAAAAGCGAAAAGGAAATTACAAAAGAAATTTTAAAAATAGATAAAAACCGTGAGCGCTATTATAATTTTTACACGGGCAACCAATGGAAAAACATGGAAAATTATGATTTGTGTTTAAACACCGCAACGCTTGATATTCAAAAAGCCGTTAGCGCTGTTTTGGCGGCAATATAAAGCTTTATTGCTTTTCCCAAGCCTTGCTTTTTTTAAACAGGTTTAAAATATTGCCGTTTAATTTGCCCTCGCTTACCATTTCTTGCATTATCTTAAATACTTTATCAATTGGGGTTGGTTTTTTGTAAGGCCTATCTATTGCGCTAAGGCCATCAAAAACATCTATTATTGTAAGTAATTGCGTAAAGTTATCCAGCTTATCGGCAACTAATTTTTTAGGGTAGCCGGTTCCGTTTAAAAATTCGTGGTGGTTTGCCGCCCAAACAGGTACGTTTTCATATTCGTTTTTAAATTGCATTTTTGCAAGTATTTGCTCTGTCATAACAACGTGCGTTTGTATAATTTCGCGCTCTTTTTGCGTTAAAGTGCCCTTCACAATAGATAAATCTTCAATTTCATCTTCAGAAAACCACGGCCTTAAATTGCCGTGTTCATCCTCGTAAACTTTTTCTTTTAAGCCTTGAACTTTCGCTAAAGTTTCATCGTTTAAAAATGGCATTGTGTTTACATGTTCTATAAATTTCCGTGTTTGTTCAATTTCATTAATGGCTTGCGTATAATCGCAAGCTTTTTTTGTGCAATTAAGCATGGTTGTAAGTTTAATAATATCAAGCCTTGTGTTTACACGCTCTATTTTTGTGCTAAGCCTTGTTGCTTTATCCATTACCCTTAAAGGAATTGCAACTTTTCCAATGTCGTGTAGCCAAATGCTCATATAAAAAAGTTGTGCTTGCTCATCGCTAATGCTTAGAATTTCATTTTTATTGGCCGCTAACCATTTAATAAATCTCTCTGCATATATTTGCATATGGGCTGTGTGTGTAACATTATAAGGTGTTCTTAAATATATTACTTCCGCAAATGTTTTAACAATATTTTCCATAAGCTCTTTAATTTCTATGGTGTAATTTATATTTGTTAGCTTAATTGCCGCTTGCGAGGCTATGGCGCTTACTATTCTTTCGTGTTTTTCTGTAAAATTTACAATATTGCCGTTTTCATCTTGCGCATTTAAAAGTTGCATAACCCCTAAAATGCGGCCTTTATCGTCTACCATAGGCACAACTATCATAGATTGTGTTTTATAATTTGTTATTTTATCATAATTTTTGGGGCCTGAAAAATCAAACAACTCGCTTTTATTTACGTCGGGAATATTAACTAGCTTTTTTTCAAGCACGCTATAGGCGCACACATTGCTTTTTTTCATTTCAACATCGGGCAAATTTATTTTTTCGTCATCGTTTCTTTTTTTAATATTAAGCGATTTCGTGCGCATAAATTTAAACTGCAATTTGCCGCCCTTTAAAATATAAAGCGTGCCACCGTCACAATTTGTAATATCCATAACAACGTTAATAATTTTCTCTACAAGCTCGTCGCTATTTTCCACAGATGCCATTGTTATAAAGGTTTCAAGTAATTTGTTCAGTTCTTTATTAATCATAATAAAATCTCCTCACCCTTTTTGGCAAACACATATTTGCTGCGGTTTTGGATAACAGTATCCTCTATATTAAACAAAAAGTCATCGTCGCTGTAAGGGTCGTGGTGAATTATATAAAGCTTTTCACAGTTTGCTTTTTTTGCAACAATAACCGCATCTTCCCAGCAAGAATGCCCAAATCCCGCCTTGTTTTTCAATTCCTCGCGTGAGTATTGGCCGTCGCATATTAGAATATCGGCATCTTTCGAAATTTTTATTAATTTATCAATATTATCGGGCGTAATTTCGTAATCGGTTGCGTAAATTAGCGTTTTACCCTCGCATGTAAGTTTAAAAATCACAACACCGCCGGGGTGGTTTCCCTCGTAACTTTGTATTGTTACGTTTTCTATTGTAATTGTATCTTTAATATCGTGGTATATTACATTTGCAGTAAAAATAGTGCTGTCTACAGGCCAATTCGGCGACGACATAAATTTATCTATCTGCTGCCTAATGCTAAGCCCCTCGCGCTGTGTGCCGTATATGTGAACAGTAGCGTTTTTGTTGAACATTACATCGCACGCGGCAAGGCCCATAACGTGGTCGAAATGTGTGTGCGACAAAAACAAATGCATGCAAATTGTTCCATCTTCGTTGTGGTTAATATAATCTGCAATTTCTAAAAAGCCGCTGCCTGCATCAAAAACAATATTAGCTTTTTCGGTTTTAACTGCGGTGCACATGGTAGAACCGCCGTATAATCTATATTTTGGCGCATCTACCGCCACAGAACCTCTTGTTCCTAAAAAATTTACTGAAAATGCCATTAAATATGCCCCTTTATTTCTAAAAAATTTATTTTTTATTTATTATGTGATTATATCAGCTTTGCTAACCGATTTAAAAAAGCGTTAAAAGTTAAAGCATAGTATTTTTTACAATAAATTGTAAAACCAGCCAAGTTTAAATTGCACCCTAAAAGTTATATTTTAATTTTGTAAGGGTTAAATTTAAGCGCATCGGCACTTATTAACTTGTAATTTATGCCATTTACTTCGCCTTGCACCGCATTGTTAATTGATGCGCCATGCAAATGCCCATAATAACAATGTTTTACACCATATTCTCTCATGCTGTTTATAATATCTTTTGCTAGGGCATTTTGCGCTATTGGCGGATAATGCAAAAACACAATTATTTCACTTGCGTTTTTGTTTTTTGCATCTTGTAAAGAAGCGAGCAACCGCCCATTTTCGCGCGCCATAATTTTTTCATCTTCCAAACTAAAATTATCTTCACAAAGCCAGCTTCTTGTGCCGCAAAGTGCGGTATTACCAACAATAAAGCAATTATTATTCATTATATTAAGCGTTGTTAAATTATGTTGTGCAAAAAATTTTTTCATTTTAGCGGCGGTGCTCCACCAATAATCGTGGTTGCCTTTAATGAATATTTTTTTACCGGGTAGGTTGTTTAAAAATGTAAAATCTAAAACACATTCGCTTAAATGCATAGCCCATGAAATATCGCCCGCTATCACAATAACATCTTCGTCTGTTATATTTTGCAGCCAATTTGTTTTCGTTTTTTGCACATATTCGCCCCACCCTTTAAATATATCCATGGGTTTATTTGTGCCAAGTGATAAGTGCAAATCGCCAATAGTAAAAATTGCCATAAGAACTCCCTGAATAATATTGTGAAATTAGCGAATAATATTTTTACACCAAAGGAGGTGTTTCCCATGCAAAACAATTTAGAAAGCCGAGATTTCTCTGAAGCTAACGGCACCGTACGCTGTGATGTAGACAAATGTGTTTACAACAACGGCAATATGGGGTGCACAGCACAAACCGTAAACGTTAAGCAGAGAATGGCATTGCTCGGGGAAGAAACAAAATGTGAAACATTTACCGAAGCTTAAAAATAGTGTTTAAACTATTAAAAAGCAAAACATTTTTTTAAATATAAAGCTTAGCCAAAAGGCAAAAAGCAATTGTTGCCAATAGGCGCAAAAAGTTTAAGAGCTTATAATATTTATAATTTAATGTTTATGTTTCACGAAAATGGCGATGATTTTTACCGGCAATATTAAAAGTGCAAATTTTGCACATAAGGTTAAAATTTCGCCAAACAAAGCGGTATACACGCATAACCTATTAGGTTACTATGCCGGCATTTGCCGCATTATGGGTGTTGCCGCTTTTTTACGCGTAGCCAAACCGATGCAATACGAACCTGTTTTTTATTTGGGCGAAAGCCTTACATCGTACACTTTCTTGTTTTAGAACTTTTGGTGGTATAAAAAATTCTTTAAACCTATTTTGCACAAATTTTGTGATAGCCCGGCAGACGAGCGAGCAATACTTTCCCGTATTACGAGTGAGGATAACACAGCATAGCGCATAAATTTACCAAAATAGGCGGGCTTTGATTATATCGGCTTGGCTAAGTTTAATTATTTAGCTTTAATTATAACTAAAACATGTTTTAATTTTTGCCGTTAGGCTGTCGTTTTCTTCGTTTGGGCTAATTTGCTCGCTAAAACCCATGCGCTTAAACCATGTAATTTGCCGTTTTGCATATCTTCGTGTTGCCTGTTTTAATGCCGCTGTGCACCGGGGCAAATCGGCATTACTTTCAAAATAATCAAAAAATTCTTTATAGCCTATTGCGCCTTTAGCGGTTGTGAAATCATGCCTGTTATCGTATACATATTTTGCTTCGTTTAAAAGGCCCGCTATTAGCATATTATCAACACGTTTTTCTATATTAATATATAAATCTTGCCTTTGTTCGAAGGCTAAATTAATGATAAAATCATTATACGGGCGCTGTTTCGGCACGGAATTTTCGATGTGCTCTGACATTTTAACACCAGTTTGCATATAAATTTCAAGCGCCCTTATAATTCTTGAGTGCTGGTTTATGTGAAGCGTTTTTGCGTGTGTTTCATCAATTTGCAAAAGCTCGTTATAAAGCGCCTGTGCGCCTTGTGTTTCAAGGCGCTTATATAAATTTTGCCTTATTTTTTCATCGAAATCATGCTGCTGAAAAGCTATGCCTTTCACTAAGCTTTCAATATAAAGGCCTGTGCCGCCAACAACAATCGGAAGCTTACCTTTTGCGGCAATTTGCGCAATGCTATCGTGCGCACATTTAACATATTGTGCAACGCTAAAGCGCTCATTCGGCGGCAAAAAACCAACGAGGTGGTGCGGTATTTCGCTTTGCTCTTGCTTTGTTGGCTGTGCTGTGCCAATTTCAAGGCCTTTATATATTTGCATTGAATCTGCGCAAATTATTTCGCCGTTAAAATGCTTTGCAAGCTTAATTGAAAGCGAAGTTTTGCCCGTTGCCGTTGCACCGCAAATTACTAAAACATTAATCTTATCTGCCAAATTGCTTTTCAATCTCCTTTTTGGTTAGCTTTAAAACCACAGGGCGCCCGTGTGGGCAAAAAAGCGGTATTTTGCCGTTTAATACATCTTCGCAAAGGCTTAGCAGTGAGTTTAGCGGTGTTTTATCGCCGCCTTTTATCGCCGCCCTACATGCAACAGAGTGCATAACCCACTGCATTTTATCGCTTTGTGTTTGCCGTGGGTTTTGCAAAAGCTTATTTGCAATTTCACACAATAATTCGCCTGCGTCCTCAGGGGTAATATCCATTGGTAACGCACGAATTATAATTTCATTTTTGCCAAAATCTTCCGCTATTATGCCAATATCCGCAATAAGCTGTGCATATTGCATTACTGCATTTTTTTCTGCGGCGCTAAGCGTTACATTTATTGGCAACATAAGTATTTGGCTTCCCGGGTTTTGTGCTTGTGCTAAAAGTTTTTCATAAATTATGCGTTCGTGTGCGGCATGTTTATCAATTAAGCACATGTCATCGCCGTGCTGTGTAATAATATAAGTGTTAAAAATTTCGCCAACTACTTTTAGCGTTAGTTCATTATTTTCAAAATTAAGCTGCTCGTTGTTGAAAACTTCGGGGCTTTGCAAATTGTTTGCATTGTTGTTTTGCGCTTGCTTATTTATGTTGCACAAGGTATCTTCGTTTGAATTTTTAGCGTTGGTTTCGGCGTTTTTGAAATTTACGCTGTTATAAATATTTTCGCTTTTTTCGAAATGCTCACTATTTTCGCCGTTTTCAAAACACCCATTGTTTTCAGCAATTTCGTTGTTTTTTCCATTTTTAAAATACACGCTGTTTTCAGAGTTTTCAGAGTTTTCAGCGTTTTCACAGTTTTCGCTGTTTTCGCCGTTTTCGCCGGTTTGCGCACTTTGGGTTTCGCCATTTTTTAAAGCGTTTCTCCATGTGTTTTTTTCTTCGCTTATTTTGTTTTTATAGGCGATAATGTCCTCTTGGCGCAAAACCATGTCTTCATCATCTAACGGTAAAAGTTCGCCCACCGTTGGAAGCGGCTTTATATCATCGGGGAAAATATCAACGCTGTGCGGTTTTAAATTAAAGCCTTTGCGTAAATTTTGCGCCTGTTGGCTTTGGCTTTCTTGCCCGCTTTGCGGCAAATTATCGTTGTTTATTAAAATTGTATTGTTGTTTTCCGGCTTTTCGCTATCGTTTTTATGTGCGGCAAGCATAAATTTTTCGCTGGTTTTAACTTCTTCGCTGTTTTGCTGTTGCGAAAGGGCGGTTTGCTTGCTTAAATTTTCACTTAACGCAAAATTTTTCATTTCATTTTTAACGCTTAATACGCCAGCCTTTACACCCGAATACACAATGTTAAAAACATCGCGCTCGTTAGCAAAGCGAATTTGCGTTTTAGCCGGGTGCACATTAACATCAACAAGGCCTGACGGCAAATTTAAAAACAAAAGGCAACCGGGGAATTTTTTTTGCATCAATGTGCCCTTATAGGCGGCCTCAAGCGCCGCCATCATTGTGTTGTTTTTAACATAGCGCCCGTTGACAAAGAAAAATTGCATAGCCCTGCTTGCGCGCGATGAAATTGGCGGCGTTATAAAACCGCTTATGCTGTAATGCTCGTTTTTATCGCTTATTTGTATTAAATCTTTGGCAAAATCGCGCGATATTATTTCATAGGCGGTGGCTTTTAAGTTGCCATCGCCCGGGGTTTGAAACTGCTTTTTGCCCTCGCGAATAAATGTAAAAGATATTTCGGGGTGCGAAAGCGCAAGGCGGCTTACCGTTTCGCTTACAAAATTTGCCTCGCTAACATCTTTTTTTAAGAATTTAATACGCGCTGGTGTGTTATAAAATAAATCTTTTACGCTTATTGTTGTGCCAACAGGGCGCGCGGCCTCTTGCATGCTAATTTCTTCGCCGCCGCAAATGTGATAAGCGCTTGCAAATTCATCTTGCGCGGTTTTAGTGGTTAAAGTAATTTTCGCAACGCTTGCAATGCTTGCAAGCGCTTCGCCCCTAAAACCAAGGGTGTTTATATTGTTAAGGTCATCTTCGTTTTGAATTTTACTTGTTGCGTGGCGAATAAAGGCGGTTTTTATATATTCGCTTTCAATGCCGCTGCCGTTATCGCTTATTTCAATTAGCGATATACCGCCCTTTTCTATTGTTACAACAATATTTGTTGCGCCTGCATCTATTGCGTTTTCGCAAAGCTCTTTCACAACGGAAGACGGGCGCTCAACAACTTCACCTGCAGCAATAAGTTCTGCTGTGTGTTTATCTAATATATTAATTATCGCCACATTGGCCACCTCGCTTTTATAAGCCTACTCTTGCATTTGTTTTTTTAGTTCATGTAAAAAATTCAGTGCCTCAATAGGTGTTAAAATTTCTACATCAAGCGCTTCAAGCTTTTTTGCCCATTTTGGAACCGTGTTTTCTTCGGGTGGCGGCGCACATTCAAATTGCAATTGTTTAACATCTGCGCCCTCTAGGCTTGTTTCTTCAAGCATTTTTAAAACCGTTTTTGCCCTTTGCGTAACGCTTTCGGGCACGCCCGCCAGCTTTGCAACTTCTATGCCATAGCTATCGTCTGCCGGGCCACGAACAATTCTTCGCAAAAATGTTATATCATCGCCGCGTTTTTTTGCGGCTATATTATAGTTTTTAACGCCCTCTAAAGTGTGCTCTAAATCTGTTAATTCGTGATAATGCGTTGCAAATAATGTTTTGCAACCTATGCCTTTTTCTTTATCGGTTATGTGTTCAACCACGGCACGTGCAATGCTCATGCCGTCAAAAGTGGAAGTGCCCCTGCCTATTTCGTCTAAAATTGCAAGGCTTTTTGGCGTTGCATAATTTAATATTTGTGCAACTTCTGTCATTTCAACCATAAATGTGCTTTGCCCTGCCGATAAATCATCGCTTGCTCCAACACGTGTAAAAATGGCGTCTATAACGCCAATTTGGCAAAGGCTTGCCGGCACAAAACTGCCAATTTGCGCCATTAAAGCTATAAGCGCAGTTTGGCGCATATATGTGCTTTTGCCTGCCATGTTAGGGCCTGTTATAATTGCGGTGCGGTTTTGTGCGCAATCTAAACTTGTGTTATTTGGCACAAAAAGCGCGCCCTGTAATAATTTTTCAACAACAGGGTGGCGGCCGTCTTTAATAAGTAGCTCTGTTCCCGAATGAACTTTTGGGCGTGTGTAATTGTTTTGCACCGCCACGTTTGCAAACGCGCACAAAACATCTAAAGTTGCAATATTTTGCGCTGTTGTTTGTATTCTTAAAATATGCTTTGATATTTCTTTTAGCAATTCTTCAAAAAGTTTGCGCTCTAAGGTTAAAAGCCTTTCGCCGGCACCTAAAATTTTGTTTTCAAGCTGTTTTAGTTCATCGGTTATATAGCGCTCTGAATTTGCAATGGTTTGCTTTCTTACAAAGTGTTCGGGCACCATTTGAGTGAAAGATTTACTAACCTCTATATAGTAACCAAAAACCCTGTTATAACCAATTTTAAGCGTTCTTATGTTGGTTTCTTCTTTTAGTTTGGCCTCCATCGTTGCCAAAACGCCCTTGCCGCCGTTTACAATATCACGCAATTCGTCAACTTCGCTGTTTGCGCCGGTTTTAATTATATTTCCATCTTTTAAAACGGCGGGTGCGTCCTCGTTTAAAAGCCCATTTATCTGCTCGCATATATCGTATAAAGGGTCGATATTCTGTTTAATTTCGGCAATTGCTAAGGTGGTAAATTTTTCAATGTGCTTTAAAATTAACGGAAGCTGCTCGCAAGTTTTTGCAAGCGCATAAACCTCTCTTGGCGAGGCAGAGCCAAAAACCGCCCTTGTCATAAGGCGCTCTATATCAAAAACAGATGATAATACCTCGGTTAATTCAGCCCTTGTTATAGAATCCTTTACAAGTTCCTCAACACCGTTAAGCCTTGCGTTAATTTTTTCAACGTTTAAAAGCGGTTGTTCGATATAAGAGCGAATTAGGCGTTTGCCCATTGCGGTTTGGGTTTTATCTAAAACCCAAAGCAAAGTGCCACGTTTTTCACGTGCACGTAAAGTTTGGGTAAGCTCTAAATTTGCACGTGTTACGGGCGATAAGCTCATATAATGGTCTTCGCTGTAAACTTGCACTGTTTTAAGGCGTTCAACGCCTTTTTTTTGCGTTTGGTTTAAATAGTCTATCAAAACAGCAAGCGAGTAAAAATGCTCGCTTTCATGTTTAATTTTTGTTGTTTGCTCGTAATCTTCGCCAAATTGTTTTTTTATGTATTCCTCGCAAAATACTGTGTTATATGCCTCTTTTTCAATAAGTTCAACGCCGCAGGCAAGTTTTGTTTTTATGTAGTTAATAATTAAATCGCATGCCAAAATTGGCTCGTTGATAAGCACCTCTTTTGGCGAAAAACGGCATAATTGCGAGATAATTGCGTTTTGTAAATTATCGTTTGTTAAAATTGTGGCGTGCGCTGTGCCCGTTGAAATATCGGCAAAGCAAATGCCCGCCGATTTTTCTTTTAAATATATGCTTGCGATATAATTGTTTTTATCGTCTTCAAGCATGCTGTTTTCAATTAGCGTGCCCGGCGTAACAATGCGCACAATATCGCGCTTTACAATGCCTTTTGTTGCGGCGGCATCTTCCATTTGCTCGCAAATTGCAACCTTATAGCCCTTTTCAATAAGCCGTGCAACATAGCCCTCGCTTGCGTGATACGGAACACCGCACATCGGCGCACGTTCCTCAAGGCCACATTCTCTGCCCGTTAGGGTTAATTCAAGCTCTTTAGATGCCAAAACCGCATCATCAAAAAACATCTCGTAAAAATCACCAAGGCGGAAAAACAAAATTTTATCGGGATGTTGTTTTTTTATGTTTAAATATTGTTGCATCATTGGTGAAAGTGGCATATTACACCTCGAAATTTGTAATTGTTTTAATGCTAATCTCAAGTAAAATGCAGATTAAACCAAAAATTGTTTTTGCTTTGTGCAAGGCGAATAATTGAGGAATATTTATTGTATTCAGATTGACAGAGCGCGGCACAAAGCAAAAAACGAGTGTTTGGCTGTGTTTTTTTCAGAATTAGCACAAGAATATAATAGGCAAAATGCATAATAATGCTTGGCTTTAGCGCTTGGTAAGAAAACTAAACGGGCAAAATGCCACCGTTTTAATTATCAGCCGCAACCGCTGCATGAACTGCATGAACCGCCGCAACCTTGGGGTTCGGGCGCCTCGGTTATGCTCATAGGGTTGCCGCCGTTAAGCGCTTCGTCGATAATTGCTTGTATATGCGCTATAACTTTTTCCATTTCCTCTTTAGCTTCGTTGTAATTAATCATGCTTTCACATTCCATAATATCGGTGTATAAATCGTTTACGGTAATGTTAAGCCTTGATACTTTTTCGTCGTCTTTATCGGTTGTTTTTGTAAGCTCGCGGTTTAAATCGGCCCTTGCTACGTTAAATTCGGCAATAAGGCTTTGCAAATTTTCGTCTTTATCGTTTAATTCGCGCGTGCCTACAACGCTTAAATATGCCTCTTCTTTTTGTAGTTGAAGCGCCGCTTCTTGGAACATTGTAATTGCGTCTTTCATATTAATCTCCATTCTGTTTGTAGTTATTCTGTTTGTAGTTTATTGTACAAAATGGAGATTAATTGGCATGTGCATAGCATGCCATTTTTGATAAGATAGC
>CAYJGM010000030.1:0-10274 GCA_964369495.1 uncultured Bacteroides sp. | reverse complement strand
TTTACACGCTATACTCCATTCTGTGCAAAGCACAAATAATTTTATATACCGCCAAAAGTTCTAAAGCAAGAAAGTGTACGATGTAAGGCTTAGGTGCACTGCCGCAGCTATCGGGCTTTTAGCTAAGCAAAAAACGGGTGGCTAGCCGCTATATTATTTCGCCCTTTAAAATTGCGCCCTTTGCGCCTGTAATTTTCACCTTTGCAAATGTGCCTACAAGGCTGTTTTGCGAAGAAAACTCAACAGTTAAGTTGTTATTCATTCTGCCGGCTAAGGTGTTTTCTTCCCTGCCGCTACCCTCTATTAGCACCGTTTGCACGGTATCAATAAACGATTTTGTAAGCGTGTTTGTTATGCCCTCTTGAAGCTTAATAAGCCTATCTATTCTTTGAGATTTTTCTTGCCTCGTTATGTTATCGGGCATTTCAGCGGCTTTTGTGCCGCTGCGCTTTGAATAAATAAAAGTAAACAATTGTGTATATTGAACATCGCTTACAAGGCTGATTGTCTTTTCAAAATCTTCTTCGCTTTCACCCGGAAAACCAACAATAATATCGCTTGAATATGTCATATCCGGCACGGCTTGTTTTGCATAATTAATAAGCGACATATAATCTTGCGAGGTATAACGGCGGTTCATTTGCCTTAAAATTTCATCCGAGCCGCTTTGAACAGGCAAATGCAAATGATGGCAAATATGTTTTGAGGCGGCTATTGTATCAATAAGTTTTCGGCTTGCATCTTTAGGGTGGCTTGTCATAAACCTAATTCTAAATTCGCCCTCTATTTCGTCTAATAATTTTAACAAATCCGAAAAATCTATTTTTTGTTCGCTTAAACCTTTGCCGTAAGAATTCACATTTTGCCCAAGCAAAGTAATATCTTTATATCCGCTTTGAATAAGCTCTTTAAACTCTGCCACAACATCTTCGCTCTTGCGGCTTCGCTCTCTTCCGCGCACATAAGGCACTATGCAAAACGAGCAAAAATTATCGCACCCATACATAATAGGCAGCCATGCCCTAAAATCGCTATCGCGCCTTACGGGCATGTTTTCATATATATCGGGAACGTCGCCCAAGGCATCGAACTTGCGTTTTTTGGTGCTTATTTTATCGGCAATAAGCTGTGGCAAACTGCTTATTCTGTTTACGCCTAAAACAATATCAACATAAGGGTAGCTTTTTCTTATTTTTGCCGCTATGTGCTTTTGTTGCACCATACAGCCGCAAACCGCTATAATTAAACGTGGGTTTGCCACTTTAAGCTGTTTTAATGCACCGATATTGCCAAATATTCGCTGCTCTGCATGTTCACGCACGGCACATGTGTTAAAAATAATAACATTTGCCTCTGCCGCTTTTTCACATATTTGAAAGCCGACACTGCACAAAACGCCTTTTAGTTGTTCACTATCATTAACATTTTGTTGGCAACCGAAAGTTTGTACATATGCCTTTGGCGGTTGATTATACACAGTTTTAAGAAACTGTTCTGCCTGTTTATTTTTTGAAAATTGCAAGTATGCCATAATAACCTCTTAACTTTAGCTGTAAAATAACGACTATATTTAATTATACTATAATATAGATAAAATATCAATAAAAATAACGCCTTGAAGCATCGCCGTTTAAGGGATAATTTGAATACGGTTAATGTGTTATTCGTTTAAAAACGGCAAACGGTAAAAAGCTTTACCACAAGAAAAACTGCGTAAAAGCGTATGTTTTTTTACGCACAAAAAGCGCAATTTTAAATTTAAAACCGCAATAGGTGTTTTTATAACAAATTAACGTGTAAATTATTGCATAATTATAACGGCAAAATATATAAAAATTGCTTGTTAATGCGCCAAAAATGCGGTATAATTATATAAATTACAAATTGATAAAATTAATAAAATTAAAAGTTATCCATTTTTAATTTCATAAAATGCCAGCAGTTAAAAAAAGCGTGGTAAAGCAAAACTTTCGCCATATAATGTGCGCCGTTTTTTTCTGTTTTAGCTTAATTATTTTTAATTGGGGGGCACGTGATGTTTGCAAAAATAAATAGCCTTGGGGTGTATTCACTAAGCGGTTTTTG
The DNA here is from genome assembly GCA_964369495.1 of uncultured Bacteroides sp. GTDB lineage: Bacteria > Bacillota > Clostridia > Oscillospirales > Ruminococcaceae > Ruthenibacterium. The sequence goes on along the minus strand of CAYJGM010000030.1, from coordinate 8,189 downwards.
CGTTAAGGTAGAGGCCGACATCAGCGGCGGATTGCCGCATTTGCAAATAGTTGGCTTGCCCGATAGCGCCGTGCGTGAAAGTGCCGATAGGGTGAGAAGCGCTATAAAAAACACAAATTTTGCGTTTCCCGTAAGCCGCATTACCATAAATTTAGCACCGGCAGACATAAAAAAATCGGGGCCTGTTTACGATTTGCCAATTTATCTTTGCATTTTGGCCGCGCAAGAGCTTTTACCGCAAATTGATAGCGATTGTGCCTTTGTGGGCGAGCTTTCGCTGGACGGCAACCTACGTGGCATAAACGGTATTTTACCAATGGCAATTGCCGCAAAGGAAAACGGCATTAAAAAACTTTTTGTGCCGCAAGACAACGCAAAAGAGGCCGCCGTTATAGACGACATTGAAATTTACGCCGCAAGCAATGTGCGGCAAGTAATTTCACATTTGCGTGGCGAGCAGCTTATAAAAAAGGAAAATTCTGTTGTTTTTATGCCTGCACAGCAAAACACAGCCGTGCCCGATTTTTCAGATGTGCGTGGGCAATTAGAGGCAAGGCGTGCGCTTTTAATTGCGGCGGCAGGCGGGCATAATGTGTTGCTTTGCGGCCCGCCCGGCACAGGCAAAAGCATGCTTGCAAAACGTTTGCCGGGCATATTGCCGCCATTTACTAAAAAAGAGGCAATTGAGGCAACCGCAATATACAGCGTTGCCGGTTTAACACAGCACATAAACGGCCTTTTAACACAGCGGCCGTTTCGCTCGCCGCACCATTCGGTTAGTGCGGCAGGGCTAACGGGCGGGGGCTCTAACCCACGGCCGGGCGAAATAAGCCTTGCGCACGGCGGCGTTTTATTTTTAGATGAACTGCCCGAATTTAAGCGAGAGGTTCTTGAAATTTTACGTGCCCCATTAGAGGACGGCAAAGTTACTATAAGCCGTGCGGCAGGGGCAAGCAGTTACCCTTGCGATATTATACTTATTGCGGCAATGAACCCGTGCCCTTGCGGAAATTGGGGGCACCCTGTGCACCAGTGCAATTGCACGCAACATAAAATAAGCAATTATTTAAGCCATATTTCTGCACCGCTTTTAGATAGAATTGACATTCAATGTGAAGTTATGCCTGTTAATTACGATGAATTGCACGATAAGCAAGAGGGCGAAAGCACCGCCGAAATATTAAAAAAAGTTATAGCGGCAAGGCAAATTCAAGCACAACGCTTTAAAAACGACGATATATTTTGCAACGCAAAAATGCATGGCAATTTAACAAAAAAACATTGTAAACTAACGAAAGAGGCAACCGCATTGTTAAAAAATGCGTTCGAGCGCATGGGGCTTTCCGCCAGAGCGTACGACAGGGTTTTAAAAGTTAGCCGCACAATTGCAGATTTGCAAAACAGCGAAATTATTGACACGCAACACATAAGCGAGGCCGTGCAATACAGAAATTTAGACAGAAAATATTGGCACGCAAGGTAAGCCGATATTTAACACAACAGCAAAAGGCTGTGACGAATTGTATTTTGTCGCAGCCTTTTGCTATACGCATTTATTTACAAAAAACAACCGGCGGCATAATGCCACCGATTGTGATTATTCATTTTTTTGGGTTTACCCCAACTATTGAAAAAGAACCTTATTTTATTTATAAAATAACTTTATCTCTCAAACATTACTAAAAAAGCCGATTCGATTATTCAGTGCAAACGCCTGTTTGCGGCGATATATATGCGCCTGAGCCTACACCTTTTTCAATGTAAAACAAAAATGGCGATAAAGAATTGCCAAGAGATATTGATGTCAGCCCATTCGAAGTACTTGTTGATAAAACTTCTAAACTGCCGGATTCCGGGAAATGGTAGGCGGTTAATTTATCGTTTTGCGTTATCCCCGAAGTGTTAACTTGAAGATAGGTGTTTGCGTTTGGTGCAACCGCATTGCCTTGTGCATCTACTAATTTTAATTCTATGGCGGATATTAATGCGCCTTGTGCGCCGTTTAATGCCGCTTGTAAATTAAGCGCGGTAACTTGTTCAACAGTTAAATATGTTGCAACCAATTTTGTTCCCGGCGGTGCATTTACTACTGTGATAGAATTTAAATCTATAGTGCTGTTATTAACATGGTTTGGGTTTGCTTGGCCATTTATAATAATAGGGCTTATTGCGCCATTGTTATTAACAGGAGGGTTTTGCTCGCCCAAAGTGCCTAAAAACCAATTTGGGCCGGGAACCGGAGTTGGATCCGGAGATGATGAGGACTTTACATAAAGCAAATAGCCGTAATTATATTCGGTACCACCATTAAGTGAAGAGATATTGTTAGAAAAAGTAAAACTACCGTTTTCAATTAAACTTGGTGTTAAAGTTTGTCTTACATTATCTGAACCGTTTAAATATACAATTTCAACGCTATCGGTGTTGCTTAACCCTGGTACATTAACTTTTATATTTCCCGGTATAATATCAAGCGATGCAGAAACACCAAAAAAACCTACGGTGGTATAACCTAGCGTTGGCGTTACTGTGGCAATTAAATTTTTCAGCGCTGTGCTTGCATCTGTGGCGGCATCAACAGTTACATCAATGGTATATCCAACCGGAGTATTTAAAACAGTTATATCTGCCTCGGTTAAAGGGCCATATGTTGCCGCAACCGAAAATGGCACGCCTAAACTTAGCATTAAAGCCAATATAATTGCTAGCGAAAATACGCGATTAATTTTCATAAAAATTCACACCTTATTATTTCATTATTTATATATAGTATCATTTTTAAAAGTTTGTGTCAATAGAAAGCATCATCTACTTTTATTGTAATTTATCAAGCAACCCGCCTTAACAATTGCCTTTTCTTCGTTTGTCATATCGGCAATATATAAAGTTATTTCTTTTATATCTTCGCCTATAACATATGCTTTAATGTTCGCCATATCGCCATTTAATTGCGCTTTTATATCGGGAACAAAAATATAATCGTTTACTTCAAAACACATTTCGCCTTTTATTTGAAAAGGCAACATGCCCCAGTTTATAACGTTTGAGCGGTAGCGCTTTGTTGCATATTCTTGCGTTATATTTGCAAGGCCGCCAAGAACCCTTTGGCAACTTGCCGCTTGCTCACGGGCAGAGCCATCGCCGGGCTTTACGGCGCAAAGCACGCTTCCAATTTCAACTTCGCTAAAATCAGTATCGGAAAAACCGTTTAAAGTTTTAATTTTGCTGTAAACATTTTCAAGTTTTTCATCGAGTGCTGTGGGGCTTTCGCTGTTTTTTCTTGCTGTTTCAAGCGCGTTTATCGCCTTTGCGCGAAAAACATATTCAGGGTCACGCCGTGAGAGGGTAAACTCTGCAAGGCCTAATGGGTTAGAGCGGTAAGACGAAGTTTCACCCGAGGGGATAAGCTCGTCTGTTGTGGTAACGCTATCCATAATTTTTGTGGAAACTTTAAGCAAAATATGCTCGCTAAGCTCGCTAATTTCGGGCCAATCTTTAATATTCGGGCCGTAAATTAGCTGTTCGTTTTCATAGGCTTTGCCAAAGCCTTTATATACACGGTTTTCGTAAACTTTGGCATCAAAATTATATTTTGGCATTTTATAATTGATATCGGTGGCGGCGGTTAAAATGCCACCGTTTGCCGCCGTTGCGGCAATACTGCGTGCGTCCATAAGCGCCACGGCCGACATTTGCCCGTTGCCCGGTTTAGAGCCCTCTCTGCTTGGGAAATTACGTGTTGTGTGGCGTATGCTTAATGCGTTGTTGGCGGGTGTATCGCCTGCGCCGAAACAAGGGCCGCAAAATGCGGTTTTTATTGCCGCACCGCTTTGCATAAGCTTTGCAATTGCGCCGTTTTTAACAAGCTCTAAAAAAACAGGTTGTGAAGATGGATACGCCGCAAGCGAAAATACATCGTTGCCACAATTTGCCGCGTTTAAAATCTCTGCGGCGTGCATCATATTGCCGTAGTTGCCGCCTGCACAACCGGCAATTATGCCTTGTTGCACCCTCAATTTTCCGTTTTCTATTTTATCGCAAAGCGAAAAATTAAGCTTTTTATTTCCCGAAAACTCTATGGCATCTTTTTCAACCGCCCTTAAAATATCGGCTAAATTGCTGTTTAACTCATCAATTGTATATGTGTTGCTTGGGTGAAACGGCAAGGCTATCATGGGGCGAATTTTGGCAAGGTCTACATAAATCATTCCGTCGTAAAGCGTTTCGTTTGCGGGTGCAAGTTTTTTATAGGCATCTTTTCTGCCGTGAATGGTAAGGTACTCTTTTGTGTCGTCGTCTGTGCACCAAATACTGCTTAAACATGTGGTTTCGGTTGTCATAACATCTACGCTGTTTCTGAAATCTGTATCCATAGATGCAATACCCGGGCCCACAAATTCCATAATTTTATTTTTAACATAGCCGCTTTTAAACACTTCGCCGATAATAGCAAGCGAAATATCGTGTGGGCCAACGTTTGGCATAGGGGCATTATCTAAATAAACGCCGATAACCTCGGGGTATTTAACATCGTATGTATCGCAAAGCAGCTGCTTTACAAGCTCGCCGCCGCCCTCGCCCATCGCCATTGTGCCAAGCGCGCCATATCTTGTGTGGCTGTCAGAGCCAAGTATCATATTGCCGCACCCTGCGTGCATTTCGCGCATATATTGGTGAATAACCGCAATATGTGGCGGCACAAAAATACCGCCGTATTTTTTAGCGGCACTAAGGCCGAAAACGTGGTCGTCTTCATTTATAGTTCCGCCAACGGCGCAAAGCGAATTGTGGCAGTTTGTAAGCACATAAGGCACAGGGAATTTCTCCATGCCCGAAGCCTTTGCCGTTTGAACAATGGCAACAAAAGTTATATCGTGGCTTGTAATGGCATCGAATTTTATTTTTAAATTATCCATATTTCCGCTGGTATTATGTGCGGATAATATGCCATATGAAATCGTGCCTTTTTTCGCTGTGTCATCATCAATGTTTTTGCCGCTTGCCGCGCATATTTGCGCATATTCGCTTTGCGGAACAATTTGCTTGCCGTTTAAAAGATATACTTTCTCGCTGTATGTTTTTACCATTGTTATGCTCCTTTTACAAGTTTGTTTTAGTGTTTGTAAATTTAGTTAAAATATTAGACAATGTTTTTAAAATTTAGGTTAATTAATTTTTAATAATAAAAATTTCTTTGCCGCGTTGCCATTGTAAGCAAAAAAATATGCTGCTTATTGGTTATCTTTATTATAGCATTGCATAAATATTGTACAATGTTTATGCAAAACAATTATACATAACTTTAAATAATATTACAACCACAGCATAAATATTATTTGCTTATTTTTCAGCCTTTTTCTTTTTTTGCACATAGGCGCTTAATTTCTGTTTAGCCCAGCCCTCTTTGTTAATTTGTGTGCCCCTTTCAATTGCAAGCGCATCTTCGGGCACATCTTTTGTTATGGTACTTCCTGCGGCGGTATATGCGCCGTTTCCTATATTAATTGGCGGCACTAAGTTTGTGTTGCAGCCTATAAAGGCATAATCGCCCACAACCGTGCGGTTTTTTGAAACGCCATCGTAATTTGTTACAACAACGCCACAGCCAAAATTACAGCCTTTGCCAACATCGGCATCGCCAATATATGTTAAATGGCTAACGCTTGTGCCTTTTCCTATAGTGCTGTTTTTAATTTCAACAAAATCGCCTATATGTACATTTTCGCCAACAACGCTGCCGGGGCGCAAATGTGAAAAAGGCCCAACGCTTGCGCCTTTTCCTATGGTGCTTTCATAGCATTGGCTTGCGTTTACAATTGCATTTTGCCCAATTTTAACATCTTGTAAAAGCGAATTCGGCCCTATAACACAGCCGGCTTCAATTATGGTTTTACCCCGTAAAATTGTTCCCGGCAAAATGGTTGCACCTTTTTCAATTACAACTTCATCGTCAATTAAAATGCCATCTTGCGATAAAAATATAACCCCCGCCGCCACATGTTTAAAAAAACATGCATCGTATGCCGCTTTTGTGCTTTCGTATTTATTTATAAATTCGTTTTGCATATAATTAGCCCCTCGCTTTATTAAATAAAAATTACTACAACTACAATTATAAAACTTAATATGTTTTTTTTCAAGTAATTTTATATAAATAACCTTTACTTCGTTTCGGTTATTTATATTTTTTATCCAATTTGGCGCGGCTTGCACATGCCAATTTATATTCTGTTCGTACCTCGTATAATATAAATAACCTTCATTTCATTGCGATATTTATATTTTTTATTACATCGTTTTGGCTATTATACTAACCTACAAAATTATTCAAAACAAAAAAGTTCTGTTAATAATAAAAGGTTTTTTGCGCGCTAATACAGCAAATTATCTAACATCAGTAACAAATATGCAAAAAATGTAAAAAATATTTGAATTTTCAATAAAAATAATTGCCATTACTATGGTAATTGCTTAAAAATTTTGCTATAATATATAGTGCTATTTATTAAGTATAATAAATTAAACAATTTGGAGGTAGAAAATTTTGAGCAACAAATACGTATATCTTTTTTCCGAGGGCAACGGAACAATGCGTGAACTTTTGGGCGGCAAGGGCGCTAACCTTGCTGAAATGACAAGCCTTGGCTTGCCTGTTCCCCAAGGTTTTACAATTTCAACAGAGGCATGCACACGTTATTATGACGACGGCAAAAAAATTGCAGATACAATTCAAAACGAAATTATGGAAAACATCACAAAGATGGAGGGAATTGTTGGCAAAAAATTTGGCGATAAAGAAAACCCTCTTTTGGTTAGTGTTCGCAGCGGCGCGCGTGCAAGCATGCCCGGCATGATGGACACAATTTTAAACCTTGGTTTAAATGAAGAAGTTGTTGAAGTTTTGGCGGCAAAAAGCGGCAACCCTCGTTGGGCATACGATTGCTACCGCCGTTTTATTCAAATGTATTCCGACGTTGTTATGGAAGTTGGCAAAAAATACTTTGAAGAGTTAATCGACGAAATGAAAGAAGAAAAAGGCATTACAGAAGATACGGACCTTACTGCAGATGACCTTAAAGCTCTTGCAGTTCAATTTAAAGCCGAATATAAAAACAAAATCGGTAAAGATTTCCCAAGCGACCCACGTGAGCAATTAATGGGCGCAGTTCAAGCTGTTTTCCGTTCATGGGATAACCCACGTGCAAACTTCTACCGCATGGAAAACGAAATTCCTTACGATTGGGGCACAGCTGTAAACGTTCAATCAATGGCTTTTGGCAACTTGGGCAATACATCCGGCACAGGCGTTGCTTTCACACGTGACCCCGGCAACGGCAAAAAAGAACTTATGGGCGAATTTTTAATTAATGCACAAGGCGAAGACGTTGTTGCAGGCGTTCGCACGCCTCGCCCTATTAGCGAGCTAAAAGACGAAATGCCGGAAATTTACGACGAATTTGTTGGCATTTGCGCAAAACTTGAAAACCATTATAAAGACATGCAAGACATGGAATTTACCATTGAAGATAAAAAACTTTATATGCTTCAAACAAGAAACGGCAAACGCACAGCCGCCGCCGCACTTAAAATCGCTTGCGATTTAATCGACGAGGGCATGAAAACAGAAAAAGAAGCTATTTTAATGATAGACCCAAAACAGCTAGACGCTTTGCTTCACCCACAATTCGATACAGCGGCATTAAAAGCGGCTAAAGTTATTGGCAAAGGCCTTGCGGCTTCTCCGGGTGCTGCTTGCGGCGCAGCCGTATTCACAGCAGAAGATGCAGTTGAATGGGGCAAAGAGGGCAAAGATGTTATTTTGGTTCGCTTAGAAACAAGCCCCGAAGACATTGAGGGCATGCACTATGCAAAAGGCATTTTAACCGTTCGTGGCGGTATGACAAGCCATGCGGCTGTTGTTGCACGCGGCATGGGCACTTGCTGTGTTTCGGGTTGCGGCGAAATTAAAATGAACGAAGAAGCTAAAACATTCGAACTTGACGGCAAAACATACAAAGAGGGCGATTTCATCTCTATTGATGGCACCACAGGCAATATTTACGGCGAGGCCGTTGCAACCGTGCCTGCTTCAATAGGCGGCGATTTTGATCGCATTATGCAATTAACCGATAAGTTCCGCACAATGAAAGTTCGCACAAATGCAGACACACCGGCAGATGCAAAACAAG
>CAYJGM010000029.1:9985-24162 GCA_964369495.1 uncultured Bacteroides sp. | reverse complement strand
TGTCGATAAGCGACGAATTATATTTTACTTCATTATAACTAATATGTCAATAGTTTTTTAAATTTTTTAATTACTTTTTTATTTTATTCCACAAAAACAATATATTAGTATATTTTTATGAATAAAGTTTTACTTATATAAAATTAAAACAACGTTAAAAAATAAATAATGATAAATCATCAAATTGTAAAATATGTGTAAAATTAACATAATTTCACTCCTTTTTTTGTTGCTTTTTTCAATTAAAGCTGTTATAATAAGAATAACCTGCAAAAACATTACTTTGCAGTTACATTTTTATATTTTATCAACTTTTTTTAATTGTTTAAGAGAGGATGTTGCCAATGCAAAGCGAAACTGCGGTTTTAGATTTTCTAAAACCCATTTCACACGACAACGAATATATAAGTACAATACACGATATTCTATTTCACCCCGAAGTTCAAAAACTATCACAATTTGTTCAACACAAGCACACAACCCGCTTAGAGCACAGCATAAGCGTTTCTTACTTAGGTTATAAAATTTGCAAAAAATTAAATTTAGATGCCGTTAGTGCGGCAAGAGGCGGATTGCTTCACGACTTTTTTTTGTATGATTGGCGCACAGTGCAATTACCTAAAGGCAGTAAATCACACGCAATAGAGCACCCAAGGCAAGCCATAAAATATGCAAAAAAACATTTTGAACTTAACAAAATTGAAGAGAATATTATTGCTCGCCATATGTGGCCCATTACAATTACGCCTCCAAAATATATTGAGGCAATGTTTATTATGTTAATTGATAAATATTGTGCTACTCTTGAGCTTTTTAATATTAATATTATTCGCATTCGCCAAACGGAAGATGAATTTCTTGCTGCACTTGCCCGCATGCCATACATAAACGGCAAATTCCCCGGTGTACAAGAGGGCGTAGCTTAGTATTAATACTATTTACCTAATTTATTGTATTAATTAAATATTCAAAAAATGCAATTTTATTTGCAAATTAAAAAACATAATATAAATAGCAAGGTATACCTACATCATTATGAAACAAGCGTTTTGTTGCTACCATAATGACATAGGTATACCTTGCTATTTTTAATAGGTTAATATAAATTACTTTGTATTCTCTGTTTGATAGTTTTTTGGTGTGGTATTCGCATGTTTTAAAAAGGCTTTGTTGAAATAACTAGCACTAGAATAACCAACTACATTGGCTATTTCTGTCATGTTTCCTGCTTTTTTTAAAATCAATATTTTGGCTGTTTGTATTCGCATATAATTTATATAATCAACAACTGTAAAACCTGTTTCTTTTTTAAATTTTCTTGAAAGTGAAGTTGAATTTGTATAAACGTGCTCTGCTATTTCAAGCAAAGTAATTTTATCTGATAAATTATATATTATATATTTAATTGCCATTGCTATTTCGGGGCTATAGCGGTTACATGAAAGTTCGTTTACAGCTTTTGCATAGGTTAAAGCCATAATATTTGGAAGTTCTAATAATTTTTCTTTACTGTCACACATCATAATTTTCATGGAAAATTTTTCGGAAATATTATGTGTGTGCAAAGGCAACAAACCACCCTGCCTTGCGGCAACTCGAAATGTAATATTCGATACACGGCAAAACATTTTTGCTAAATAAATGATATCATTGGATAAATAACTGAAACTTTGTATATCATTCAAGAAATAATCATTTGTAATAGAAGTAGTTTTTTTTACATCTCCGTTTTTTATGGCCTCAAGTAGGCTTTCTTCAACATAATATCGTTTATCAATTGTTTTAATCCAATCTTTATCTTCAATTGAAAAAAAAGGATTTAAAAGAGGGCTTAAATCATTGTTATTGTTATTTTTTTCCATGTTTGCAGCCTTTTATAATATTTTTTGTAAAAAAACAAAATTAAACATTATTTATTGTAATTTTGCGTTACTTTTGTACAGATTATACAATGAAGACGATGTTTTGTCAATATTGTACTATACTGAAAAATTTAAAACTGGTATAGTTTATATATAAACACAAAAGGAAAGGTGAATATTATGGAAAAAACGCAAACAACAAGCACAATTTACAATCGCGCAAAAGCATGGCAACTGATACTCTTTACAATGAACGATGTTGCATTTAATGTTTATTTTTTTGCAATAGGTTTTATGTCGTACTTCTCAACAGGAATTGTTGGTTTAACCGTAGTAGTAACTTCTTATATGCTTACAGCAATGCGTATTTTCGATGGAATAACAGACCCTATTATTGGTGTTATTCTTGATAAAACAGACACTAAATTCGGAAAATTTCGCCCTTTTATGGTTATTGGCAATGCTGTTTTAGCAATTAGCTTAATTATAATGTATTATGTAACACCGGCTATTGAGAATTTCGTGTTACGTGTTATTTTCTTTATTGTTTTATACATGATATTCCTTATTGGCTACACCTTGCAAGGTGCAGCCACAAGAGCAGGGCAATCTACATTAACAAGTGACCCTAAGCAGCGCCCTATGGTTAGCATTGTAAGCGGCACAGGTTGCACATTAGTATTTGTAGTGTTGCAAATTATTGCTTCATCAATATTAGTTCCAAAGCATGGTGGCTTTAACGATGCTTTTTTTAAAGAATTGTTAATATATATTGTTGTTATGAGTGGCGTTTTAACCGCTTTAGCAGTAGTTGGTATCTGGGGAAAAGATAAACCTGAATTTTACTCTACTTTTGCGAAGAAAAGCGACGCAAGCACTAAAGTTAGGCTCCGTGAATATTGGGCAATTATCAAAGGCAATAAAGCTTTGCAAATGCTTGTTTTAGCAGCTTCAACCGATAAACTTGCAAGCACAATTTCAGGTAACTCTATCGTAGGCGTTATGGTATTCGGCATTATTTGCGGAAATTATGCGCTTTCAGGTGAAATAGGTGCCTATACAATGATACCTACACTTATATTGCTTTTCTTTGGCGCAATTTATGCCGGCCGAATGGGCCAACGTAAAGCTGTAATATTATTCAGCTCTCTTGCAATTTTGTTCCAAACGCTAATTTTTGCTTTGTTTGTTTTTACAGACCCTACTCAACTTGGCGTAAACGCTGTAACAACTACTGCTTTTATTGTAATATATGTGCTTATGCGTGGTAGCATGGGTATTCCCGGAAGCTTAGTTATTCCTATGATAGCAGACTGCTCGGACTATGAAACATATCGTTCAGGTAAGTTTGTTCCCGGTTTAATGGGCACATTGTTCAGCTTTATTGATAAAACTATTTCTGCCTTTGGTAATACAATTGTTGGGCTATTAATTGCATCTATAGGCTATACCGCCGCTCAACCTACAGTAGACGATGTGCTTACAACACCAATTTTTGCAATGGCAATGTTCATGTGGTGCGGTTTGCCCATTATTGGCTGGATATGTTCATTAATTGCAATGAGATTATCACCTTTAACAAAAGAGAAAATGTTAGAAATACAAGAACATATCACAAAATTAAAAGCAGAAAATATTGCTAATAAATAATTTGATTTTCAAATAGCTTCTAAGGAGAACAAAATGATTAATAATGATTTACCTCCATTATTTAATGAAGACAATGTGTGGGATGAAAGCAGAAGGCAAGAGATTTTGAACTTGTTTGAAAACGAAGTTTATGGCAAAATACCAACAGATTTTGAAATGAGCCATAAACTTATAAAAAGCCAGAACACACAATATGGCATAAAAGAAGTATATGAAATTGCTGTTAGTACCAAGCATGGTACTCATACTTATCCTTTCTTTTTAAATTTACCGGTAACAAAAGAAAAATTACCCGTTATTATTTATATTGGCAACAGGCCAAGAAAAGATACCCCAATGGAAATCCCCAAAAATCTAAATCCACAAATTTTGCAAATTTTGCAAAAAGAAATTAATAAAAACGCAGATGCTAATAAAGGCAACAAAAAGCCTTTAAATATTATAAAAGGCTATAACCTTGAAGATGATTATAACCTTGACTGTTGGCCTGTGGAAACTTTGCTTTCAAAAAACTATGCAACTATTGCATTTTATACCGAAGATTTAGAGCCGGATAAACTAACTGATTATAAACAAGGTATTTTTAAAATTTTTGATGGTGAATTTAGAGATGAAAAAAGCTGGGGTGCTATTTCTGCATGGGCGTTTGGCGTTTTAAGAATAATTGATACAATTTATAACGACGAGCGTTTAAACAATAATAAAATATCTGTTGCAGGGCACTCGCGCGGGGGTAAAACAGCATTGTGGGCCAGCGCGAACGACAAAAGAGTATACTGTTGCTTTTCGAACAACTCCGGTTGCACAGGTTCGGCTATTTCAAGAGGCAAGCAAGGTGAAAATATTATGTTAATTAACACTTTCTTTCCCTATTGGTTTTGCGGTGAATACAGAAAATTTAATAATAAAGAAGATGATTTACCAATAGATCAACACATGTTAATAGCATTAAGTGCACCGAGATATGTTTACATTACAAGCGCAAGCGAAGACCTATGGGCCGACCCTAAGGCAGAGTTTATGGGTGCAAAATGCGCCTCACCTACATGGGAAAAATATGGGCTTTGCGGCCTTGCTTGTGAAACACAACCGGAAACAGGAAAGTATTGTAACACAGGAAGTATAGGGTATCATTTACGTGAAGGTAAACATGATTTAACTATATATGATTGGAATGCATTCTGTGAATTTTTAAGCTTAAAATAATTTTTTAACCCATTTAACCCTCAATTTATTTTGAGGGTTAAATGGGTTAATTACAGAAAAACATTATATTTTTAAAAATTAAAATGATATATTTAAGGAAATGACTGTATGAAAATTGCTAAAAAAAACATAACTTTATTATTCGGAATAATTCTTTATACTGTAGGGGTTAATTTATTTATTGTTTCAAACGGGCTATATAGCGGTGGTTTTGTTGGTTTAGGGCAAATTGCACGAACCATATTAATAAATATATTTAATTTGCAAATTGAACATATAGATATTGCAGGCATTATTTTTTATGCTATTAATATTCCATTGTTTATTTTGGCTTATTTTAAAATAGGAAAAATGTTCTTTTTCAAAACCTTAGTTATTGTTACATTACAAACAATATTTCTTATTTTCATTCCAACAAATATTATTATAAAAGATGATATTTTAACTTGTATAATTATTGGTGGGCTTTTGGCCGGCTATGGTGTAGGTTTGCTTTTAAGGGAAGGTGCCAGCGGTGGAGGGCAAGATATTTTAGGCGTGTATTTCATGCAAAAAAACAATTCATTAAGTGTTGGCAAAATAGCTTTAATAGTAAATATAATTGTTTTTACAATGTGTTTAATAATATACGATATTACAACTGTTTTATATTCTCTGATTTTTGTTGCATTATCTTCATTTGTAACAGATAAAGTGCACCATCAAAATATTAGCATGAAAGCATTTATTGTTACAGAACACTGTGAAACAATTAAAGCTTTAATTGAAAAAAACAAACGTACAACAACAATTTTTGATGCAGTGGGAGGAATTAGCCAAAAAGAATATAAAGTAATTTATACGGTTTTATCTAAACACGAGGCATTAAAGTTAAAAAGCGTGATAGAAAAGAAAAATTTAGCTGTATTTGCAGAGTTTTCTGAAACAGATTTAATACTAGGCCATTTTCAAAAACATTTATAACAATATTACGCCTTGAACATAATTTTTTGCATGTTTTTCTAGCTATAGTATCGAACAATTATTGTACCTTTTTTTAGCAAATAATTTTAAATTGTTTAAATTTGAAATTTTCGGGCAATAAACCGAGGCGCATAAAATAAAAGCGGGTAAAAAATGTAATTAAAAACAATATAATCGCAAACAGCAAACCAAATATTATATTAAAACAATTGTACATAATATTTTTGCTACTTTGCCAAAATGATTTAGTTTTCATTTTATTAGATATCATGTTTTTATTCCTTTTTTACTTTTAAATTGCCACATGATACAACATGTGGCAATTTAATTTGTATTGTTGAATTTGCTCACTACCAATGCAAAAAGTATAACATATTAAAGCTTGTTGCGCAATATTAAAGGTATTAATAATTCAACCATTCAAGCAACGCAAATTTTATTTCATATTTGCTACTCATTGCCTGTTGTTCGGCTGTTGAATAAATTTGCATTTCATTATTTTGCATTGCGGTGGGCAAACATAAGCTTGGGTATAAAACACAAAACCAATTTTCGCCCTCTGCCTTTCCTATATCAATTCTAATTGCGTTATATTCGCCTGCGGGCAATGTGAAATCATCGTATTGTTTGTAAGAAAAATGTTCTTCTATAACCTGAACGCTCACCTCATACTCAAGCCCCATTTGCTGTATTACCTGTTGCGCCGTATACTGTATGGCCGGTTTTAAACTGTTTGCAATTTCAATAGATTGTTGTAAATTTTCGCTGTTTGCCAAATCTTGCCCATAGTGTAAAATAATAGCATCTCGAACAGCAATTTTACACGCTTGATCTATTTCGCTATCGGAATTTGCCATTACGTGTAAACGCAAAGTATCTTGCGTAATTTGCTCGCATGCGGCGGCAAACATGCTAAATTGCGATATTATTATCGCTGTTATAAGGCCTGTAAGTATGGCTAGTTCAATTTTTTTCATTTAACATCATTCCTTTTTTATAAATAAAAATACCCTGCATAATCTTGCTTTTTTGCAAGGCATACAGAGTATTGTTAAATTTTAACAATTTTATTCATGTTAAAAAATTTGATGCGAAATAATTTGCACACCATTTGAAACAGGTGTTAAAATCCAAACTTTATCATAAAACTCGCTTATTTTTTGCTTTGCAGCAATTGCCGCTTTTTCACTGTTAAAAACGCCGAAAACCGCTGCGCCGCTGCCTGTCATTAAAGCGGTTTTTGCACCGTTTTCTTTTAATTTTTGGCAAATAAAATCGTTATGGTGGCTTTGGCTGCAAATTTGTAAAACATTTTTCATATATGCACAAAGCTCGTTCAAATTGCCGTTTTCTATTGCTTCTATGGCTTTTTGTGTGTCAATATTAATGTGCTCGCCATTTTTATCAAAATTATCAAAGGCTTTTTTTGTTGATATCCCCTCGTTTGGCATGCACACAACAAAATAGCAATGTGGGCAAGGTGCAATTTTTTTAATTTTTTCACCAAAGCCTGTTACATGTGCTGTGCCACCCACTATACAAAACGGCACATCTGCGCCAATATTTGCGCCCATTTCGCAAAGTTTTTGCTGGGAAAGTTGTGTTTTATAAAGTGCATTAAGCCCTACTAAAACAGCGGCGGCATCGGCGCTGCCACCCGCCATTCCGGCGCATATTGGCGTGTTTTTATCAATTGCTATCTTTGCGCCCGCATTTATATTGGTTTCACTAAAAAAAAGCTTTGCCGCTTTGTATGCGGTGTTATTTTCATCGGGTTTTAACTCGCTTGAAGAAAGCAAAAGCTGAATACAATCGTGCTTTGTAATAATTACATTTTCATATAAAGATACACTTTGCATAATCATATCCATTATATGGTAGCCGTTTGGCATAACGCCCTTTATGTTTAGCGTTAAATTTAACTTTGCCGGCGCGCTGATTTTAACAAATTCGGGCATATTTCACCTCTAAATTCAATTTTTTGTGCTTGTTAATTGCTTTTTTTATTTTTAATTAAAAGGTAAAGCCCTCGGGTTAAAAACATGAAAGAACCTATAAATGTTGGAGCACACACTAATAAAATATTATTGCTAAATGCCCTTTGTTCAAAATATATTACAATAGATGCTATCAGAAAAAAAGAGCCAATTAATAAATTAACCTTTATATTTTTCATAAATACCTCTTATAAATTTTAAACAGTGTCGGCATAAGCTGAAACAAGCCGTAATATTTCAATAAGCTCAATAAATTTTTACAGAGTTATTTCACAATATAAAAATCACTGTATTTCATTTATAAACTCTTTTATTTTTTCAAGCGCAAGCGTTAAATGTTCTACCGAATAGGCATAACTTATACGCACAAAGCCCTCGCCCGAATTGCCAAAGGCCGTGCCCGGCACAACGGCAACACGCTTTGCTAAAAGCAGTTTTTCGCAAAATTCTTCGCTTGTATATCCTGTTGATTTAATACAGGGAAAAACATAAAACGCCCCTTTAGGCGCAAAGCAAGCAAGCCCCATATCGTTTAAGTTTTTAACCAAAAGTTTTCTGCGCATGTCGTATTCTTTGCGCATGTTTTCAATATCGCCATCGCAATATTTAAGCGCA
Organism: uncultured Bacteroides sp.; assembly: GCA_964369495.1. GTDB lineage: Bacteria > Bacillota > Clostridia > Oscillospirales > Ruminococcaceae > Ruthenibacterium. The sequence goes on along the minus strand of CAYJGM010000029.1, from coordinate 15,869 downwards.
GTAATTGCGGCATATTGGCTTGTTGTTGGTGCACACATAATGCAAGATTGATGTATTTTCGTCATAACATCAATTATTTGCACAGGGCCACATGCGTAGCCAAGGCGCCAACCTGTCATGGCATATGCCTTCGAAAAGCCTTGCACTATAACTGTGCGCTCTTGCATTTCGGGCAGTGCTGCAATGCTTACATGCCGCTCTTGCCCATAGGTTAATTCGGCATAAATTTCATCGCTAAGCACCATTATATCTGTGCCTTTAAGCACATCCGCAATTTTTTCAAGCTCTGATTTTTCCATTATGCTGCCTGTGGGGTTGCTTGGAAAAGGCATAATAAGCAATTTTGTTTTTTCTGTTATAGCCTCTTTTAATTCTGTTGCTGTAAGCTTAAATTCATTTTCGGCTTTAAGCGCAATGGGCACCACAACGCCACCTGTAAGTGTAGTTATTGGCTCATAGCTAACATAACAAGGCTCAGGGATAATAACTTCATCGCCCGGATTAACAAGCGCCCTAATGCATAAATCTATGGCTTCAGAGCCACCCACTGTTACAAGAGTTTGATTATATTCATAATTCAAGTTAAAGCGGCGCTTTAAATAAACGCAAATTTCCTCTCGAAGTTCCTTTAAGCCGCTGTTTCCGGTATACCAAGTGTGCCCTTTTTCAAGGCTTCGTATGCCCGAATCTCGCACGCTCCACGGTGTTTTAAAATTTGGCTCGCCCACGCCCAAAGTTATACAGTCTTTCATCTCTGCCGCTAAATCAAAAAATTTGCGTATGCCCGAAGGGCGCATTTCACTTGCTTTTTTTGATATTAAATTGTTATAATCCATTAAACTTCTCGCTCTCGTTCGTCTACGGGTTCACTTTCATACAAAGCGCCGTCTTTTTTATATGTTCTAAGCACAAAATGCGTTGCGGTGCTTAAAACTCCCTCTATGGGTGAAAGGCGTTTTGCAACAAAAAGAGCTATGTCTTGAAAGCTTTTGCCCCTAACTTGCAAAGATAAATCAAACCCGCCACTCATTAGCAAAACACTGTCAACTTCATCGAATTGGGCAATAGTGTTTGCAATTTGGTCGAAGCCGCAATCTCTTCTTGGTTGCACACGTAGTTCAATTAAGGCTTGCACCCTTGCAATTTCGGCCTTGTCCCAATCTATAAGCGCACGGTAACCGTTTATTATATGCATTTGCCTTGCTGCGTCCATTTGTTCTGCCACTTGTTTTGGCGTTAAATCCACCATTGTTGCTATGTCTTCAATGCTAATTCGTGCATTATTTTCCAAAATACGAAGTATATCTTCCATGTTTTCCCCCTTGGCATTTTATTATGTATTTTTAATTATACAATTATAATGCGATATTGTAAATGTTTTTTTGCTTTAAGAACAATTTGCAAAACAACCTAAGTTCAATTGTTTATGAATGATGAATTTTAGTTGCTAAATTCACTTAATTATTTGAATTTTTAAAATATATAGTAAAAAAATGTTTTTAAGTTGAATATTATACAAAAAAACACCCACATGCTTGATTTTCACCTTTATTAATGTTAAAGTAAAACTATCGATAAAAAAAGAAACTAGCGTGAAGCACGCTATTCATTTATCAAAATGGCGTGCCGTTAGAAACGGCACATGCCAAAAAATCTCCATTCTTTTTTGGGGGTTTAATATAAATTATTTGCGCAATGCGCAGAATGGAGATTTTAAAAATGAAATTCGAAATAACAAATGAATTATTAACCGGCAATACTCTTATAGATACACAGCACAAAGAACTAATAAATATTGTGAACAATCTACTCGATGCTTGTGCAAACGGAGAGGGCAGAGCAAAAATTGCACAAACTTTAGATTTTCTTGAGCAATATGTAGCAAAACACTTTGCAGACGAAGAAAAACTACAAAGCGACAGCAATTATCCTGAACTACTTACACATTCAAACTTTCACAAAAAATTTAAAGCAGATTTTGCAGTTACAGCTAAAATGTTAAAAGAAGAGGGCGCAACCATTAGGCTGCTTAGCCAAACTAACCTTATGATAAGTAAATTGATAACGCATATACGCACAGACGATAAAAAAATTGCGATACATATAAAACAAGCATAATATGCTATGCTAAATTATGTTGTTTTAAACCCCAACATAAATTTTGTTTGATACACCTATTTATTTGCAAGTAAATTTTCTATATAATGGCAACATTATATTAATACAATTAAAATAGTTAAATTCTAAAAGAGGCGATAACATGCCAAAAAACGAAGGCCAAAAGCTGAAAATTTTATACTTATTTGATATACTAAAACGCGAAACTGATGAGCACAACGGGATAACAATGTCTGAAATAATTGTTCATTTAAACAGATATGGCATAACTGCCGAGCGCAAAAGCATTTACAACGATTTATTATTGCTTGAGCAATATGGTGCAGACATAATTCGCTCGCGCGATAAAAAAACACGGTATTCATTATGCACCCGTGATTTTGAACTTGCGGAGTTAAAATTGCTTGTTGACGCAGTGCAAAGCAGTAGGTTTTTATCGCTAAAAAAAAGCAGAGAACTTATTGCAAAAATAGCCGGTTTAACAAGCCGCCATGGCGCAACCTTGCTTAACCGCCAAGTATTTGTAACAAACAGGGTTAAAAGCATGAATGAGAGCGTTTATTATAATATAGATGCCATACACAGTGCAATTGCAAACGATAAGCAAATAGAATTTAAATATTTTAACTGGGGCGCAAACAAACAAAAGCAGTTTAAAAACAGCGGTAAAATGTATAAAGCCTCGCCTTATGCACTTGTTTGGGATAACGCAATGTATTATGCTGTTTCGTTTGATGAAGTGCACAACGAATTAAGGCATTATAGGGTAGATAAAATGCTAAGCATAAACACAACCGATGAAAAACGACAGGGTGCACAATTTATGCAAAATGTTGATATGGCGCAGTATACCCAAGCAACATTCGGTATGTTTGGCGGTGAATTACAAAAGGTAGAACTGCTTTTTAAAGATTATTTTGCCGGCGCTGTAATTGATAGATTTGGAAAAGATATAACCATAATTCCAAAGGCAAACGGCGAATTTACAGCACATGTACATGCAGTTATAAGCCCGCAATTTTATGGTTTTATTGCAGGCTTTGGCGCAGATGTAAAGATAATTGCGCCAAAAAATGCTGTACTTGGTTTTAAACAGCATTGCAAAGAAATTTTAAATGCATATAATGAAAATAAGTAGAGCTTTTTAAACTTATGAATTTCAATAATATTAGGCGATAGGTTTAAATTTGTTTTGCAAAAATAATTATTATGGAGGTTTTTTTGAAACAAACAAAACAAACAAAATATAAAAAATATTTAAAACGGGCAATAATTATACTAGCTACCTTAATTGTTATTCTTTCGACAGTTAGTTTAATTTATTTAAACACAGGCCACTATAAAGCGCAAAGCAGGGCCCTTGAAGTTTTAAACACAGCGCAAAATTTAACAATTGAAGATAATTTATACATTTTAACGCCCAACGAACAAACAAATACAGCCTTTATTTTTTACCCCGGCGCAAAAGTACAGGCAAGCGCATATTTGCCATTAATGCAAAAAATAACACAGCAAATCGGAATAACTACAATTTTGGTAGAAATGCCATTTAACATAAGTTTTTTTGGCATAAACAGCGCTACCGATATAATAAAAAGTATGCCGGAAATTAAAAATTTTTATATAGGTGGCCATTCGCTAGGCTCTGCATCGGCATCTATATATGCAAGTGATAACAGCGATGCTGTAAATGGGCTTGTTGTAATGGGCGGTTATGTGTATGGAGATTACCCGCCCGAAAAATCACTTACAATTTATGGCACGTTTAATTCAGAATTGGAAAAATTTATTGATTACACCGAAAATATAATTATTATTGAGGGTGGTAACCACGCACAATTTGGCGATTACGGCGAGCAAAAAGGCGACCCGAAAGCTACAATTACAGCAATGCAACAAGAAGATATAACCGTAGATGCCATGCAGCAGTTTATAAATGTAAATTAGTTTTTTACGCTTATAAACAACTCAAACACATTTTTCTTAGCTAATATTTCAAAAGTTGTTTGCAACATTTGAAAGCTATAACTAAACAGGGTGCGGCGAATTAAATTTCGCCGCACCCTGTTTAGTTATAATATAATATGCACATTTTTAAAAACAGCCATAAAATTTAATCACATTTGTTTTGCTTAGCTAGCTAGCAATATTCAGCTAATGCAAGCGAGCCTTAATTACATAACACAACTTTAATTTAAGCTTGTGATAACCCCACTTTTAAGCTCATGCTTAATTAATCTATCGGCATTATTGCTTAAAAGAAAACAGCTATAAGTTTCATCTGATTTTATTATGCGAAATTCTCCATCAATCTCAACAAAAGCAGTGCAATTTTCCAGTGCAATACCCTTGATATTATCTTGTAATATCATTTTATCAAATCCATCTCTGCCGCTTTCATTATAGTGAGGACAATGTGCAAAATTTAATATGCCTAATCCATCTACTTTTGAAAAATCACATTCATACCCATTTTCATAAGTATTGCTATCGCTATGCCCCCATTTAAACCAACAAATTGAACCCGCACTAAGCCCTGAAAGAACAACGCCTTTATCATAAGCTAATTTCAAATATGTATCAACTTTATTTTCTATCCACATGCTCATCATTTTGCGAGTGTTTCCGCCGCCTACATAGACAATATCAGTATTTAAAATTTTATCTTTTATTTCTTGTTCTGATAAATTTTTGTGTGTTAAACACAAACTATCTACATTACAATTTAAAGATAAAAAATACTTAGATACACTATCAATATAACCTTGAGCATCGCTTGAAGCTGTAGGAATAAATAAAACTTTTGGCATTTTTTTTTGGTTAAACTAATAACAAATTTATCTATTTGATATGTTTCGTTTTTAGCTATTTCACCTCCGCCTATTGCCACTATTTTTCCCATTTTCATCTCCCATTATATATACTAATGAAATCATCTAAAAATTTAAAATCGCCTTACAAGCAATTAAGCGTGCACATTTAAAAACATGAAAATTTTCGGTATAAAACATCAAATTAAATGCCTAATTTAAAAGCCAACTATTTATTATACCTTTTCAAAAGCGCATTTATTTTAGCATGTGGGTCAATCAAGGCGCCGATAGACATATCGTGGTTAAGCGCATAGATAAAATACGCAATATATTTTGAAACATCAACTTCATAAAACCATTCACGGCTTAAAAGTTCCGGGGTTCTATAAGTTAAATTGGTGCCAAACACGCCGGTAATCATTCCCTCTTCATATGCTTTATCAAAGGTTTCAAGGCCGTTTGTGAATATTGCATATGTAGCATTTGCAAAAATTCTGTTGGCATTTTTCTTTTTAAGCGCATACGCTATATCTAACATACTATCGCCCGAAGATATAATATCATCTGCAATAAAAATATCTTTCCCTGCGGCACTCTCGCCTAAATATTCGTGTGCAACAATAGGGTTTCTGCCATTTATAATTGTAGAGTAATCTCTGCGCTTATAAAACATGCCAAGATTTACGCCTAAAACAGACGCGTAGTACATATTTCTGTTCATTGCGCCCTCGTCGGGGCTTATAACCATAAATTTTTCAGGCGACATATCAATATCGGAAAAATTTCTTAACAATGTTCGCATAACTTGATATGTTGGCATTACATTATCAAAACCCATAAGCGGAATTGCGCTTTGCATACGTGGGTCGTGTGCATCGAAAGTTACAATATTCTCAACGCCCATCGCCTGTAATTCTTGCAACGCAACAGCACAGTCAAGGCTTTCCCTATAG
>CAYJGM010000029.1:0-9975 GCA_964369495.1 uncultured Bacteroides sp. | reverse complement strand
AGCTGCGCCTGTGTTGGCGGCTTCCGTATAAAAGCGGCATTATAACATTTATTCGGTGCGCTTTACCGCTTGCCGCTTGAATTAAACGCTTTAAGTTTTGAAAATGGTCATCAGGCGACATACAGTTTTTTTTGCCAAAAATATCGTATTCCAAACTGTAATTTCCAACATCGCAAATAAAATATAAATCATCGCCGCGTACTGTAGATTTTATTATTCCCTTCGCATCGCCTGAGGAAAACCTTGGGCAATCAGATTCAACAATATAATTTTCTGTGCCAAATTGCGAAAGCTGTGGGATTTTTTTTAAATGAAAATTGATTTTTTGCGCTAAATCTTCCGCACCGGGGGTGGCAATTAGGCCAAGTTGCGCTATTGAACATTTATCACACATATTATTTTCTGATGCATTTGCGTTATCTTGCATAATTTGCTCCTTTTTTGCAACAATATTTTACATTAGATAGAATAGAGAACAATTGAAGTTAGCGAGTTTTAAGATATTCTTGCTGTACAATAAAAAAAACAAAACAAACCTTTATAGAATGTAAATTATTACTACACCACAGCACAAAAAAACAAACAAAATTCGCACACTGAGCACTATTGTCTATACTATCTATTATTGTAACATAAATTATAAAAAATTTAATAGCTTTAGCCGCTTTTATTATATTTTTTACATAATGTAAACATTTAATACAAAAAACGATATTTTTTTAGTATATTTTACAAAAGTTTGTAATTTAAATGCATGCCTTTTAACCGACAAAACACAAACTTAAAATTATTGTTATTTGTTTTTTATAAAATAAAATTTGTTTTTAATATTGCAAGAAACAACAAAATAAACTACAATGTAATATATATTTATTTTTTTTGAGGTTATTTATGTTATTTAATATTTTTCGTACCATAGTTTGGTTTGGCTTTTTTTGTGGTTATTTAATTTATGCTATTCCTTTTCAAATAATAGGCATGCGTGCATTAAAGCGCAAAGATTATAAAAAAAGTGATGCACTTGCAGCAAAGCATGTTAAAGTTTGGATAAACACATTGCTAAAAATTGCAGGCGCAAAGGTAATTGTAAACGGGCGTGAAAACATACCAAAAAACACTGCTTGCATTTACATTGCAAACCACAGAAGCCAATTCGATATTCCGTTAATGCTAACACAAATTGATGAAAAACCAATACCGCTTTTAAGTAAAATTGAAGTGGATAAATTGCCCTTTGTGCGAAAGTGGATGCGTATGCTACACTGCGTTTTTGTAGATAGAAAAGATGCGCGCAAAAGCATGGCGGCATTAAACGATGCCATCGAAGTTGTAAAAGCGGGTTATTCAATGGCTATATTCCCCGAGGGCACACGTTTTAAAGGCAACGAGGGCGATGTTGGCGAATTTAAAGCGGGCGCATTTAGAATTGCGGCAAAAACCAAAGCGCCAATTATTCCCATTGCAATAAGTAATTCACGTGACATAATGGAAAACAATTATAATATTATGACGCCCGGTACAATATACGTTAATATTTTAGCGCCAATTCAAACCGAAAATTTAACAAAAGATGAACTTAAAGAATTGCCACAAACATTAAGTGCTTTAATAAAAAATAATTTAAAACAAATATAATTAAACATAAATAATTTAAAAGGATTAACTATGGATAACTTAATTTTAGCATTTTTGCTCACGTTAATAGCGGGTTTAAGCACAATAATAGGTAGCTTACTTGCGCTGTTTACAAAAAGCACAAACAAAAAGTTTTTATCTATAAGCCTTGGTTTTTCGGCCGGCGTTATGATTTTTGTTTCATTTGTTGAAATATACGCTAAGGCTTTGGAATCGCTAACCGGCTATTTAGGCGAGAGAAGCGGCAGTATTTTAACCGCTGTTGCATTTTTTGCAGGCATGATTTTAATTGCAATTATAGATAAATTAATTCCCTCACACACTAACCCACACGAAGTAAAAAGCGTTAGTTCACAGCACACAAACACACAAGAACAAAATTTAAAGCTTAAACGAATGGGCATTTTTACCGCACTTGCAATTGCCATTCACAATTTTCCCGAAGGGCTTGCAACTTTCGTTACCGCTTTAAACGACCCCACGCTTGCCATTCCCATTGTTTTTGCAATTGCCATTCACAATATCCCTGAGGGAATAGCAGTTTCGGTGCCAATTTATCAAGCTACAAATTCGCGCAAAAAGGCCTTTTTTTATTCTTCCTTGTCGGGTTTAGCAGAGCCTGTAGGCGCTTTATTTGGTTATTTAATTTTAATGCCGTTTATGACAGAATTAACTTTCGGTTTGCTTTTTGCAGGCGTTGCGGGAATTATGGTGTTTATATCTATAGATGAACTTTTGCCGGCCGCGCGCGAATATGCCGAACATCACCTTTCAATTTACGGCTTAATTGCCGGCATGATGGTTATGGCTGCAAGTTTACTATTATTTATTTAGCTTTATTAGTAAATGAACACTCAAAGAAATACGCTTTTCAGCTTACAGAATTATGCAAATGAATGTATTGGTTTGTATTGCTATAATACATATTTGCAAATTTCGCAAGAATATAAAGCCTTGCTTATAAAAGAATTAGATGGACGTTTTGTGGTTTACAGCGATGAAGAGAAACTATTTATAGGTAAAACGCCTGTTAATGTTTTAAATTAGCTATGCTTTTTAATTAATTAAACAATAAAGTTTAGTATATTATTAATACTATCAATTACACACAAAAAGCTCGCAGATTTGTTATAATCTGCGAGCTTTTTATCATTGTAAAAGTAATTGTTTTTATCATATTTTTTGATAACAAAACGCTAAAGTTTAATCGCAACATGTTAAATTATAAACACACAATTTTTTCTTTTACAAAAAAAATTAATAAATTAAGTTTAAACATCATATTGTGCTGATATTTCTTCTTTCAGCTCTTGAACAATTGGGCGAGCATTATAATATTCAAATGCATCTATAAGTTGTTTTAACTTTAAAAGCAGATTGTTTATTTCGCCTTTCCATGCAAAAATTAAACATTCTTGCATTGCTCTGTCTAAAACATCAATATCAAACGTAGTTAAAGCAAGGTCAATCTCATTTAAATTTTCTTTGAGTAATGCAATATTGCCGCTTTCTTTGCCTTTTAAATTTTCTTCTTCTCTATTTTTTAAATGTTCGCTAATTGAACAAAGTACTTTAGAAAAACCAGCCAGAAAATCTTCTGTGTGCGCTGAAATATAATTGTAATCTTGTTTTATTGCAGCTTTTTCAAGCATTTTTGCTTCTTGCGAAACATTAAATGCGCCTATAGAGCCTGCTGCGCTTTTAAGTGCATGTATTTCTATTCTGAATGTGTCGTATTTTTTCTGGGTATTAGCTGCTTTTAGAGTATCAATCTTCTTTAATCCATCATGATAAAAAGCATTTAACACATCGTAATAATCATCAAGCTTGCCGTTCATCATATTTATGCCATAATTTGTGTTAATGCCATCAATTGATAAACTAAATTCGTTTTCTATTTCCTCTTTTGGTGTTGAAACTTCTTGTTTTTGCTCTGGTATCCATTTTTTCAAAATATCATTCAATTTTTTAGTTTCAATTGGCTTTGCCAAAAAATCATTCATGCCCTCTTTAACAAAAAGTTCCTTTGCACCTACAAGTGCATTTGCGGTTAGCGCGATAATAGGCAAATCTCTATAATAATCTCCCTGCATTTTTCTTATTGCTGCTGTTGCGTCAATACCGTCCATTTCGGGCATCATATGGTCCATAAACACAAGGTCGTATCTGTTGTTTTTAACTTTTTCAACCGCTATCATACCATTAATTGCTGTTTCTAAATTAAATTTATACGGCGCCATTAACCCTTTTGCAACCTTTAAATTTACTGTATTGTCATCTACAACAAGCACATTTGCACTAGGTGCAACAAAGCTAATATTTTTTTCTTTTTTAGTTTTATTTAAATTTATGCCGTTAAAAATTTGTGCCATTTGTATGCAGGTAATTGGTAAATTTACAACATTTTCTTCTAAATATATTGTTAAATCTCCCGGGTCTGCCATTAAAACAATATTTACATTTATATCCATTTCCATGCATAATTTTTTAATTTTATCAACATGCAACACGGGTGTTAGCAAATAATCGAATTTCTGCTGTGTGAGATACTGCGTAAGCTCTGACTGATTCACGCAAACTGTACAGCTTGCATTCAAATCGCTTATAGTGTGCTTGATTGAATTTGCATATACTTCGCGGGCTTCATAAAGCAAAACTTTATTATTGTTTGCTTTTAATGCAACCGGCGTAAAATCACTAAACTTCTGAGGAATTCTAACGGTAAATACCGAGCCCTCGCCTACTTTACTTTCAACTGATATTGTGCCACCCATCATCTCGCACAATTGTTTTGTAATTGCAAGCCCAAGGCCTGTTCCTTCTATGTTTCTGTTTTTCTTTGTGTCTACACGTTCAAACTGCATAAAAAGACGATTCATGTCGTCTTGTTTAATGCCCATGCCTGTGTCTTTAACTTTAAAAACAAGGTTTGCGGTTTCGTCTTGCATTTCACCGCTTACTTCAAAACATATACTGCCTTTTTTTGTAAATTTAATAGCATTACTTATTAAATTTACAAGTATTTGTTTAATTCTTATTTCATCACCGCATAAATTGCATGGTATATCGGATTGAATAAACGCAGTTAATATAACCGGCTTATCTTCAAGGCGCATTTTAGACATGCTAATAATATCATTTAATAGCGATGTTATGTTATATTCTACATTAAATATCTCAAGTTTGCCCGATTCTATTTTTGAAATGTCGAGTATATCGTTTATTATAATTAATAAACTTTCGCTTGCATTTTTTATCTCTACGGCATATTCTTCAGAAGCCCTGCCTCTGCTTTCTCTCAGCACAATTTCAGACATACCCAAAATAGCATTAAGAGGTGTTCTGATTTCATGGCTCATGTTAGCCAAAAAGTTACTTTTAGCTTGAGAACTCAGCAGTGCTTCTTCATGCGCATTTCGCAATTGCTCGTCCATTTCGTGCTTTTTTTGTGCATTTGCAAAAAGTTTACCACTGATATTAAGCATACTTTCGTGTGCTTCGGAATAATTAATACTTCCGGAATTACTACCGGTTGCAATAATTCCAAAAAGATCGTTATACAAATATATAGCCGTGGCAATGCTGGTATCGCTGTTTTCAATTTGGTTTTGAACATCATCTTGCCATTCTTCATTAAGATCGGACATTAAATCGCGTATTGATTTTTCGGTTTCAAAAGCTTCTCGCAATGCCATTGGGGTTTTACTATAATTAATTATAACATTTCCATCTTCTTTAGTGTGAATTTGAAAATCGTTTCCTTCTAATAAAAGTTTTTGTATATAATCATGTATATTGCTTACATCAAAAATTATCTTTGCATCTTCAATTTCTCTATATAAATGTGTTAAATAAAAAAACTCGCTTTCGCCTACTTTAATAAAGCGCCATAATGTAAACTCGGAAGTATTAAACGCCTTTGTTAAATTTTTAAGGCACTCAATCAAAACATTGTCAAAGCTTTCTGTTTCATTTATAGCAAGCAGCTTTTGTGAAACATTGTTCACGGCCATTAATAATTTGTCCTGTTCAATCAGTGCTTTAGTTCTAGTTTCAATTTCATACTCAAGGTGGCTTTGATAATTTTCAAGCTCATCCAAAGTTTCTTGCAATTTAAATTGCGAATTTTTCAAACTATCAATGTTTAAATGCCCACCAATTACGCGCGTGGCAATGCCATTCTCATCTTTAGTAACAATTCTTCCAACGTCTTTTGTCCAAATATAATGGCCGTCTTTGTGGCGCATACGTGTTTCGCACTCATATCTGTCGCTTATTCCGGCAACAAAATCGTCTAGCAATTTCGTAACCATAATAACGTCTTCAGGGTGGTTCATGTCTTCCCATTCGGCTAGCGAACCATTAATTTCGTTTTGCGTATAACCAAGCATGCTTAAATATTCATCGTTATAAGAAATAACATCATTTATTAAATCCCAATCCCATGTGCCAAATTCGGCAACTTCAATTGCAAGGTTTAATATATCGGTGCTTTCTCTAAGCATTTGCTCTGTAAGTTTAATATTTGTTATGTCTTGCAAAACGCCACACAAAATAAGCGGTTTTCCGTCTTGTGTATATTTTGTAACCTTTCCTTTATCGTGCCCCCAAATAACAGAGCCATCTTTTCTTGTCATTCTAAACTCTGCTTCGTATATCGGTTCTTCGCCTGCAAGATATCTATTAATATTATTTTCTGCAATTTTTAAGTCATCGGGGAAAAGCATCGATTCCCATGTGCAAACATGCGGTTTAAGTTCATGTTGATCATATCCTACAATTTCGGCCCATTCTTTGCTGTAAATAACATGGTCTGTTACTAAATTCCATATAAAAACGCCTATTTTTGTAATTGAAATTGTTTGTGTTAAATGTTCAACCGTAATCATATTATCAACCGACATTTTAAACCTCCATTCTGTTCACAGATCTTTTAAACTTAATTGGTAATTTATGTTCTATATTAATACAAAAATTAATCGATATTAGCCTCAAAAATTAGCTTAAACTCGTTTTCTATTTCCACAAAGGCATTAACCATTACGGGATCGAAATGTTGCCCGCTGTCTTGAACAATTATTTCAACTGCCTGTTCATGCGTTTTTGCCTGTTTATATGGGCGCTTTGAAATTATGGCATCATATGAATCTACAATCGCCATCATTCTTCCTCCAATAGGAATATCTTTTTCTTTTAAACCTTTCGGGTAACCTTTGCCGTTCCACTTCTCATGATGAGAAAGCGCAAACATAGCAGCTGCCTCTAAAAACTCAAAATTATGTACATCTTTAACGGAAGATTTTATTATGTCGCCACCAAATTTTGTATGAGTCTTCATAATATCATATTCTTCATTTGTAAGTTTTCCTTCTTTTAAAAGAATTTGGTCAGATATGCATATTTTGCCAACATCATGCATTTGCGCTGCATGGCAAAACATATTAACATCAATATCGGAAAGTTCATCAGAATATACTGAATCATCAATCAACTTATTCATAAGTGCTTTTAAATATTTGCTTGTGCGCAAAATATGCCCGCCCGTAGTATGGTCGCGCCTTTCCACCATTTCAGACATTGCATAAACTACAGCATATTGTAACTCTTCAATATGCGCAACTTGCTCTTTTACCATATTCTTTAAATTATTGCTATAATTGTGAAGTTTTAAATGAAGCGCTACCCTTTTTTTCAAAAGAGCTGTTGAAAAAGGTTTTCTTACGTAATCAACAGCACCAAGGTTAAGGCCCTGGAATTCGCTGCTGCCGTCATCTTTTGCAGTTAGAAATATTACCGGTATGCTTTTATACGGTTCCGGCATGTCATTTTTTATTTTTTCAATTACTTCAAACCCACTTATCCCGGGCATTTCAACGTCAAGCAAAATTAAATCGGGGTTTGTGTTTGATATTTCCGCAAGTGCCATAGCACCGTCTTTAATAAGTATAACGGTATATTCATCGCACAATGCTTTTCTTGCTATGCTTAAATTTGTAACATTGTCGTCAACAATCATTATTTTTTCATTTTTACTCATATTGCAACTCCATAAATTATCATAAAAAACCAATCGTGTTGGTATTAGTTGTTGGGTATAACTACTAATGTGTATTTAGATAAAAGCTAAAACAAACAAATTTCGAGTATTTATTTCACTGCAAGGGGATAAAAAAACACAACTTAAAGAAATGTGAACAATGTGATTTTTGCCATAGGGCGTAAAAATCGACATAAATAGCTTATTGAACATTATTTATAAAACTATCTGATATCACTTTTAAAAGTGCAATTTTATAAACTTTTTTAATTATGTATAATCACTTCATTATATCACATTATATGCTAAACTTTCAATTGTTTTGTTACAGTTTTTAAACCTTTAAAACTGTAATATTATTTTCATTGTAAAAAACTTAATACAATCTTCTCTTTTCGCCTTTAATTTTATTCGCATTGCAATTAATTTTAATGATAAAGCGTAATTATTAACACAATTATTTAAAAATACATTTCGTTTACTATTGTTTGGTATTTGCTGAAAATATGTTTTATCGCATTTAACCGCATTTCAAACAGCTTAATTTTTGTAGCGCAAAGAATGTTTTAATTATAGAAAAAACAATATATTTTTTATATTAGCCGTAGGCTAATATAAATTGGCATGTGGCTATGCCACGCCGATTAGATAAAAGATATGAATAACCACAATGAAATGGAGGTTATTCATATTAAATTGCAATTTAATTTTCATTATTTTTATATAATAAAAAAGTGCAAAATATTAGAATTTCATAATCCATTCTAATATTTTGCACAAATTTTGTTAATTGTGTTAAAATCAACTTATCACAATTTTTATACTATTTGTATATTTATTTATTTTTTAACTTTAAGTTTAAAAATCTATCCGCAAAATAATAATTTTGTTAATATTTATGCGTCTTGCTTTGTATCCGCAATTTGAATTTCTCTTATATTTACGCCCTGTGGCATTTCATAAGCAAATTTAATTGTTTTTGCTACATCTTCGGCTGTAATATTGATGGCACCAACGCTTTTTTTCCATTCATTATAACTTGAAATTATTTCTTGGTTAGTTGTGTGGCTTAAAAGCTCAGTTGCAACAGCACCCGGGCAAATTCTCATTACCCTAACATTATGTGCAGATAATTCCATGCGCGCTACTTCAGAAAGCCCAACAACGCCATATTTTGAAGCACAATATGCCGTATGGTTGCCGAATGGCTTAACGCCCGCAATTGATGATATATTAATAATAGTTCCGCTGTTTCTTTCTTTCATGTCGTTCATTACAATTTGCATTCCATTCATAACGCCCATTACATTTACATCCAGCATTTTTTGCCATTCGCTTGCATCTTGTGTTTCGATATTGCCTAGTAACATCACACCGGCGTTATTTATGATTAAATCGGTTTTTCCGTATTTTTCTTCTGCAAATCTAACGGCAGCTTCAAAATCTGCTTTATTTGTAACATCAACTTTTTTGCAAATAGTATTCGGCAAATTTAGTTCTTGTAAAAGTTCAATACGCCTTGCTAACAATAAAAGCGGGTAGCCATCTTCGCTGAACATTTTTGCAAGTGCTTTACCAAAACCTGAACTTGAACCTGTAATTACTACTAATTTTTTCATTTCGTTTCTCCTAATTGACTTTTTTATTATTATAGTATAAAATACTGTAATAGACAAACTTATTATAATGCGAAAATATGGCATGCGTCAATAAGGCACATTATTTTCAGTTAGGGAAAACGAGGTAACTAATGAAAAAAACACAAGTGAATTCAGAAATAGAAATAACGCTAAAAATGATTGGTGGCAAATGCAAACCATTAATATTATACTTGCTGATAGAAGACGGCCCTATGCGCTTCAAAGAACTAATGGAGGCCGTTACGCAAATATCACAAAAGACACTAACAAACCAGCTGCGAGAGTTAGAGGCCGACGGCTTAATTTTACGAAAAGCTTTTAGCGAGATACCCCCAAGGGTTGAATACTCTGCCACGAAAAAAGGTGAAACTCTTTTTCCTATTCTTGAGCTTATGTGTGATTGGGGCTTAAAAAACAGTGATGGCAGGTTCGAAATAATTAATCCACAGTGTAAATAACAAGCGGCAACGATATTAGGCATATCCATTTCGGGATATTTTGCGGGTTGCTGGTATCACTCTACTTGTGTTGATATTTGCAAAAAACATTCAATTTAATATGTAAAATATATATTTTACATATTAAATAAATTTAGTTGCTCATTTTGCTTAGCCAAGCCGATATAATCCGAACCCGCCTATTTTGGCAAATTTATGCGCTATG
>CAYJGM010000028.1:0-24665 GCA_964369495.1 uncultured Bacteroides sp. | reverse complement strand
GCATAGCGCATAAATTTGCCAAAATAGGCGGGTTCGGATTATATCGGCTTGGCTAACTAATTAAACTTGTCACATTCATCTGTGCCAAACTTGAAGTTCATATGCTTGAATTTGCAAAATTCCGGTGATATACTTTAATTAACGATACATCCGGCGCGCAGATGTATAATTAAATTTTTGATTATAGGAGTATGTGTGATGAAGCAAAATGTGCAAAAATTTGGGCGTTTTTTAAGCGGCATGGTTATGCCTAATATTGGCGCTTTTATAGCTTGGGGTATAATAACTGCCCTTTTTATTCCGGATGGTTGGCTTCCTAACGAAACATTAGCAGAACTTGTAGGCCCAATGCTTAAATATCTTTTACCATTGCTTATAGGTTATACCGGAGGTAAAGCAATAAGCGATGTTCGCGGAGGCGTTGTTGGCGCAATAGCAACTTTTGGTGTTATATCAGGTGCGGAAATTCCTATGCTTTTAGGCGCAATGATAGTAGGCCCTTTAAGCGGTATAATTGTAAAGAAATTTGATGATTTAACCCAAAGCAAAATTCCCGCCGGCTTTGAAATGCTTGTAAATAACTTTTCTGCCGGAATACTTGGCACAATATTACTTGTTATAGGTTTTTTTGGCATAGGGCCACTTGTTACTGTTGGTACAAATGCCCTGGGTGCAGGTGTTAATTTCTTAGTAGAATGGGGCTTATTGCCTATCACTGCCATATTCGTAGAACCTGCAAAAGTGCTTTTCCTTAACAACGCAATAAATCACGGTGTATTTACACCGCTTGGCGCAGAACAGGTTGCCGAAATTGGCAAATCGGTTTTCTATATGATAGAATCTAATCCCGGCCCAGGCCTTGGGCTTTTGGTTGCCTTTATGGTTGCAGGCAAAGGTAGCGCAAAAAGCAGTGCCGGCGGTGCAGCTTTCATTCACTTCTTCGGTGGTATTCACGAATTATACTTCCCCTATGTGCTTATGAAACCTTCAACGCTAATAGCACTAATTGCGGGCGGTGCAACAGGCACATTTATCTTTTCTACTTTCGGTGGCGGCCTAACAGGTGCGGCATCACCCGGCAGCATAATTGCACAAATACTTATGACGCCTGCAGGTGCACATATCCCTAACCTTTTAGGCATTGCGGCATCTGCCGTTGTAACATTTTTAATTGCGGCTGTTCTTATTAAAAGAAGTTCAGGCGACGAGGATATTGAAGCTGCACAAAAAAAAGTAAATGAAATGAAAGCACAATCTAAAGGGCAGTTAAGCGCAACAACACAAGAAACAAGCAAACCCGCAAATTTATCTGATGTATCATTTATTATATTTGCATGCGACGCAGGCATGGGAAGCAGCGCAATGGGCGCTAGCAAATTGCGCAAAAAACTTAAAACAAACGGCATAGATAATATTACGGTTAAACATTCACCCGTTAGCGAAATACCTAGCGAAGCACAAATAGTTATAACACACGAACAACTTAAAGAACGCGCATTAATGGCAAGCCCAAATTCATATTTAGTTACCATAACCGATTTTTTATCGGCTCCCGAGTATGATGAATTGATAACAAAATTAAAAGAGGATAAAGGAATTGAATAATGATAGAATTTAAATATACAATAGTTGATGAACATGGAATACATGCAAGGCCTGCGGGCGAACTTGTTAAATTGATGCAATCATTCGAATGCGATATAAACTTTACAAAAGGCGAAAAAAGTGCCAGCGGCAAAAAACTGTTTGCCGTAATGGGCATGGCGGTAAAAAAAGGCGAAGAAATTACAATTCGCTGTGAGGGTGCAGACGAACAGGCCGCCTCACAGGCAGCGCAAAAATTCTTCTCAGAAAACCTATAATACAAACAGGCAGGAGGCAAGTATGTACACTATTCCGCAGCGGTTAAATAAAATTTTTTCCATTCTATTAGAAAATAACGAGCCTGTTAGTGTGGCAAAGCTTGCCTTTTTGCTTGGTGTAAGCCGGCGAACCGTATTTCGAGAGCTTGAAAATGTTGACAGTATTTTAAAAAAATTAAACCTTCGCCTAGAAACAACAGTAGGAGAGGGATTGTACCTTTTCGGTAAAAAGGAAGATATAAACAAATTATCCGAAATAATAAATATTCAACGTGAAAGCATTGCAACCGATAAAACAAGCCGCAGAAATGCACTTGTACTTTTGATACTCGACAGCGCGCAATGGAAAAAATTATATTATTTTTCAAGCGTGCTTGAAGTTAGCGAGGCGACAATAAGCCTTGACATGGACGTTATAGAACACGAACTAAAAACTTATAATATACAGTTATTAAGAAAAAAAGGGCTTGGGGTTTTTGTAAACGCAACCGAGATGAATATAAGAACAGCGTTTGTAAATTATCTTTTAAAAGTGCAAAACACCACATTACCGCAAAATATATTAAGCGCAAGCATTGTGCAAGGTGTAAACGACATTATTAAAGTGCAATCTATATTTTTAAACTGGATGACAAAAGATGCATTAGCCATACTAAGCTATCGCCTTATTGCACAGGTATCAAGGTTAAAAAGCGGGCAAATATTAGGCCCTAGCGAAGTAAAAAAGCAAAACACCCTTTACACCGAAGTTGCAATAAAACTAGCACAAGACCTTTGCACTAACTTCGATATAGAAATAGCAGAACAAGAACTTGATTACATTGTAGACGGCCTTCGTGCCGCACGAACATTAACAAAAAGCGAATTTTATGAAGACGACAGCATAACTTTTGGCCGTGCAAAAAATATTGCCTTTAAAATGATAGAGCGTTTCGATAGCCGCCTAGCACCTACATTAATAACAAACGAAGAATTGGTTAGAGGCCTAAGTATTCATTTGTGGTCGGCTATTGTAAGAATAGAAAACGGCTATAGAATTAAAGACCCTTTGGGCGGACAGTTAAAAGAGGAATACCCCGATATTTTCCGCAATGCACAGCAAGCTTGCAGCGTTTTAGTAGAGGAGTTGCAAAAACCTGTGCCCGAAGAGGAAGTATCTTGTGTGGCAACGCATTTTGGCGCAGCGGTAATGCTACTTGGCGAAAAGCGTATAAAACGCAGGCTAAAAGTTGGCATAATATGCCTTGGTGGCATAGGGGTTTCTTATATGATGGCAGGCCAAGTGAAAAAATATTTTTCAAAAGAGCTTATCACCGAAGTGGGCGAATACAACCAACCATATAGTTGGAAAAACTGCGATTTTCTTATAGCTACCGCCGATATCCCCAACGCAAATAAGCCGGTAGTTATTGCACAGCCACTTCTAAGCAGTTCAAATATCAGCGAGATAAGCAAGCTTATAGAAAAACTTTCAATAAACACCCAAGTTCAAGATAAAGTGGTTAATCAAAACAATAATGTGTTTTCTGAAAAACTCAGCAACGTTATTACACATTTGCAAAATATTGAATATCTGCTTCAAAATTTCAAAAAGATGGACATTCAACCCGAAATGAAGATAGACGAACTATCAAAATTTGTAAGTTACCGCTTTTTCGATAGCCCAAGTGACGGCGAAAAAATTTACAACAACCTTATGGCAAGAGAAAATATATCATCGCAACTTATAGAACAGCTGGAACTAGTGCTTTTGCACTGTTCATGCGATAGTGTAAAACAACCAATGATTGCCCTGCTTCACCCAAACGAGGGGTATATTTTTAACGAACAAGGGCAAAAGGCAAAAAGTTGTTTTCTTATGTTAATACCTAATAACTCTTGTACAGAACTAAAACAAGCCATGGGCGCCGTTAGCAGTGCTTTGGTGGAAGACGATTACTTTTTAAAAGCGGTATTAAACGGTGATGAAAACACCGTTTATGCAAAATTAGAACAAATTTTTTCTGTTCAACTTTCAGACTACTACTCAGACATGCTTGGAGAATAAAAAACAAATAACAAAAGAGGTAATAATATGCTTGATAAAACACAAATAATTTTAAACCAACCCAGCGTGCATAAAGATGAAGCAATAAAAAAATGCGGCGAGCTGCTTTGTGATGCAGGTTATACAACCGCACAATATACCGAGGGTATGCTAAAAAGAGATGCCAGCTTCTCTACTGCTATAGGCAACCTTATTGCAATTCCACACGGCGAAAAAGATTATGCAAAATTCATCAACAAAACCGGCCTTTGCGTTATAACCTATCCGGATGGCATCGACTGGAACGGAACCGAAGTTAAACTTGTTATAGGCATAGCCGCCCTTGGTGAAGACCACCTTGAAATACTTGAAAACATAGTTGAAGTATTAGAGGAAGAAGAAGACGTTATAGCGCTTGTTAATGAGGCCAACGCAGATAAAATTATAGCGCTGTTTTCCGGAGGAGAATAATGATTATAACCGTTACATTAAACCCTGCACTTGATAAAACAATTAGTGTAGACATGTTAAACCCGGGTGGGCTAAACCGAATTAAATCGGTTACACTTGATGCGGGCGGCAAAGGTGTTAATGTTGCTAAAATGGCAGCTGTGCTTGGTGTAGATTGCATTGCTACCGGTTTTTGCGGTGGCACAAGCGGCAATGAGCTTATTGCCATGCTTGATGTTATTGGCATAAAGCATGATTTTGTAAACATTAACGGTAACACCAGAACAAACACCAAAGTGCTGGATGGAAACTATGGCATAACCGAATTAAACGAAGCCGGCGTAATTGTAAGCGAAGAAGAAGAAAAAGCGCTTGAAGATAAATTGCTATCATACATGGCAAAAGATACAGTTTACGTTTTGGCAGGCAGCGTTCATGCTAACGCAAAGCCGAATTATTATCACAAACTTATAAAACTTTTAAAAAGCCACGGCGCATATGTGCTGTTCGATGCAGATGGCAAGGCGTTTGAAAATGCCATTGCGGCAGTGCCCGATTTTATTAAACCCAACAACGAAGAACTTGCGGCATATTGTGGCAAAACCGGCATGGAAAAACTTGAAATGTACAATGCGTGTAAACGTTTTATAGAAAAAGGAACAGACTTTGTAGCGCTTTCAATGGGTGCAAGTGGCGCGGCGTTTATAACGGCAAACGAAGCTTATTTTGCCCCCGCCCTTAGCGTAAAGGTGTCATCTACTGTAGGCGCAGGCGATAGCATGGTTGCCGCAGTGGCATGTGCAAAGCAACTTGGTTTGTCGATAAAAGATACCGCAATACTTGCAATTGCGTGCAGCGCAGGAGCCGTGACAACAGAAGGTACAAAACCGCCCGACAAAGAACTTGTAGAAAAATTAAAGAAAAGGGTAGATTTACACCCAATAACATTTTAATGGAGGAAATTATGATTACAAGAGCAATAAGAATGTATGGTGCAGACGATTTACGCGTTGAAGAATTTGAATTACCGGCAATAAAATCTGATGAAATATTGGTTAAAATAATATCCGATAGCGTGTGTATGTCTACATATAAATTATTAAAACAAGGCGTAAACCACAAACGTTGCCCAAAAAACGTTGAAACAAACCCAATAATTATTGGACACGAGTTTTCAGGCACAATTGTAGAAGTGGGTGAAAAATGGGCGAGCGAGTTTAAAGTGGGCGAGCGTTTTTCTTTGCAACCCGCACTTAACTATAAAGGCAGCCTTGCCTCTCCCGGATACTCATACGAATTTTTTGGCGGTGCGGCCACATATGCAATTATACCTCAAGAGGTTATGGAGCTTGGCTGTTTGCTACACTACAATGGCGAGGGTTATTTTAATGCATCATTAGGCGAGCCAATGAGCTGTATTATTGGCGGTTATAACATAATGTATCACACAAACAAAGTAAATTACAACCATACACCCGGCATTAAAGAGGGTGGAAATGTGTTAATATTGGGCGGATGCGGCCCTATGGGCCTTGGCGCAATAGAATACCCTATAGTTGCGGGCAATAAGCCAAAACGCATAGTGGTAACAGATATAGACAACGGACGTATAAACCGCGCAAAGGAACTTATCTCGCCTGAGTTTGCAAAGCAAAACGGTGTTGAACTTTATTATGTCAACCCTAACGATTCAGCCGATGCATACAAAGAGTTGCTTGATATTTCAAACGGAAAAGGTTACGACGATGTTTTTGTTTATGCGCCTATAAAATCTTTAGCCGAACTTGGCGATAAACTTATGGCGTTTGATGGTTGTTTAAACTTTTTTGCTGGCCCCTCTAACAGCGATTTTACAGCAGAAATTAACCTGTATAATGTACATTATATATCAACACATATCCTAGGCAGCACAGGCGGAAATACCGACGATTTAAAAGAGGCATTGGAACTTTCCTCTAAAGGCAAAATACGCCCTTCTGTAATGGTAAGCCATATATGTGGGCTTTCACAAATGGCACAAGCCACAGCAAATTTGCCCGATATTCGTGCAGGCAAAATTCTTGGCTATACACAGTTCGATTTGCCGCTAACTTCCCTAGATGAATTTGAACAGCTAGGTAAAACCAACCCACTTTTTGCTGCCCTACATCAAAGCGTTAAAGAGCATAACGGCCTATGGAATACCGATGCGGAGAATATTTTGTTGAATCATTTTAACGTTAAATAAAAATAGAAAGGAATTATTTCTATGATAAAATTAAATGGCCTTGGTGTTTCGGCGGGAGTTGCGGTAGGCAAGCTGCATTTTCCAAAAGAACGTGTAATAGATTATCCTTTAGAACATGTTGAAGACACAGCCACAGAAGTTAAGCGCTTTGAAAGCAGCAGAGCGCTTGCTGTTGCACAACTTGGGGAACTTGCCGTTAGAACAGAAAACACCTTAGGAAAACAAAACTCGCTTTTATTTGAAATACATCAAATGATGCTTGAAGACCTTGATTATTGCGACACGGTAAAAGATGTAATAACAACAGAAAAAGTATGTGCCGAATATGCAGTAAGTAAAACAGCACAGCAATTTTCAACAATGTTTTCTGATATGGAAGACGAATATATGCGAGAACGTGCAAGCGATGTTAAGGATGTTTCCATTAGAGTTATAGAAATTTTAACAGGCAAGCAAAACCCTGCTGAAGAGCTGGACGAGCCTTGTGTGTATGCGGGTTTAGATTTTACACCCAGCGAAACCGCCCAGTTCGACCGTGAAAAGGCTCTTGCGCTTGTAACTTGTTATGGCAGCAAAAATTCACACACCGCTATTTTTGCAAGAACACTTGGAATACCGGCAATAATTGGTTTAAAAGATAACTTAACACAAGAAATGGACGGTAAACTTGTTGCCTTAGACGGCCAAACGGGCGAAATATTTATCGAGCCCGACGAAGCAACTCTTTCACTTTTCAAAGAAAAGCGAAACGAACAACAAAACGACGCCAACAAATTAGAGGCATTTCGCGGAAAAAAAACATTTACAAAAAGCGGAAAGCTGGTAAAATTATATGCCAATATCGGCTCGCCGAATGATATACAAGCTGTGTTGAATAACGACGCTGAGGGAATTGGGCTTTTTAGAAGTGAATTTTTATATCTTGAAAGCGAGAATTATCCAACCGAAGAAACCCAATATAATGCATACAGTAAAGTTGCACGAGAGATGCAAGGGCGCCCTGTAATTATAAGAACTTTAGATATTGGGGCAGATAAACAGGCGGCATATTTCAATTTACCGCAGGAAGAAAACCCTGCAATGGGTATGCGTGCCATTAGAATATGCCTTACAAGGCCAGAGGTGTTTAAAACCCAATTAAGAGCACTTTATAGGGCTTCAACCCATGGCGATATAAGCATTATGTTGCCCATGATTACCTCTTTAAAAGAGGTGAAAGACGCAAAAAACATTATTAATGAAGTAAAGGCAGAACTTCTTTCTCAGGGGCACAAAATTAATGAATATCTACCTGTAGGAATAATGATAGAAACCCCTGCAGCCGCAATTATAAGCGATTTATTAGCAAAAGAAGTTGATTTTTTCAGCATCGGCACAAATGATTTAATTCAATACACCCTTGCTGCCGACCGTCAAAATGATAGCATTTCCTCTTTTTGTGACGACCACCACGAAGCGGTAAAAAGGCTAATTTCCATGACATGTAGCAACGCACATAAACAAGGAATATGGGTGGGAATATGTGGCGAGCTTGCCGCTGATAAGCAAATGTCGGAATTTTTCATAAATGCAGGGGTAGACGAACTATCGGTAACCCCATCACAGGTTTTACCGTTAAGGGAACGTTTGAGCAGAGTTTAAGCAAAGTACATTCTCACTACATAACTTTACGGCTAAAACCAACCTTAAATAATTAAATATAACAAAGCGGGCTTTTACAGGTAAACGGCAGAGTAGTTTTCGATTGATAAAAATACAGCAATATGCCATATAAACCATTGCTTTAAAGGCAAATATATATAAGTTAATTCAAAAATAAAAAAAGCACTTTTGTTTTACTTTTTTTTGTGGTATTATTAACAAAATATATTTATAATACTATAGCTTATCAGCCGTTAAAGGAAAGAGGAGATTACATATGGCTTTTTTCTACGAAGAACCCTCGCGTACTTTTGGAGAGTTTTTGCTTATTCCGGGATATTCATCAACGCAATGTGTGCCGGATGCGGTAAGTTTAAAAACTCCGCTTGTGCGCTATAAAAAAGGCGCAGAGGAGTGCCCTTTAAGCCTAAACATACCTATGGTTTCGGCAATAATGCAAAGCGTTTCTAACGATACAATGGCAATTGCGCTTGCCAAAGAGGGCGGCGTTGCATTTGTTTATGGCTCGCAAAGCATTGAAGACGAAGCGGCTATGATTAAAAAGGTGAAAAAATACAAAAAAGGCTTTATTATTAGCGATTCTAACATTCGCCCAAACGATACATTAAACGATGTTCTCGATTTAAAGGCTAAAACAGGGCATTCTACAATGGCGGTTACAAACGATGGCACAGCCACAGGCAAATTGCTTGGCATTGTTGCAAGCCGCGATTACCGCATTAGCCGAATGACAGGCGAAGAAAAAGTTGAGGATTTTATGACGCCGCTTGATAGGCTTGTGTGCGCACCTGCAAACACAACGTTAAAAGAGGCAAACGATATTATTTGGGATAATAAAATTAACTCTTTGCCGTTAATTGATGAAAACGGCAATTTAGTTTGCATGGTTTTTCGTAAAGACTACGATAGCCACAAAGAAAACACAAACGAGCTTTTAGACAAAAGCAAAAGCTATATTGTTGGCGCCGGAATAAACACACGAGATTATGAAAAACGTGTGCCGGCTTTGGTTGCCGCAGGCGCAGACGTGCTTTGTATAGATTCCTCCGAGGGATTTTCGCAGTGGCAAGAACTTACAATAAAATGGGTTAAAGAGAACTACGGAGAAAAAGTTAAAATTGGCGCAGGAAATATTGTTGATGCAGAGGGCTTTAAATTTTTGGCCGATGCCGGCGCAGATTTTATAAAAGTTGGCATTGGCGGCGGCAGTATATGCATTACGCGTGAAACAAAAGGCATAGGCCGTGGGCAGGCAACCGCTGTTATGGAAGTTGCAAAGGCAAGGCAAGAATATTTCGAAAAAACAGGGGTTTATGTGCCTATATGCTCTGACGGTGGCATTGTACACGATTATCATTTAACTTTAGCGCTTGCCATGGGCGCAGATTTCGTTATGCTTGGGCGCTATTTCAGCCGTTTTGATGAAAGCCCTACCAATAAGCTTAGAATTAACGGCACATATGTAAAAGAATACTGGGGCGAGGGCAGCAATAGGGCACGAAATTGGCAAAGATACGACGTTGGCGGCAAAGACAATTTAACTTTCGAAGAAGGCGTTGACAGTTATGTTCCGTATGCCGGTGCATTAAAAGACGGCGTTGGCATAACCTTGGCAAAAGTGCGCCACACTATGTGTAATTGCGGTGCACTTTCAATTGAAGAATTGCAAAAAAATGCAAAGCTTACAATTGTATCTTCCACAAGTATAGTAGAAGGAAAAAGCCACGATGTTATTTTGAAAAACAGCGCCAGTGCGGCATCTGAATAAAACACAGTTGTATTGTGAATTTATAAATAAGCGGAAATTTGTTTTTTTAGCTTTTTGAATTACACAGAGTTACGAGAGGCAACATCATGAAGAAATTTAGCCTGAAAATTTTAAATTTAGCGCTATGGGTTGAACTTGCATTATCTTATATTTTACCGTTTACAATTACCGATGATTTTCATTATCAAGTAGGTTTTCCTTTGCCGTTTATCACCGTTTATAACAAAGCAATAGGGGTAAATCCGCTTGTTAGCATGCATTTAAATCCATTATTGTTTTTAATAAATGTGTTACTTATTTATTGTGTAATTTTTATTTGTGTAAATTTCTATAAAAAAATCAAAATTAAAAAACATGGGAATATATCTCTACAATCCCATAAAAACGGGCAGGAAATATGAGTTGCCCCCAAACAAATACAACTTTGGCAACAGTTTCAAATTTAAACCCCATAAATTAAACATAAACCTTTATTAACAAGCCGATATTTAAACAGTATGTCGGCTTGTTTTTTTATAAGCAGGTGCAATTTATCGCGTTTTTTAATTTAAGTTTTATACATATTGTAATTATTGCGTGCACAAGATTTACAAAATATTTATAACTTTCATAGCAACACATTGTAAATAGTTAAGTAACAATAATTTGTTTTAACATTTTAATGTGCGCGACAAGCCATGTTATAATACACAATTTATTAACAATATGGCAAAAGCTACAAAAAAACACAGTTTTTATTGGCGTCTTGCGCATAATAGCAAGTTTTACAATGTAAAACAAGCAATATTATCCTAGCAATTTTTGCTGTAAATGTGGTAAACTAATTATAGATTAATAAAAGTTTAACAATATTATTTAAATAGTTAATTATTATAATGTGAGGTGCAAAATGAAATATAAAATTTCAGGGTTTTCCGATGAGATATCAGACGAGCTAAAAGAGCAAATAGCTGTTGTTAAACAGCTGGGAATGAAATACATTTCAATTCGTGGCATTAACGGCAAAAACATAGGAGATTTCACAGCAAAGCAATTTGAAAGCGAAGTTTTGCCGGTTTTAAACGAACAGGGTATAAAAGTGTCCTCTATCGGCTCGCCCATTGGCAAAGTTTTTATTAACGATAACGAGGGCTTTGAAAAACAGCTTGATGCCTTAAAGCAACTTTGCCAAATTGCAAATATGCTAAATTGCAAATATATAAGAATGTTCAGCTTTTTTATCGATAAAAATGAAAACTACGACGATTACAAAGATGAAGTTGTTGCAAAATTAAAACAATTTGTAGAAATTGCACAGCAATATAATGTAATATTGTTGCACGAAAATGAAAAGGATATTTTTGGCGACATTGCAAGGCGCTGTGATATACTGTTTAACGAAATTAAATCGCCCTACTTTAAAGCTATATTTGATTTTGCAAATTTTGTTCAATGCGGCGATGACACAATGCAAGCATATGAACTTTTAAAAGAGCACATTGTTTATATACATATTAAAGATGCAAGCTATTCAGTTAGCCACAATGTGCTTTGCGGCACGGGCGATGGCAAAATTGAAGAAATTTTGAAAAAGGCATTTGATGGTGGCTACGAGGGCTTTTTAACATTAGAGCCACACCTTGCGATGTTTGGTTCGCTTAAAAGCTTAGAACTTGATGATGTTGCGCAGATTGTAAACACAACTGCTAACATAGATGGAAAAACAGGTTATAAAATGCAATTCGATGCAATAAATGAAATATTAAAAAGGATAGGTGTTTAAAATGGAAAAAGTAAAACTTGGTATTATCGGCGTTGGCCAACAAGGCGGATTTTATCTTTCAATGTTCACAGGCGAGGCACTTAAACCGGGCGGCATGCCTGCCTCTAAAAAAGAGTTCGAGCACTGCGAGCTTGGCGCTGTTTGCGACATTAACCCTCAAGTGCGCGAGATGATTAAAGCAAAATTCCCCGATGTTAAAGTATATGAAAACTACATAGACATGCTTGATAGCGGTGATGTAACAGCTATTGTTACAACAGTTCCACACTATTTGCACCCTGAATTCGGCATGGAAGCAATGAAACGCGGTATACATGTGCTTTTGGAAAAACCGGCAGGCGTTTACACAAAACAAGTTAAAGATGTTATCGATATGGCGGCCTCAAAACCGGAGCTAACATTCGGTGTGTTCTTCAACCAAAGAATGAACCCTCTTTACAGAAAACTTAAAGAGATTATCGACAATGGCGATATTGGAAATATCCGCAGAACTAACTGGATAATTACAACATGGTACCGTCCGCAAGCTTATTATAATATGAGCGATTGGCGCGCAACATGGAAAGGCGAAGGCGGCGGCGTTTTAGTAAACCAAGCTCCCCATCAAATCGACCTTTTACAATGGCTTTGCGGCATGCCTAAAAAAGTGTATTCTAACGTAAAATACGGCTATATGCGTGATATCGCGGTTGAAGATGAAGTTACAGCAGTGCTTGATTACGGCAATGGAGCAACAGGCGTGTTTGTTACTTGCACACACGATTTACTTGGAACCGACCGCCTTGAAATTTTTGGCGATAAAGGCAAAATCGTTGTTGATGGTTCTAAAACAGCAACTGTTTCACGCATGGCAAAAACAGAGCAAGAAATTAATGCTGAAACACAAGATTTAATGTCTGTTTACAAATTGATGATGGGCGGCGCAATGGGCGATGACAGCATGGGCGGCCTTGTAAGCAAAGAAGTTATAGAGTTCCCAAATGCATGGGGCGAACAACATGCCGATGTTATAAGGAATTTCAGCGCAGCTATAGTAACAGGCTCGCCGCTTGTTGCACCGGGAAGCGATGGCATTAACGGTGTTCGTTTAGCAAATGCAATTCACCTTTCAAGCTGGCTTGGCGAAGAAGTTAGCACAGATTTCGATGAAGATTTATTCCTTGCTAAACTACAAGAAAAAACCGATAGCGAGAAATAATATTTAATTATTTAAACAATGTGCTGTGGCAAAAATTAATTTGCCACAGCCGAATTGGTATAAAAATGCAACGCTACAAAAGCGACAGAATGGAGCAATATATGTTAAAAATAGCTGTTGTGGGCCTTGGAACCATTGCGCCTATACATTTATTTGCAATATCAAAATGTGAAAACGCACAAATTGTTTGTGTTTGTGATATTGACGAAAATAAAAAACCACAAGATTTAGATGTGCCTTTTTACACCGACATGAAAGAAATTGTAAAAAATCATGAAATAGATTGTGTTCACATTTGTTTGCCGCATTATTTGCATGATGAGGCTATTGAGTTTTTTGCAAAAAACGGCATTAATGTTTTTACAGAAAAGCCAATTACATTAAATTATAAGCGCGCGCAAAAGCTTTTTTCATTAGAAAAAGAGCACAATGTAAAAATTGGCGTATGTTTACAAAATAGATATAATAACACAACAATTATGCTTAAAGATTTAGTAAACAAGGCCGAATATGGCAAAGTTTTAGGCGCAAAAGCGCTTATAACATGGCAGCGCACACAGCAATATTACGATGAAGCGCCTTGGCGTGGCACATGGCACGAAGCCGGCGGCGGTTGCATGATAAACCAAAGCATTCACAGTTTAGATTTGCTTGAGTATATCGTGGGCAAAGCCACAGCGGTAAATGCAGTGGTTGGCAACATATCTTTGCCAAAAGTTGAAATAGAAGACACCGTTGTTGCGAATTTAAAATATGAAAACGGTGCAAATGGTATTTTCTTTGCTACTAACGCATATTGCACAAGCAGCAATGTGGAAATTGAAATTATATGCGAGAAAGCAATGCTAAAAATGCGCGACAACAAGTGCTATTTAACAGAAGAAGGCAAAGAAGAAACAATGATTTGCGAAGATGTTAAACTTGCAGGCTCTAAGCATTACTACGGCGCAAGCCACTATATAGCCATTAGCGAGTTTTACAAGGCATTAAATGATAATTCAAGCGATTATATATCGCTTACACAAGCGGCACGCTCTTTGCATGTTATTGATATGATACAAAAAAGCAGTGCCGAAAAAAAAGAAATGGAGTTGTTTTAAAATGGCAAAAGCAAAAATTGGCGTTCAAATGATGATTTTCAGAGATATTATTAAAAAAGACGGCCCTTATGAAGTTATGAAAAAAATTAGCGAAATCGGCTTTAAATGTGTTGAAGTTTCACAAGTTGATATGACACCCGAAAATGTTGAACAAATGAAACGTGCATGCGAAGATTTTGGCATCGACATTGCCGCAATGAGCGCTAGCTTAGAGCCGATGATGCCGGGCATGGAAGCGCTTACAACTAATTATGACAAAATTATTGCAGATTGCAAAACCCTTAATTGCAATTATTTACGTATAGGAATGATGCCATTTAATTATTTGCATTCAAAAGAATTAAACATGGAATTTGCAAACAAAGTTGAAGCTATGGCTGAAAAACTTGAAGGCGACGGCATTAAACTTTATTATCACAACCACCATGTTGAATTTATTAAATACGATGGCCAATATATGCTTGATATTATTCGCGATAACACAAGTAAAATGGGCTTTGAAATTGATGTTCATTGGGTGCAACGCGGTGGCTTAAACCCTGTCCAATTTATTAAGGGATATGCAGGCCGTTTAGAATTGTTGCATTTAAAAGATTATAAAATAGGCTCGCCTGATTTTTCAAATTGTGGGCAAGACATAATGAAGATGTTTGGCGCTTTTATGAACTGTGTTCAATTTGCTGAAATTGGCGAGGGCAATTTAGATTTCCCGGCTATTATTGAAACAGGCCTTGAAGTTGGCGCAAAATACATGATAATTGAGCAAGACGACACCTATGGTAAAGATCCATACGATTGCCTTGCACTATCAAGGGCAAACTTAATTAAAATGGGCTATGAAGATATGTTTTAATGCTTAATTTCATACTGTTTTTGTAATATTGAAAGCAAATTAAAACAAACATGAAATATGCAAGCTTTAGTATAATATTTTATCATAACGCAAAAATTAACGCAGAGGCTATCTCATGATATAGCTTCTGCGTATTTTTTTAAAATAAAAGCTGTTAATTTTTTCACAGTGCTATTTTTAATTCGTGTTTTATGTGCAAATTTTACAATAAATTATACAGCTTGTTTTTAAAAAATGTTTTCAAATTTGTGTAGTTAATGTTTTACATAATTATTTGACAAATTTGCTGCAAACACGTACAATAATAATATTGATATAAGGGGGCGTTTTTATGTGGACACGCAGGTTATTAAAAGATAATGCAAAAATTGTTCTTTCACGCACATATTGGACATCGTTTGCTGTGGCGATAATTTTTGGCGTAATTTCTTCATCTTTTTCTACAATTTTAAATTTATTAAACAACACAGGCTTAATTTTCGGGGTTTCCATTGCGTCGGGGGTTGAGGTTGTCTATTTGCTTTCAGTTGGTTTTTCAATTTTTATTGTAGCACCAATAACGGTTGGCTTACACAGATATTTCATGGAAGCCAGGGCAGGAAGGGCGCCTATTAAATCGCTTTTTTCAATTTTTGATGCCGCTTTTTTAAATGTGGTTTTAATACAATTTTTGGTATTGTTGTTTACTTTTTTATGGTCGCTATTGTTATTTATACCGGGAATTATTAAAAGCTATGAATATCGCATGGTGCCTTATATTTTATCCGAAAACCCAAACATAAGCCGTGAACGTGCGTTCGAGCTTTCAAAACGCATGACAGAAGGCGAAAAAATGAATATGTTTGTATTAGATTTATCCTTTATTGGTTGGATTTTGCTTGGCGTAATAACTTGTGGCTTAGGGCTTTTATTTATAAACCCTTATATTTTCGCAACAAATGCCGAACTTTACACAGCGCTTAGAACAAAGGCTATGGCTAATAATTATACCGACACAAACGAGCTTCCAGGTTTTATAGCATATTAAAAGCTTAATATTATAAAATATGCCGCCTTGATGCAGTTAGCATTTGTGGGCGGCATTTTTGTATAAACTAAGCATATTGTAATTTCAAATTAAAAACGGATTTTTATATTGCAAGGCGCACTAAAACAAATTATATGCGTTACCTTGAAATTACAACGCATTTAATGCACACGATAATACAAATTAAACTTCAATAGTGGGTGCATTTGTATCTTTGCCTTTTACCTCGTATAATTTTTCAAACAATTTTGCATCTTTTTCATTAAGCGAGCTAACAGCACTTGTGGCAACGGCAATTATATGCTCGACGCTGTTTTCTTGCATAAAAGTGCGCACCGCCGGCGGCATACCGCCCGCCCAAATAGGAAAAACCACAACAGCCGTTTCGCCCTTATTAAAAGCTGTGTATTCAACAGGCACACCTGTGTGTTTTGCCGCCGCTGCGCCCGCATGTATGAATTTCGCGGCTCCGCTCCAATCTTTATTATCGTTAATAAAATTTGCGCTAACCGAATTTTTTTGCGCTATTTGCTCTGCAATATTTTTACTGCGCCCTGTGCGTGTGAAATAATAAACTTGCATTTTTGCCTCCTATATTTTATT
The DNA here is from genome assembly GCA_964369495.1 of uncultured Bacteroides sp. Taxonomy (GTDB): domain Bacteria; phylum Bacillota; class Clostridia; order Oscillospirales; family Ruminococcaceae; genus Ruthenibacterium. Next base: position 8,127 of record CAYJGM010000028.1, on the reverse strand, counting down.
ATAATCTCAGCATACTAAACAAAATTGCATGTGTCAAGCGAAAATGAAATAATGAACAAATTTATATATTTTTTGCATTATATCAATCATCTTATACTATAATTTTTAAAAGAGGTTCACTATGGAGCAAAACAAACATGAAACAATGCGCCTTGATAAATTTTTATGCCATTGCACAGGATTAACACGCACCGAGGCAAAAAACGAAATTAAAAAAGGGCGCGTTTTTGTAAACGGTGAAAAAATTAAATCAGCAAATATTCATGTGAGCACAAACGATGAAATAACACATCGTGGCAAAAATATTTGCTATGAAAAACATGTTTATATTATGCTTAACAAGCCTAAAGGTGTGGTATGTGCCACCACCGATAAAATTAACAAAACCGTTATTGAAATTGTAAAAGAAACATATAATAATAAAAACCTTTTTGTTGCGGGCAGGTTAGATAAGGATAGCACAGGCTTTGTGCTTATAACAAACAACGGCGAATTTGCACACGAAATTCTTTCACCTAAAAAGCATATTAAAAAAACATACAATGTAATTTTAGATGTAAAAGCCACGCAAAACATGGTGGATGAATTTGAAAAAGGAATAATTTTACACGATGGCACAAAAACAAAATGCGCACAATTAATTTTGAACATGCAAAACCCATACAGCGTAGATGTTGTTTTAACACAAGGCATGTATCACCAAGTTAAACGCATGTTTGGTGTTTTAAATGCGGGCGTAAACGAGCTTCATCGCACGGCAATTGGCAAGCTTTGCTTAGATGAAAATTTAAAAGAGGGCGAGTGTAGGCAAATTAGTGAAAACGAATTAAAGCTTATATTTTAAAAATATTGCCTTTTTATAAAAATTTGCAGTTTAAATATAACAATTTGCGCAAAGCACGGCAAACAAGCGCAGCAAAACCGGAGTTTATCAAATAAGATAACACAATATCTGTGTAGTTTTACATTTTGAGGCGATTTCGAATTATGTGTGGGCGTATAGCGCAAAATTCACGCAAAAATTTATTGTAGTTTTGCAAAAGAAAAACAACTGTGGTATTATATAATAAGCTGAAATTAAAATTGCACATTTGCGCTTTTTTAAAATAAAAACAAGCGAGGTTACTATGCAAAATATACCAAACAAAGCATTTACTCACGGCGGCCGTTTCCATGCAGACGATGTTTTTTCGGCAGCATTCTTAAAAATATTAAACCCTGATATTAAAATTGAGCGCGGCTTTAAAGTGCCCGAAAATTACGAGGGCATTGCGTTTGATATAGGCGATGGAGAATTCGACCATCACCAAAAAAACAGGGAAGTTAGAGAAAACGGTGCACCATATGCGGCTTTCGGCTTATTGTGGCGCAAATACGGCGAATTGCTTTTGCCTAAAGAGCAAGTTCAAAGGGTAGATTTTCATTTTATTCAACCGCTTGATATAGACGACAACACGGGCACCGGCAACCAACTTGCACAGCTGATAAGCGCCTATAACCCCGCTTGGGACAGCGATGAAAACCCCGATGAATGTTTTGAAAAAGCGCTTGATATAGCATACGATTTACTTTTGCATAAAATTGAGGGCCTAAAGGCGATAAATCGTGCAGAGGAATATATAAACACGGCGCTTAACAGCATGAAACACGGCATTGTTATATTAGAAAAATATGCGCCATGGAAACAGCAATTAATACCAAGCAAAAACGCACAGTTTGTAATATACCCGTCGCAAAGGGGCGGTTTTTGTGCACAAGGTGTGCCAATTTCGTTTAGCAGTTCTGCGTTAAAAACGCCTTTTCCCGAAGAGTGGGCAGGCGCAAGCGAAAGCGATTTAAAAGCACTTAGCAACTTAGAAACTATACGTTTTTGCCATGTAGGCCGCTTTTTAGTAACCACAGCAACAATGCAAGATGCCATAAGTGCATGTGAATTAGCTGTTCAGGCGGCAAATGATGAATGAAAAGCCAAAGTGAAAAACAAGCCTATGTTTATATTTTGAAATGTGCGGACGATAGCCTTTATTGCGGCTTTGCGTACAATGTGCAAAAGCGCATTGAAATGCACAACAATAAAAAGGGCGCAAAATATACAAAAACACGCTTGCCCGTAAAACTTGTTTACACCGAAACTTGCCAAAATAAAAGCGCAGCGCTTAAACGTGAACATGAGATAAAAAAACTTACAAGAGAACAAAAATTAAAACTGCTTGAAAAAAACGAAATATTCTAACAAATTGTTTTGTTATCGTTTTTTAATTTAAAGTGTATTATCATGCTAAAACGCATAAGAATAGCAATGAAAAACAACACTGATTATTAAAACGGCACCACGCACATGCCAATTAATCTTTAATGTGTGCAAAACTTATTCAAAAACTATTTGTGCAATGCACAGAATGGAGAATAATATGCAATATTCTTACATAAAAGATAATATAGCGCAAATTGAGCAAAACATACAAAATGTTTGCCAAAAAACAGGCGTGAACAGAAGCGATATTAACCTAATGGCGGTTTCAAAAACGCAAAGCGTTGAAAAAATGCTTGTTGCAAAAAATTGCGGCTTAAATTTATTTGGCGAAAACAGGGTTCAAGAATTTAAAGGCAAAGCAGATTTTTTTAATCAAAATGATATAACATGCCATTTAATTGGCACACTGCAAAGCAATAAGATAAAATTTTTACCAAGCTTAACAAATTATATTCAAAGCGTTGGAAGTGAAAATATTGTTTTTGAAATACAAAAACAATATGAAAAAGCAAATAAAACCGCCGAGGTGCTGCTTCAAATTAACATTGCAAACGAAGACACAAAAAGCGGAATAAACAAAGGCGAAATTTTAAATATGGCAAAAATAATTGAAAATTTGCAAAATGTAAAATTGCGCGGTTTAATGTGTATTCCGCCGCCTATTGAAGTTTGTTCAAAAAATGTTTTGCAAAATTATTTTAAAGAGATGTATTATTATTTCGGCGAGCTAAAAACACAATACGCAAACGAAATTACAACGCTTTCCATGGGAATGTCGGACGATTATGAACTTGCAATAGAAAACAAAAGCACGCTAATAAGGCTTGGCAGCGCAATTTTTGGCCAAAGGCAATATTAGGTGTTATAATAAATTGCATTTACGGGGTGAAAATGTTAGTTAAGTTTTTACATTTATTTATTAAAAATTCCGATAATTCGAACAGCCAAATTACACGCACCGCTTATGGTAACATTGTTGGCATAATAGGTGTTGTTTTTAATATTTTGCTGTTTTTATTTAAATTTACTGTTGGGTTTATATCGGGAAGTGTTGCAATTGTTGGCGATGCATTTAACAATATAACAGACGCAACAACAAGCATTATAACTATAATAGGCTTTAAATTGGCAGCGCGCCCGGCAGATAAAAAGCACCCGTTTGGCCATGCACGTTATGAGTATTTAGCTGGCCTTTTAATGGCTGTTATTATTTTAATTTTGGGTGTTGAATTGGCGCAAATTTCATTCGAGCAAATAACCTCGCCGCAAGATGTAAAATTTAATATTGCAACAGCGGTAGTTTTAATTGCAAGTATTCTTATTAAATTAGGGCTAATGCTAATTAATGCTAAAATAGGCGGCATAATAAATTCGCCTGTTTTGCACGCCGCCGCCGCCGATAGCCGCAACGACGCAATTGGCACATTTGCCGTTTTTACGGCAATGCTTTTTTCGCATTACACAAACATAAATTTAGACGGCTATTTGGGCATGATTGTTGCAATTATTATTTTTGCTAGCGGCATCAAAATTATAAAACAAACCATAAGCCCGCTTTTAGGCGAGGCGGTTAGCCAAGAGCAAAAAGAGAAAATTGAAAACAAAATTATGAGCTATGATGGCGTTTTGGGAACGCACGATTTAATTTTACACGATTACGGCCCAAATAAACGCTTTGGAAGTGCACATGTAGAGATGAACAGCAGCGTTGATGTAATGCATAGCCACAATATAATTGATGATATAGAGCGAGATATTTTAAGCGACGAGGGAATAAAATTTGTAATTCATTACGACCCTATTTTAGTTGGCGATGAAATTGTAGATGGCTTAAAAACATGGGTAAAAAGTGAACTTAGCAAAATAAACGAACGCATAAATATGCATGATTTCAGGGTGGTATCCGGGCCAAAGCATACAAATTTAATTTTTGATGTTGAGGTGCCGTTTAATTTTAAATATAACGATGAAGAATTAAAGGAAATTATCCAAAGTTTTGCAAACAATAAGCCTGTGCGCTATTTTACGGTTGTAACAATAGACAGAGTATAAAAACTACATTTTAAAGATAGGAGCAAAAATGAATTACGGCATTTCAAAAAGAATGGCAAACATGAAACCTTCTATAATTCGTGAAATTTTAAAGCAGATGAGCGATCCTAATTTAATTAGTTTTGCCGGCGGAAACCCCTCGCCGGATACTTTTCCAAAAGAGAATATTGCGAAAATATCCGCAGATATACTTGAAAATCAAAGTGAGCGGGTTCTTCAATATTCTGTAAGTGAGGGCATAAGCGAGCTTATTGTGGCGGTTAAAGCGTTTGCAAACAGGCGACAAAATGAACAGCTTGCAAAAGAAAACGACGAAATACTTATAATGTCGGGCAGCCAGCAAATTATAGATTTCACCGCAAAATGCCTTTGTAACGAGGGCGATATTGTTGCAACCGAAAGCCCTGCTTTTTTAGGTGCATATAATGCATTTCGCTCTTACGGGGCAAAACTTAAAGGGGTTAAAATGCAAGCCGACGGCGTGGATTTAAACGAATTAGAGGCAGTTTTAAGCGCAAATGAAAAACCAAAATTCTTTTACACCATACCTAATTTTCAAAACCCAAGCGGCTATACAACAAGCGCGCATAAACGAAAAAAAATATACGAGCTTTGCGTAAAATACGGCGTTCCTATTTTAGAGGACGACCCATATGGCGAGCTTAGATATGAGGGCGAGCACATTGCAAGCATAAAAAGTTTAGACACAAAAGGCGCTGTTATATATGCGGGCAGTTTTTCAAAAATTATGTGCCCGGGTATGCGCATTGCCTATTGCATATGCCCAAAACCGCTTTCAAAGCATTTTGTAATTGCAAAACAAGTAAACGATGTGCACACCAATGTTTGGGCACAGCGTGTATGCCTAGGCCTATTAAACACGCTTGATATGGATAGCCACATTAAAAAAACAGCGCAAATTTACGCAAAAAAAGCACAGTATATGATGCAAAATTTAAACGAAAAATGCCCACAAATTGCGTTTGAAAAACCCGAGGGCGGCATGTTTATATTTGCAAAGCTACCCGGTGCAATTGATGTTGATGAATTTACTGCCGCCTGCTTAAAAAAGAAGTTGGCAATTGTTCCCGGCTATGCGTTTTTGGCGAACGATGAAGAGAAAACAAGCGATATTAGGTTGAATTTTTCAACGGCAAGCCTACAGCAAATTGAAGAGGGAACAGACATTTTAGCACAGGTTTTAAAAAGTTTTTGCCGGTAATATATAGATACTATGGCTGTTGCATAGCATTAACAAGCTGTGATTAGTATATAATTGAATAAAAAATCGGTGTGTTCATCATGTGACACACCGATTTTTTATTAATAATAGTTATTTAAAATAAAAATAAATGTATTAATTCAAAAACTCCATCTATTTTATATGTAATTAAAATGTTAATTTTATGCGCTAATTATTTCCTTGCGCCGGCACAGCTGTGCTTTGTGGGTTGTTTGCGTTTTCGCTTTCAGGCGGGTTTAATAAATTATCGCCTGTTTGAACATCACCGGCCGCAACGCCCACGCTGCCGCCGCCCTCGCTGTCTATAGCGTCCATAAATTGCACATCGGCACCGTGCGCTGTGGCGCTGTGCGGCCAATAGGCAAAATTATATTGCTCGGCAGAAATTTGCATTTCGGGCGTTCTGAAATAAGTGTTAAGTAAATCTGCCGTGCCTACTGCATCGCCAATTTGAACGGCGTGTTCATAATTGTAATTTTCCGTGCTATCAAAGTTTGGCAATTTACACATCATTATATTGCTGCTTGGTATGCTTAAAACGTTTATTGCAAGCGCAGCAGCATCTATAACAGAAATATCCGTGTTTACATATTGCTGTGCCACAGGCATAAGTTTAACTATATCTTGCCATGTTGCGGTGCGCAAACGGCGAAACAGCGCCGAATAAAAATAACGTTGATTTTCAAGGCGCGCAATATCGCCTGTTGGGTAATCTCTGTAGCGCAAAAAAACCTCAAGCATATCGCCGTGTAAAGTTTGCCAGCCCTGCGGAACTATAGAGCCATCTAAATTTATGCCCTCGGCCACATAAACTTCTATGCCGCCAAAAACATCAACTATTTCACGAAGAGATATCATATCTATTGTTACATAGCCGTCTATAGGCAGTTGCAAAAGTTCGCTTAATGGCACGGCTAAATCGTCTATGCTAGGCACGCCATCTTCGCCGCCTTGTGAAAACAGCGTTGTTAATTTGCCCGAACCTCCCGTGTTAAGCTCCTCGCCCATAAATAAATCGCGCGGAATTTGAAGCATATACATTGAATCATTCGCAAAATCAAAGCGCACATACATTATCATGTCTGTATTGCCAATTTCGTTTCTATCAACTTCAGAGCCCGTAGCATCAAACTCGGTGTTATCAATGCCCACAACAAGTATGCTTAATTGATCGTTTGCAAGTTGTGGCGGCGTTTGAATTTCCTCGGTAACGCTGCCGATTTCACCCTCGTTTATAATAGACGAAGCGTATATATACACACCGCCAACAAAAACCCCTGCCGCCAAAACTAAACATAAAAAAACGGAAAACATAATTTTAAAAACGCTTTTTTTGCCTTTTGTTGTTCTTGTTGCTTTTTGCGAAACAGTGCCATAGGTGCCCTCGTTTGGCATTGGTGCATTATTTTGCCGTGAGTTTTTTGGCACAGTGCCATAGGTGGCCCCGTTTGGCATTGGCGCGTTTTTTTGCCGCGTGCTTTGTTGAGGCGCATTTTTTATACTTACATTTCGTTTTTTGGCATTTCTCTCTTGAAAATTATTTATATTTTCTTGTGCATAGTTTTGATATTCACTGCTAAAAGGCATGTTTTCTTTCGCATTATCATGTGTGTTTTGCGGTGGGCGTTTAATACTGCGTGCGTTTGCATATGGGTTTTGCATTTCATCATAAAAAACATTGCTTTGCGGCGCTTGTGTGTTTGATTTTTGCGGTGGACGTTTAATGGCGCGTGTATTCGCATATGGGTTTTGAGAATGTAAGTTCTTGCCGTTATTATTTTGGTTAATATATGGGTTTTGGCTAGGTGGGCCGCCGGTTTTTTTTGCATTCTTCAAATTTGCATATATTTCTCTTTGTGTATGAGAGTTTTGGTTAAATGCTTTTTGTTGCGATGGCGCTTTGTTTTGTGTGTTATCCGCTTTTTTTGCGCTGCCCATATTTATATTACGAGGAGTTTTATTATTTTGCATACTTTTCTCCGTTATAATTTTTTGTTGTTTTGCGGCAGTATAAAACCGCCCATTTCGGCGAATTTATGCCACAGCCTTAGATCTTCGCTTTTGTTTTTAGTTTATAGCTATCACCATCAAATGCAAAAATTTAATATCCGCATTTATGTCATCACCGAAGAACGTAACTTTTAGCTTTTAGCTATTAATTAATCATCTAATTTAAGCACAGCCGTGAACGCCTCGCTCGGAACTTGAACAGTACCTAGTTGGCGCATTTTTTTCTTGCCCTCTTTTTGCTTTTCAAGCAATTTTTTCTTTCGTGTTATATCGCCGCCGTAACATTTTGCCAAAACGTCTTTTCTAAGCGCACGTATGGTTTCCCTTGCTATAACTTTGCCGCCTATTGCTGCTTGAATTGGCACTTCAAACATTTGGCGAGGTATGTGCTCTTTTAATTTTTCGGCAAGCTTGCGCCCTTTTGCATAGGCACTTTCCGCATGCACTATCATAGAAAGCGCATCTACCATATCGCCGTTTAAAAGAATATCAAGCTTAATTAATTTGCCCGTTTTAAAGCCTTTCATCTCGTAATCGTAGCTTGCATAGCCACGGCTACGGCTTTTAA
>CAYJGM010000027.1:6850-24794 GCA_964369495.1 uncultured Bacteroides sp. | reverse complement strand
GCTTTTGCTTCTTTTCACGCTGAAAAGAAGAATGTTTCAACGCAAACAGCCTTGATAATAAAAAACTACTTAAAAAACAAATTGCACACCTTGCCTAAAAAGGCATGATAACGTTGTTAATTGCAACATAACCTCACATTATATAAATAACCTCCACCCCGTTTCGGTTATTCGTTTTTTTAAACTTGCTCTTGCTGTAACTGCACACCCAATGCAAGCTCGCAAAGATTTATGGGCGTTTGCGAAAACAAATTTGCTCCTGCATCTTGTAATTGCTGTTTAGTGCGATATCCCCATAGCACGCCGCATATGTCGATATTTGCGTTTTTTGCCGTTAGAACATCTGTTTCACTATCGCCAACATATAAAACTTCGCTTGGGTGAATGGCTAATTCTTTACAAATTGCAAGTAAACTTTGCGGATTTGGCTTTAAAGGCATATCCGGAACATGTCCGCATGTTATAGTAAATATATCTGGAAAATGTTTTTCAACAAGAGTGTTTGTTAGGTTGTTGTCTTTATTACTTAAAACAGCCATTGTTACACCGGCTTTTTTAAATGTGTTTAACATGGGCAATATGTTTTTAAAAGGCTTTGTTTTATCGGTGTTATGAAGGCTGTAGTAATTCATAAACATTTGGTATGCCATTTTTTGCATTTCGCCGCCCCTTGCTGTTGGTGAAAGCATTTTCTCTACAAGCTGTTTTATTCCGCCACCCACCATATATTGAAATTCGGCTTTTGTATGAAGCGGTAAATTAAGCTGTGAAAGCACATAGTTGCCTGCGTCTGCTAAATCTTCTATTGTGTCTAGTAATGTTCCGTCTAAATCAAAAATTATAGTTTTATACAATTAAATTTCCTCCTGGTTTTTGCCGAGATATGTTTTTTGTGAAAATTGCTAGGGTGTTTTTAACATTGTATGGCAAAATGAATTTTTTCAAATTCGCCAATTAAAACCGCAATGTAAAGCTATATAAAAAACGGTAAGCGCATTGCGTGCTTTTCATTAACGCCTCTTGCTCGCAAATTATAACCATACGGCATATCTATGCGCAAATTTGCTATGCCTTTTCGTTTGTTAAAAAAATGCTGCCATACGGTGTATTTTACATTATGTGTAAAAACGCATGTTTCATGGCGTGTTAAAAATTTTGTGTAATATAACGATATCGTTCTGTTTTCATTTTTGCAAACACCCTCTTTAAAATAGCCCTCAATCGAAACCGCAACGCCAACTAGCGATATTAAAATTAAAACAAACACAAATACTGCAATGTTTATTTGCGTTGTTATTAACACATAAAACAAAAGCGCACAAAATGCCGTACATATAAAAGGTTTGTATAAATATTGAAAAAGTGATTTTTGCTTATAATCGCATAATTTTTCACTTGGCAAACTAAATTCCGGCAATATAATATTTGGTTTGTTTTCTTGGTGTTTTCCAAATACTAAAATGGGATAATCACTGCTTTTATAGCTGCCTGCAGTAATATAAAGCGCCTTTCTTTTAAGAAGGCGTGCTGTGGGCGTAATTTTAACATCACATGCCAAAATACAGTTTGTTTTAATTCTGCGCTCTGTTTTGGTTAAAAGCCCGCCACGGCAAAGTATTACGCCGCCTGTGCGGCATACTTTAAGGCCGGCTGTGCGAAAAAAAGAAAGCAAAACAGTTAAACTGGCAATTAAAAAAACAAACGATAATATAAGCGATAAACCTGCCGGAATTATGCTTTGAAAAACAGTGCTTATATTAACTATATTATCACGTGCAATTAAGGCAAGCTCATAACCGCTTGTGCCTAAAAAATCGCTTATATAATCAAACGCAACATATATAAATGCGCCTGTGCTTAACACATTGGCACTTAATAAAACAAGGGCTGCTTTTTCTGTGCCAACAGGCTGGAAAACAGCGCCTTTTTCCCGCACGGGCATAAGCGAATTTGCGGCGGCAATTGCCGTTTTTTTCGGTAAAATAAATGTGATTTTACGTGGCAAAAAATTGTTTTTAAAATGTATAGTTAAAACTGCCGCGCCCAACAAGCGATAAAATAAATTGCGCTCGATATCTAAAACGGCTATTGTATTTTTGCAATATGTGCTATTGCTTTTTGCAAAAATACCGCGGTTAATTGTAACATATTCGCCACAAACTGTAAAGCTTGTGTTGCGCCAAAGTATAAATGCACCTATAAAGCACGTAACAAACAAAAGCGCACTTGTTAAAAAAGCAATAAAAAACGAGCCGGAAGTAAAGTTAATTATAGCCCTTATAAATGAAACCGCACTTAAAATAAGAAAATATTTAAAATATTTAAAAGTATAAATTATATGAAACCTAGATTGTGCAAAAAATGGTTTATCTGTAATATTATCCATAACTTCCCCTTTACCGTTAAAATTTATTATTTTTTACGGTTTTTTGCAATAATAAATTTGCAAATTCATTATTTGCACCGGGAAAAATAATAAAACCGCCCGCATAAAACAAAATTATTATGCAACTGTTTTTTTTGCGCAAAAGCGGCGTTGTGAGTATACGGCAAGAGCAAACAAAGCGAATTGGAACACGATGAGTAAATTTAAATATAATGCCATGATGCAAAGAAACATGCCCTTTTGCAATATGCATTTTAAATGTACAAAGATAAAAAGTAAAATAAACGCCAAACAGTAAAAGCCAAATAACAATAAAAACAAAGGCGGCAAATGCAAATAATAAAGATATAAAATATGCAATTATAATGCCTAAAGCGCAAAACCAAAGCGAAATTATTATTGCGCTGCCAAATTTAATTTCAGATTGCAAAAGCAACCCTCCCTTGCCTATTATTTGCTGCTGTCTTCTTGCAGATGCCAAGTTTTTACAAGCTTTGAAAAAGCTTCGTTTTTTGCTAAAATGGTAACTTTGTCGCCTATCATAATTTTTGTGTTACCGCGCGGTATTTCAAATTCGCCTTTTCGTGTAACGCTTATAACAACAACATCGCCCGGAACGGGTAGTTCTGCCAATGTTTCATCGTGATACGGAAAGCTTTGCGGAATTTCAATTTGGCTAAGCGAAGTTGTGCCGCCGTCAAGGCTTAAAAGGTGGCGCATGGCAGCCGCCTCAACTTCACGTTCAATAAGCCTTGCTATATTATCTGTACTTGAAACCACAATATCCACACCAAGCTTTTTTAATACCGATGTATTTTTTGGGTTATTTACCCTTGCCACAGTGCGTTTAACCTTGTAAACACGCTTTGCAATTTGGCAGGCAATTAAATTTGTTTCGTCTTTTCCCGTTACGGCAACAAATGAATGAAATGGCTCTTTAGAATCCAGCGCAGTTTTTAAAACTTCGGGGCGCGAACCGTCGCCGTCTATAACTCTTATGTCTAAAGCGTCTGCAATATGCTCGCAAGTTGCAAAATTATCCTCGATAATCACCGGAATATGCCCGTGTTCAAGCATTGTTTTTGCCAAATAATAGCCAATTTTACCGCCGCCAACTATACATATTTTCATGGTATACTCCTTTAAAATTAATCTGCCAATTGCGAATAAACAATGCTGTCACCCGCGCGAACAATAAGCTTGCTTTCAGGGGAATAAAGCTCAAAAGCGCCGCTGGCACGAAGTATTCCGAAAACAATCATGCCTTGTATTGGCTTTGCCGCCTCGGAAAGCAAAACCCCAAATTGGTCTTCCTTTGCTAAAATTGTAGTAAATTCTACAGTGTTCGAGCCTATGGTTAAGCGCGAGGATGAATCGTCATCGGCATTTTCTGCGCTATATAATAAGCCTGTTACAAACGCTTGTGCGGTTAAATTTGTGCCGCAAACAGTGTGCATACCAAAGCGCTGGCTGTAAACATTTTTTAATTCAGGGTCTGCTATTCTAACAATTATGTTTTTAATTCTAAAAACTTCTTTTGCCATTTGGCCAACCATGATGTTGACATTGTCGTCTTGCGTAACAGCGGCAACGGCATCGCATATTTCAGCGCCGGCACTGCGCAAAACATCGGTATCTATGGGAACGCCGCGAACCACGTTACCCGTGAAAGGCGGATCCATTTGGCTAACCCTTTCAAGCAAAGCCATATTATATTCAACAACGGCAACGTCGTGCCCTAAATGCTCTAAAGTTTGTATAAGGCGAATACCAACTTTTCCGGCACCTATTACTAATATATTCATATAATTCTCCGTTCTTTAGTAAATAAACCGAACAATTATTATTTTTTATAATGTTACGATTTTTAATAAAGCATATCTATTATTTATTATAAACTTTTTATGCCGTTCTTGCAATATTTGTTTTCATTATGTTATAATTATATTGAGAAAATATCGTAAATACATGTGTTTTACGGTGGAATAATATGGCTTTTAACATTAAAAGCAAAATGGGGTAAATAAAATGAAATTAAACAGCCACAATGTAACAAAAGGCGTAGAGCGCACGCCGAACAGAAGCTTGTTTTACGCAATGGGCTATACCGACGAAGAATTAGAGCGCCCTTTAATTGGCGTTATCAGCGCGCACAGTGAAATTGTTCCGGGGCATGTGCATTTAGATAAACTGGCAAATGCCGTAAAAGCCGGAATATACAGCGCCGGAGGCACACCTGTTCTTATGCCGGCAATAGGCGTTTGCGATGGCATTGCAATGGGGCATGCCGGCATGCGTTACTCTTTACCAAGCCGTGAGCTAATTGCCGACAGCGTTGAAACAATGGCGCTGGCACATGCACTTGACGGCCTTGTGCTTGTGCCCAATTGCGATAAAATTGTGCCGGGCATGGTGATGGGTGCGGCAAGAATAAATTTGCCAAGCGTTGTTGTAAGCGGCGGGCCGATGCTTTCCGGTAGGCAAGGCGGTAGGCATGTTAGTTTATCGCAGATGTTCGAAGCCGTGGGAAGCTATAAAGCCGGAATGATAGACGACGATATTATAGACGAATATACAAAAAACACATGCCCCGGCTGTGGCAGTTGTAGCGGAATGTACACCGCAAACAGCATGAACTGCCTATGTGAGGCGCTTGGCGTTGCGCTTTCCGGCAACGGAACAATTCCGGCCGTGTATTCACGCCGAACAATGCTTGCAAAGCAAGCAGGTGTGCAAATAATGCACCTTGTGAAAAACAAAATTAATATTAGAGATATTTTATGCGAAAAAGCGTTTGAAAATGCCCTTGCAACAGACATGGCGCTTGGTTGTAGCACAAACAGCGTTTTGCATTTGCTTGCCATTGCAAACGAGGCAGGCGTGCCAATGAACCTTAAAAAAATAAACGAAATAAGCGCACGCACACCGAATTATTGCCATTTAGCACCTGCGGGGCCCACACATATGGAAGATTTATATATGGCGGGCGGTGTAGGCGCAGTTATGGCACAATTGGCAGAGCTAAATTTAATTGATACAACACTTATTACCGCAAGCGGTAAAACAGTTGGCGAAAATATTAAAAATGCAAAAAACATGGATAATGAAAGCATACGCCCAACAAATAATCCATATAGCCAAAACGGCGGCATTGCAATTTTATGGGGGAATATTGCACCTTTAGGCTGTGTTGTAAAGCGTAGTGCCGTAGCGCAAGAAATGCTTTGCCACGAGGGGCCTGCGCGCGTATTTAACGGCGAGGAAGACGCAATAAAAGCAATTTACAACGGCGAAATTAAAAAGGGCGATGTTGTTGTAATTCGCTACGAGGGGCCAAAAGGTGGCCCCGGCATGCGTGAAATGTTAAACCCAACAAGCGCGCTTGCCGGAATGGGGCTTGATAAACATGTTGCGCTTATAACCGATGGCCGTTTTTCGGGTGCAAGTAGAGGTGCATCAATTGGCCACGTTGCGCCCGAGGCGGCGGCAGGCGGCCCTATAGGTTTAATTAACGAAGGTGATATTGTAAAAATAAACATACCCGAAAACAGCATTAATGTTAAACTTAGCGATGCCGAATTAGAAAAGCGCAAACAAAACATTATAATGCCCACAAGGCAAGTTACAGGTTGGCTTAAACGATATGCAAGTGCTGTTAGCGGCGCAAACGAGGGAGCAGTTTTAAAGTAAATTAACAACAATTAAAATTGAATTAAGAGGTGTTAGTATGAGCGCAAAAAGAGATATAATTAACGAGAACAACAAATATAACCTTGCAATGTCTTCAAATGGGCAAATACACCTTTACCCGATGGATAAAGTAAACGGCTTTGAAATAAGAACGGGCTTTTACGATATGCCGGGCGCTACCAGTATACCTTGCGGCGTTAATTTCACAGTGTTTTCACATGGCGCAACCGCTGTTACTTTATGCCTTTTTAAGCGCGAACAAAGCGAACCTTATGTTGAAATACCTTTTCCTAAACACTACCATATGGGCAATGCGTATTCTATGATAGTTTTTGGCCTTAACATAAAAGAATTTGAATACGCCTACAGGGTAGACGGCCCGAATATACCGGCTAAAGGCATAATTTTTGATTACAGTAAATATCTGTTAGACCCATATGCAAAGGCCGTTACGGGCCAAAGCGTATGGGGCGAAAAAGTTACAAGCGATTTTTACAAAGCGCGTGTTGTGCAAAATAATTTTATTTGGTGTGAAGCTCCTCAACCTCTGCTGCCTGCTGAAGATTTAATTATTTACGAAATGCATGTGCGCGGTTTTACCAAAAATAAAAATTCAGGCGTAAAACACCGTGGAACTTTCCAAGGTATCATGGAAAAAATACCCTATCTTGTAGAATTGGGCGTTAATGTTGTTGAACTTATGCCCATATTTGAATTTGATGAAACAATGGATAACCGTATGCACAACGGCAATGAACTTTGCAATTACTGGGGTTATAACACCGTGGGCTTTTTTGCGCCGAATACGTCTTATTCATCGGATTTTGAATACAACAGAGAGGGCGAAGAACTTAAAAAACTTGTTTGTGCATTAAATTCAAACAATATTGAAGTTTATTTAGATGTAGTTTTTAACCACACAGCAGAGGGAAACGAGCAAGGGCCGTTTTTTTCTTTCAAAGGGCTTGATAACAATATTTATTATATGCTTACACCCGATGGATACTATTATAATTTCAGCGGTGTTGGCAACACAATGAACTGTAACCATCCAATTGTTCAGCGAATGATTGTGGATTGCCTGCGCCACTGGGTTACAACTTATCATATAGATGGCTTTAGGTTCGATTTAGCCTCTATATTAGGGCGCAACGAAGACGGCTCGCCAATGGCAAGCCCACCGCTATTACAAGCTCTTGCGTTCGACCCCGTTTTGGGCGACACTAAACTTATAGCCGAAGCGTGGGACGCAGGCGGCCTTTACCAAGTTGGCAGTTTTCCTTCGTGGAACAGATGGATGGAGTGGAACGGAAAGTACCGTGATGACGTGCGTAAATTCTTGAAAGGCGATGAAGGCCTTGCCCAGGCGATGACATACCGCATTGCGGGTTCCGGCGATATGTACGACCAAACCCACAGGCGTGGCGCATCGGTTAATTTTATAACATGCCATGATGGTTTTACGCTTTACGATTTATTTTGCTATAATGAAAAACACAATGAGGCAAATGGTTGGAACAACACCGATGGCGCAAACGATAATTACAGTTGGAATTGTGGAGTAGAGGGCGAAACAGACGACGAGGGCATTAAAGCCTTACGCCTGAAAATGGCAAAAAACGCTGCGGCAATTTTATTTTGCAGCCGCGGTGCACCAATGTTTTTAGCCGGCGATGAATTTTTAAACACGCAATTTGGCAACAACAATGCATATTGTCAAGACAATGAAATTTCATGGCTTGATTGGAGCTATCTTGAAAAAAACAAAGAATATTTTGAATTTTTTAAAAACATGATAGCTTTTAGAAAAAAACACAAAATATTGCGCACAAATATAAGTAACGGCACACACGGTTTTGCAGATTTAACATTCCACGGTGTAACACCGCACCAAACAAGCTTCAATACACACGATAGATATGTTGGCGCTATGTTTGCAGGCCAAGAAAACGAACAAAAACCCGAAATGATTTATGTTGCAATGAACTCGTATTGGGAAAATTTAGATGTTAATTTACCGCAATTGCCACTTGGCCTTAAATGGAAAGCCGAAATAGCAACAGATAAAAACGCCACCGATGTTTACATAAACGAAAACAATTATGTTAATATAAGTGCACGAAGTGTTGTTGTTTTTGTGGCAACTGAGTTTTAGCATTTGTGATTTTAAAATGCTACTACTTTGTGTCGCCTAAAAATTTACATATTTCTCGGCTGTTTTAGCCCAAAACTTCATTGTCGTCAATCGGCATACATATAAGGGTGCTTTACATAAAGCTTCAGCACAAAAAAAGGGGTGATCGATGCAACGCATCTACCCCTTTTTTCTTTAATTAATAATTTATTTGGCTTTCAAGTTTCTTCTCGTTTTCACGCACTAATTGCGCAAACGCTTTTGGATTCATTCCATATTCCTTTTTGAACGCCCTATAAAAATTAGCGTAATCGCCAAAACCACACAGCATACACGCTTCTTTGGGCAATACATGTTCGCTTAAAAGGCTGTATGCTACCATCAAGCGTTTTTGTATAATGTATTTATAAACACTTGTTCCCACGTTCCGCTGAAATTCATGCGATAAATAATACTTGCTTATAAAATTCTTTTGCGCTAAAATGTCCAAACTTAACTCTTCTTGATAATGCGCATTAATATATGTAAGGGCGTTTGCAACAATTACACTGCCTTTATCTTTCGGTGTATCATGTGCTTGCGGCGCAACTGTGTAAAAATGGTTTAAAATTGAAAGCAATTGTAACATAGCACCGGTGCAAAAAACATCTGAAGCATACTCTTTTGCGTCTTTAGCAAATGATAATTCTTTTGTTAAATCATACGCTTTTTTGCGGTGTTCTGAAGGTAAGCGTATTAAGTTTGTTCTGTTTGGGCTGTGCGAATCGAAACAAAGTGCAAGGTTTGTTTCCTTCGTAGAATATGTTTCCATGAAGCGCCGGCTTATCCACAAAACCATACGCTCATAATTAGATTTATTCAAATCTATTCGCGATTGGTGCAATTCTTCAGGGCTTATAAGCAAAATATCCCCCGGTATTAGCCTATAACTTCTATTGTCTACACTATAGTAAACAGCACCCTCCAAAAGCAAATAAACCTCATAGAAATCATGGTGGTGCAAATTCACCTCATGTAAATCGGTGTCTAAATAATGGTTTACCTCAAAAAGGGTGTTAAGCATATATTGCCTTTGCGTAAAACGGTTTCGACTTACCGGCATAAAAATAACCTCACATGTAAAAAATGACGAAATACAATGAGAAAACATTGTATTTCTTGCGTGTAGCAATATTTACAATTTATAATGTATATTATACAATATCTAATTGTAAAATGCAATTTATTTTTCATGATTTTTTTACAGCACAATATAATATTTTGCTGTAAAATAAAATTAATTTATTTTTTTTGGTGCAATTCACAAAAAAACATGCTATTTATTAGCAAAATAAGAAAAAAAAGCAACATTTACAATAAATATTTCGCAAGTTTATACATGTTATTATTCTTATAATAATGTTATAATATATATGTAGCATTACAATAAAATTAAATGGAGAAAAAAATGAAAAAATCAAAGAAAAAAGCATTGTACGAGAGTAAAAAGCTACAAGAAGAACAAAACATGCAAAATGATACCAATTTAAATGATAGAAATTTGCTTGAATATTCAGACGAACACGCAAAAGATAATATTCAAGCAGAGCAAGAAAAGGTTCTTAACATGCCGCATACCGAAGGCGAAGGCCCTGTTATGGATATTAAAACCGAAGTGGATTTTGCAAAGCTTGCCCTTGCCGAAGATGAACTTAACCGCCTAAATGAACAAGCGGGCAAAAGCGATGATAAATGGTGGCAAAAACTTGGTGATAAATATTATTCGGCTAAAGAGAACCGAAAAAAACACCTTGTAAACCGCAAAGTATACATATGGCTTTGTGTTTTAACAGGTTGGTTTGGCGGGCACAGATATTACGAACGCCGCTTTGTTTTAGCCATTATTTACACAAGCCTTTTTTGGACAGCACTCCCTTTTGTTTTCACTATTATAGATTGGATGATTGCGGTTCCGATGCAGCCCGACGAAAATGGCAATATTTTAATTTGATGGTTTTTAAGTTCTTGTAAAGAATAAAGGCGGTTTGCATGGTGTCGTTCTACTTTTCACGCTGAAAAGTAGGGCGTTTCAATGAAAAATACTTTAAAAACTTACAAGTGCAAAAAAACATTTTCTTTCGCTTAAAATAATAATGTATTAAACCTATATATTTTAACCACACCGCAAAAGGGCGATGCCCCGCACCGCCCTTTTTTATACAGCATTAAATCTATATATTATTATTTTTCAATTTTATTTAGCACATCGTTTAAATAAAACTTTGCTTGCGGTGGCACTTTTTTGCCGGCAAATTTCAAAATTTCCTCAACGCTGAATTTTGTTATAAAGCCCATCATTTTCTCCATGCTTTTCGCTTGGCTTGAACCGCTGAATGATTTTTGCAATATTTCGCTTAAAGCCGGGCCCGCAACAGGGTGTGCTAAAATTTCGCCCATTTTATCTTTAATAGAAAAACAGCCCTCGTTAAACACTAAAGTATCGCTTACCGTAATTGTGTCAAACCAGTTGCCGGCGCCTGTGTCTTCATCTTGTGGTAATTTGTAATTTGGGTTAGATGTTGCAACACCGTTTAAATTTATTGCATCGTCTTTTGCGCCGCTAGCCTTTGCTACAATTTCGTTTGCGCCATCAGTTAAAGGCACATTTTCAAAAATTGCTTTTTTATCGCATATGGCTTTTGTGCCAATTTCTTTGCCGTTTACAAATAAGCTTACGCTTTCACAGTTCGAATAAACTT
Organism: uncultured Bacteroides sp.; assembly: GCA_964369495.1. Lineage (GTDB taxonomy): Bacteria > Bacillota > Clostridia > Oscillospirales > Ruminococcaceae > Ruthenibacterium. The sequence continues at coordinate 13,846 of CAYJGM010000027.1, read as the reverse complement.
TAATATCACGCTCGCCGGGTGCTCTATCTTCAAAGCGGCGGCCGCAAACATGAACAAACGGCTCTTTTGTCCAATAAGCTTTGTAAATAAAGTATGAATCTTTTTTGATTTTCCTATCGAATGTTACAAGCCCTTTGTTGTTACGCCCTTCAACGCCGCCCTCATCTCTTGCATCTGCGGCGAAATCGAACATATTCCACACATGCGTGCTCCATAAATATTCGCGCTCGTCTATCATTTTAGCAAGCCCTTCATGGTAAATTGCTTGGTATTCCTCGGTGTAATCGTGGTTTTCAGGCGTTGCCGAGTGCCATTTTAGCACAGCCTCGCAGCCGTATTCCGAAATGCCTATTGCCCTTGTTGGGAAAGTTTTGTGGAAATTATCAAACCATGGGGCGTTGTCTTCAATCTCGCCTGCATACCAACCAAAATAATGGTTGTAGCTTAAAACATCTGTAATGTGCATTTGTGGGCTATCAATTTCAAGAAGCGCAACATGTGCAATGGTGGTTAGCCTGTTTGGGTCTAGCTTTTTGGCAAGGCTGTTAAGCTCTTTTAAATTTTGAAGCAATTCTTCGCTCTCGCCGCCAATTGTTATTTCGTTAGAAATACCCCAAAAACATATAGATGGGTGATTATAGTTTTGCGCTATAAGTTCGTGCATTTGGCTAATTGTGTTTGCCTTTGCCGCCTCACCCGGGCGAAACGCTGTTATAAACGGAATTTCTGCCCAAACAACCATACCGTTAGTATCGCATAAATCGTAAAAATATTGTGCGTGTTGATAGTGCGCAAGCCTAATTGTGTTTGCGCCAAGCTCTTTTATAAGCTGTATATCTTCTTCGTGGTCTTGCCGGCTTATAGCCCAGCCTTTATCAATTCTGTCTTGATGGCGTGAAACTCCCCTAAGCGCACAATGCTCGCCATTTAGGAAAAAGCCTTTTTGAGCGTCAACCGAAAAAGAGCGAAAGCCAAAGAAATCACTTATACAATCAAGCTGTTTACCATCGCGTATAATGCAAGCTTTTGCGGTGTAGCAATAAGGGTTTTCGGTGCCCCATAAAATGGGATTTTCGATGTTTAAAGTTAAATTTGCATGCTCGCTTGCCTGCGTTTTGCTAGAAGCAAGCACATTTGCGTTTGCATCACAAATTTCGCATTTAATTTCATCGCCGCTTTTTGCGTTTTCTATAAATGTGTTAATTTTTACTTCGCCGCTAACATCGGGCGTTATGAAAAAACCTTTAGAGCCGTGCGATAACAGCGCAAAATGCGTTTCATTCGCCTCGATAAATGTTACATCACGGTATAAACCGCCAAAAAATGTGAAATCGGCAACTTGTGGGTAAACATCACATTCACGGTTATCAACATTAACTATTAACTCATTATTTTCGGGTTTCATTGCGCCTGTAAGCTCGAAGCGGAAAGTTGAAAAACCGCCCTCGTGCTTGCCTAAAAATACGCCGTTGCAATATACTGTTGCAATGTGGTTAGCGCCCTCGAATTGTATAAATTGGCATTTTTCTTTATTGGGGTTTGGAAGTGCAATTTTGTAGGTGTATTCACCCCTGTCGTACAATTCGCCGCCGTCTTGCCCGTCTAAATTATTCCAAGTATGTGGTAAATTAACCTCTTGCCAGTTTGTGCTGTTTTGCTCTTTTGTAAAAAAAGCTTTATTTATTACGGTAAACTCTTTCATTTTAAATCCTTTCTTTTTTATTGGGTTTTCGGCACCAATAAAAAAATAATGTTATTTTAATGCACATTCAAATTCAATTTATTTACCTATATTATACAATATTATCTATACTATTTAAAGAAATTTTAATAAAATATTGAAATTTATTAAATTTGCACAAATTTAACTTTAAAATTTATATTGTTTAATTTGCATTATTGTTATATACTCATGCCAATTTAATATAAAAACCATTATAATTATAGAAAGTAGAGGACACTTCATGAAAAAATTTATGGACGAAAATTTTTTACTAACAACGAAAACGGCGCAAGATTTATTCCACAACTTTGCAAAAGATGTACCTATTGTAGATTACCATTGCCATGTAAACCCAATGGAAATATACGAGGATAGAAAGTTTGAAAACATTACCCAAGTTTGGCTTGGTGGCGACCATTACAAATGGCGCGTTATGCGTTCAAACGGGGTTGAAGAAGCATATATTACAGGCAATGCAAGCGACAGGGAAAAATTCCAAAAATTTGCCGAGGCATTACCAAAGGCAATTGGAAACCCCATGTACCATTGGTGTCATTTAGAACTTAAAGCATATTTTGGTTACGAGGGCACGCTTAACGGGCAAACAGCGCAAGAGGTTTGGGATTTGGCAAACAGCAAATTACAACAGGAAAACATGAGCGTTCGTGGCCTTATTCGCCAAAGCAATGTTGCATTTATTGGCACAACAGACGACCCTTTAGATAATTTGGAATGGCATAAAAAACTTGCGCGTGAAAGTAATATGAAAACTGTGGTTGCGCCATCTTTTAGGCCTGATAAAGCACTTAATATTGAAAAAGACGGCTGGCTTGATTATATAAAAGCATTAAGCAAGGTTAGCGGCATTGAAATTAACAGTGTAGATACATTAACAAAAGCGCTTGAACAGCGAATTTTATATTTTGATGAAGCAGGCTGTAAAGCTTCAGACCATGGCCTTGATTATATAGTTTGTTCAACTTTGCCCAAACAGGAAATAGAGCAAATTATGCAAGATGGCCTTATGCAAAAAGCTGTTAGCCAAGAAAACGCCGATGCGTTTAAAACATATTTGCTGTTATTCTGTGGGCGCATGTATGCAAAGCTTGGCTGGGTACAACAATGGCATTATAATTGCCAACGCAATACAAATAAGCGCATGTTCAAACAATTAGGCCCCGACACAGGTTTTGATACTATAAACACGGTGAATTGCGGCGAGCAGCTTTCGCAATTGTTAAACGCATTTGAAGAGACAAACGAACTTGCAAAAACCATAATTTACTCATTAAACCCGGGCGATAACGAACTTATCGGCAGCATTATAGGTGCATTTCAAGGTGCGGGCGTTTACGGTAAAATCCAACATGGTAGCGGCTGGTGGTTTAACGACACTAAAACCGGCATGATAGCACAGATGACAAGCCTTGCAAATTTGGGCTTGCTTGGCAATTTTGTTGGCATGCTAACAGATAGCCGCAGCTTTTTATCTTATACACGCCACGATTATTTCCGCCGCATTTTATGCGAACTTATTGGCAATTGGGTGGAAAACGGCGAATATCCTGCCGATATGGATAACCTTGGTGAGATTATAAAAGATATCTGCGGTTATAATTCAATGCGTTACTTTAATATTAAACCAATAAAATAAAAAACTTTACTACGTGTTTTAACTTTACACTACGTTTTTGATGCTTTTTATAATATTATTTTAATAAAAAATAAGAATGAAAGTTTGAAAAAAATTCAAACCTAATATATTAAAAAACAGTTTTTGCTGTCGGGCAAGCCCGACAACCGAAAAACACGGCACAAATATAATCATCTTTTACGGTTGTTTTGTGCCTTTCGAAGAAAGGAATGGTCATGTTTATGCTAAAAATGAACAAAGAAAATTTAAAGAACACCGATGCATGGCAAAATGCGGATGTTATTTTACCAAAGTTTAATATTGATGATATGGTGAAAAACACAAAAAATTCGCCTACATGGTTACATTTTGGTGCAGGCAATATTTTTAGGGCTTTTGTTGCTATGCTAAGCCAAAAAATGCTTAACGAGTGCGCTGTGCAAACCGGCATTATCGCGGCAGACACTTTCGATTACGACATTATTGATAAAATTTATACCCCTTTTGATAATTTAACAATGGGTGTAACGCTTAATGCCGATGGCACAACAAGCCGTGAAATAATAGCAAGCGTTGCAGAGGCTTTACGTGCAAATTATCAAGACGAGGAACATTTTGCACGCTTAAAGGAAATTTTTAAAGCACCAAGCTTACAAATAGCATCTTACACAATAACAGAAAAAGGTTATGCGCTTGATATGCCAAACGGGGAAATCATGCCATTGGTTGCAGAGGATATGAAAACAGGCCCTTTAAAACCCCGCCACGCTATGAGCGTTAGCGCAGCACTTTTGCTAGAGCGTTTTAACAATGGCAAATTGCCGCTGGCAGTTGTTTCCATGGATAATTGCAGCCACAACGGCGAAAAATTGCAAACAAGCATTGTTCGCATAGCCAAAGCCTGGGTTGAAAACGGCTTTGCAAGCGAAGATTTTATTGCATATTTAACCGATGAAAACTGTGTTAGTTTCCCATGGAGCATGATTGATAAAATTGTTCCACGCCCGGCGGAAAATGTACAAAAAATGCTAAGCGATGCAAAAATTGAAGACATGGCGCCAATTATTACAAGCCGCAACACATATATTGCGCCTTTTGTAAATGCAGAGCGCCCGCAATACCTTGTTGTGGAAGATAAATTCCCGGCAGGGCGCCCACCTCTTGAAAGCGCAGGGGTATATTTAACAAACAGGCAAACCGTAAATTGCACCGAGCGCATGAAAGTTACAACTTGCCTTAATCCACTTCACACGGCAATGAGCGTTTACGGCTGTATGCTTGGTTACACGCTAATTTGCGAAGAGATGAAAGACGACGATATTGTAAAATTAATTACAAGGCTAGGCTATGTAGAGGGCCTACCCGTGGTTGAAGACCCGGGCATTTTAAGCCCAAAAGAATTTATCGACGAAGTTATGAAACAGCGTTTACCAAACCCGTTTATGCCCGATGCACCGCAGAGGATAGCCACTGATACATCGCAAAAAGTAGGCATACGTTTTGGCGAAACAATAAAAAGTTATATTGCAACCGGCAGAGATTTAAACGAACTTGTTTCGGTTAGCCTTGCGCTTGCTGGCTGGTTAAGATATCTTTTAGCGGTAGACGATGAGGGCAATGCTTTTGAGGTATCGGCAGACCCGCTTAAAGACACATTGCAACAACAATTGCAGGGCATTAAGGTTGGCGCGCCCGAAACTTATAGCGGCCAATTGATGCAAATTTTAAACAATGCCTCTATTTTTGGGGTTGATTTGGTTGAGATTGGTATGGCGAAAAAAATAGAAGAATATTTTGTTAAAATGTTAAGCGGAAAAGGCGCAGTAAGGGAACTTTTAAAAGCAGAACTTAAATAGTGCATAAAGTAGCGTTGGCATTATTCAACAAATCAAAGTTATTTGTAAATTTTTATTGCAATTTTAGCAATGCAAGTAGCCCACTTTAATTTTCACTGTTATTACAACAGACACAAGAAAAACACAATTATACAAAAAGTAATATATTTACAACAAACAACAAATAGGAGATTTAATTATGAAAATGACATTTCGTTGGTATGGCGAGGGGCGCGACAGCATCTCGTTAAAACAAATTAAACAAATTCCCGGAATGAGCGGCCTTATGGGCGTTTTAGATGCAAAAGCTGCGGGTGAAGTTTGGACATATGAAGAATGCAAAGAATATGTTGAGCATGTAAATGCCGCAGGGCTAGAATGCGAAGTAATAGAGAGCGTTAATGTGCACGAGGACATTAAAATGGGCCTAGAAACACGTGATAAATACATCGCTAACTATTGCGAAAGCGTAAGAAATTTAGCAAAGGTGGGCGTAAAAGTTATAATTTATAATTTCATGCCTGTTTTAGATTGGCTACGAACAGATTTAGCGCGCGAAATTCCCGAGGACGGCAGCAACAGCCTTTATTACGACGAAGAAGAATTAGGCAGTATGACACCACTTGAGATTGTTCAAAACACAGCAAAAAATTCAAACGGTTTCTCGCTTCCCGGTTGGGAACCCGAGCGCTTAGCGATACTTGAAAAAACATTGGAAATTTACAAAGGCATTTCAGTTGATGACATGCTTTCTAACTTCAAATATTTCTTGAATGGCATTATCCCTACCTGTGAGGAAGTAGGTGTTGTTATGGCATGCCACCCGGACGACCCTGCATGGCCTATTTTCGGCTTGCCACGCCTTGCGCATAATCAAGAGGGCTACGATAGAATTATAGAACTTGTAGACAGCCCTTCTAACACTGTTTGCTTGTGCACAGGTTCGCTTGGCAGCGAACCTAAAAATGATATTCCTGCAATTATCCGCCATTTCGGCGCAAAAAACCGCATTGGCGCAATGCATGTTCGCAATGTAAAATATTTGGGTTACCGCAAATTCCGCGAGGCAAGCCATCTAAGCACCGACGGCGATTTAGACATGTATGAAATTATGAAAGCTATTTATGATACCTGCCCAAATACTTATATTCGTCCTGACCACGGCAGGGTAATTTGGGATGAAGTTTGCCGCCCGGGTTACGGCCTTTACGACAGAGCACTAGGCTCAACATATTTAAACGGCCTTTGGGAGGCAATTGATAAAGCCGCAAAGGCAAAGTAAACACGATTTAGCATGCAATTATTTTAAAAGTATCAAGCAAGCCTTTCTTTTAAAGCATAAGTAACGAAATAAGCCGATAGCCGCCACGAAAGTGGCGGCTATTTACTTGCCTTGTTTAGTGATAATCAAATCAACCACAAGATACGCTTTACAAAATGTCAAATATATTTGACATTTTGTAAAGCGTTTGTTATACTTAAATTAGATTGACTTGGCTAGCCAAAAAAGCACAATGAACGATATGTGCGGCACACCTTAATAAGGAGGCAAATAATGCCTAAAAATTTAAAATTAAAATCCGCACGTGCAGCGCTAGATTTAACCCAGCAAGATTTAGCAAACGCTGTTGACGTTAGCCGCCAAACAATAAACGCTATAGAAAAAGGCGATTATTACCCCAGCATTAAACTTTGCATAGATATTTGCAAAGCACTTAATAAAACATTAGATGAGTTATTTTGGGAGGACTAGCGTGTTAACACGCTATCTTTTATCAAAAATGGCGGTGCTACGCACATGCCAA
>CAYJGM010000027.1:0-6750 GCA_964369495.1 uncultured Bacteroides sp. | reverse complement strand
TCTCCATTCTTTATGGAGGTTTTACAAAATTATTTGTGCTGTGCACAGAATGGAGTATAGCGTGTTAACACGCTATCTTTTATCAAAAATGGCGGTGCTACGCACATGCCAATTAATCTCCATTCTTTATGGAGGTTTTACAAAATTATTTGTGCTGTGCACAGAATGGAGATTAATATAATGAAAAAACAAAACAAACATTTTGATGAATACGAATTAATATTGCGAAATAAAATAATGGCGCAAACTTTATTTGTGGTTTATGCACTTGTAATTATAAACTTTTTTATAGCAATGTTCTACCGCGATGATTGGGCGCCTGTTTCTGTGCAAAGCATGGTGTTAATATTTACTTCCACATGTTATTTTATTACGGCATCAAGCATAAAAAACGTGTATTTCGGGCGCAATTACACGGGCACATTTTTTCTTAGTTTAATATGGCTTGCCGCAGGGGTTTTTAATTTATTTGCGGTTATTTCAAGGTTTTCTATATATGGCATGCAAATGTTTATTGAAAACGGCGTTTTAACAGAAAACGTTAGTATGTTGCTAACAAGTATATTTTTTACTTATTGCGGCATTTTGTTTATTATTACAACTAAAATTAGAAATGCAAAAGAAAAAAAAGAAAATGAAGATACAGAGAATTAAAAAATTTTAACTACTATAGGAACTATTTAAAGAAAACACAAACAAAAAAAATTGCGGTTTGTGTAGACACCGCCAAATAATTATTAGTATATTTTTATATGTTTATATACATGTAACAATATTTGAAACAAACATCATTGACAAACAAATAAAAAAATGCTACACTTGTTAAAGTATATTAAAACAGTCTACTTCAAGGAGGCTTATTGTGCATATTACCCAAGAAAGCGATTACGCCGTGCGAATTGTTTATTGCCTAGCAAAAACAAGCGAGAGAAAAGACGCCAGAAGCATTAGCGAAGAGATGTGTGTTTCATTGCGTTTTTCTTTAAAAATATTAGGTAAACTTGTTTCTCAAGGAATTGTAAATAGCTTTAAAGGTAACCGTGGCGGTTATGAACTTGCTCGCAGTACCGATGAAATTAGCTTGCGTGATGTAATTTGCGCTGTTGAAGGGCCTTATAAGCTTTCTAAATGTGTAGGCGATGTTAACCAATTTGAATGTAACAGAGGCGCCGAGGATAATTGTGTTTTTAGACAAACATATGATAAATTAAGCAAACAAATTAACGAAAGCCTCGACTCTGTTACTTTTGCAGAGTTAGTTAAAAAATCAGCTACATAAACAAAATATCATACACGCCTCCGTGTGTTCCATTTTGGTGCATTTGGAGGTTTTTTTGCTATTTTACTTGACAAATTTTAAAATAGATAGTATAATCCTTGAATATATTAACATGGGTAAACACGCCTTTTTACGCAATACCAAAGCTAATTTTTGTTTGGTTGATACAAAAGGGGTGCGTTTTTATGCTGTTTTTATCAAAAAGTTTTATTTTTTTTAACCTTTTAATTATAAAACAAATTAAAATTATTTTTAATTTGTGTAAACGGGCTAAATTTTTGTATGTTTGCACAAAACGGTCAACGAATTTTTGTTAAAATTCGTATATATGTTTAAATACATTATTATATAAAAAAGGTTGTTTTTTTAGCGGAATATTTGATGGTAAAACATCAACAGTTATTATTTGATAAGGAGTGGTAGTGTATATGGTGAATGTCAAGCCCGTACAATACGGAAAAACTGAACGTATGAGTTTTTCAAAAATCGAAGAAATCATTGATATGCCAAATTTGATAGAGGTTCAAAAGAACTCTTATCAATGGTTTTTAAACCAAGGTCTTAAAGAGGTGTTTCGCGACATTTCAACAATTGAAGACTACACAGGAAATTTAGTGCTTGATTTTATTGACTACCGATTAGATTCTCGCCCAAAATATACCATGAAAGAATGTAAAGAGCGCGACGTTACTTTTGCCGCGCCTTTGCGTGTTACAACACGCCTTTTAAACAAGGAAACAGGCGAGGTTAAAGAACAAGAAATTTTCATGGGCGATTTTCCAAGAATGACAGACTCCGGCACGTTTATTATCAATGGCGCAGAGCGTGTTATTGTTAGCCAACTTGTTCGTTCGCCCGGTTCATATTTTGGCAAAAGCTACGATAAAACAGGCAAAGAGCTTTTCACAACCACAATGAACCCAAACCGTGGTGCGTGGATAGAGTTTGAAACAGACGCAAACGATGTGTTTTATGCCAGAATAGATAAAAATCGCAAATTGCCCATCACTGTTTTTATTCGCGCTTTAGGCCTTGGAAGCGATTCTGCTATCAGAGATTTTTTTGGCGATGATGCCAGAATTGAAGCCAGCCTTTTAAAAGATTCCACACGAAGCGAAGAAGAAGGGCTTTTGGAAACATACCGCAAATTGCGCCCGGGTGAACCGCCAACGGTTGAAAGCGCAAGCAGCCATATTAACAGCTTGTTTTTCGATGCGCGTCGTTACGATTTATCGCGTTTTGGCCGCTACAAAATGAACAAAAAACTTTCAATTACACGCAGGCTTGAAGGGCAAGAGGCAGCGCGTGATATTATTGCGCCGCTAACGGGCGAATTGCTTGCAGCAGCAGGCGAAAAAATAACAAATGAAACCGCAAAGCAAATTGATGCTGCGGGTGTTTGTGTTGCCTATGTAAAAATTGAAGACAGAGAAGTTAAAATTATATCCAATAATACGGTAGACGCAAAACCATTTTTCAATTTCGATTTAGCAAAAGAATGTGAAATTACAGAGCGTGTTACATTTAATGAAATGCGTGCCATTTTAGATGAGACAAGCGACGAGCAAGAGCAAATAGAATTACTAATAAAAAACCGTGATAAACTTGTTAGCAAAACAATTACGGTAGACGATATTTTCGCATCTATTAACTATGTAAATAACCTTGGCAACGGCATTGGCAGCGTTGATGATATCGACCATTTGGGCAACCGCCGTATCCGCAGCGTTGGCGAATTGTTGCAAAACCAATTCCGCATAGGTTTTTCACGTATGGAGCGTGTTATCCGCGAACGCATGACTTTACAAGCGCAAAGCACAGATGAAGTTACACCGCAAGCGCTTATTAATATTCGCCCGGTTGTTGCAAGCATAAAAGAGTTTTTTGGTTCTAGCCCTCTTTCGCAATTCATGGATCAAAACAACCCGCTTGCAGAGCTTACACACAAACGCCGCTTATCCGCGCTTGGCCCGGGCGGCCTATCACGTGATCGCGCCGGCTTTGAAGTTCGCGACGTTCACTATTCGCACTATGGCCGCATGTGCCCCATTGAAACCCCTGAGGGCCCGAACATTGGCCTTATTTCTTACCTTGCAACTTTTGCCCGTATTAATGAATATGGCTTTATCGAGGCACCTTACCGCAAAATAGATAAAAAAACAGGCGTTATCTCAAATGAAGTTGTTTATATGACAGCCGATGTTGAAGATGAATACGTTGTTGCGCAAGCTAACGAACCGCTAGACGAAAAAAATCGTTTTATTCGCTCTCGTGTTTCGTGCCGCCACAGAGATGAAATTATTGAGGTTGAAGCAACCCGTGCGGATTTCATGGACGTTTCACCTAAAATGGTAGTTTCTGTTGCAACCGCAATGATTCCCTTCCTTGAAAACGATGACGCAAACCGCGCACTTATGGGCTCTAACATGCAAAGGCAAGCCGTTCCTCTATTGGTTACAGAACAGCCGATAGTTGCAACAGGTATGGAATACAAAGCCGCATGCGACTCCGGCGTTTGCGTTTTAGCAAAAGACGACGGCATTGTAGAGCATGTTGAAGCAAGTAAAATTATAGTTCGCACAAAGGGCGGTTTAACCGACGATTACGAGCTTATTAAATTTATGCGTTCTAACCAAGGCACATGCATAAACCAACGCCCAATTGTTTCTAAAGGCGATGAAGTTGTTAAAGGCCAAGTTATTGCCGATGGCCCTGCAACTAAAAATGGCGAAATAAGCCTTGGCAAAAATGCACTTATAGGCTTTATGACATGGGAAGGTTATAACTACGAAGATGCTGTTTTAATTAACGAGCGAATTGTTCGTGAAGATGTTTATACATCTATTCATATAGAAGAATATGAAATTGAAAGCCGTGTTACTAAACTTGGGCCTGAGGAAATAACACGTGATATCCCCAACGTTGGCGATGATGCCCTTAAAGATTTAGACGACAGAGGCATTATTCGAATAGGCGCAGAAGTTGGCGCGGGCGATATCCTTGTTGGTAAAGTTACACCAAAAGGCGAAACCGAGCTTACAGCGGAAGAGCGTTTATTGCGCGCTATCTTCGGCGAAAAAGCAAGGGAAGTTCGAGATACTTCTCTTCGTGTTCCCCATGGTGAAAGCGGCATAATTGTTGACGTTAAAGTGTTCACCCCCGACAATTGCGATGAATTGCAACCGGGCGTGCGCCAAGTTGTTCGCTGCTATATTGCACAAAAACGCAAAATAAGCGTTGGCGATAAAATGGCGGGCCGCCACGGAAATAAAGGCGTTGTATCACGCATTTTACCGCAAGAAGACATGCCTTACCTTGAAGATGGCACACCGCTTGATATTGTGCTTAATCCCCTTGGCGTTCCCTCGCGTATGAATATTGGCCAGGTGCTTGAAGTTCACCTTGCATTTGCTGCAAAAGCCTTGGGTTGGAAAATTGCAACGCCTGTTTTCGATGGCGTTCACGAAAGCGATATCCGCGAAATGTTTAAAACTTGCGGCAAGCGTGAAGACGGCAAAAGCATTGTTTACGATGGTAGAACAGGCGAACAATTCGATAACCCTGTTACCGTTGGCTATATGTATTATCTAAAATTACACCATCTTGTTGATGATAAAATCCACGCAAGAAGCACAGGCCCTTACAGCCTTGTTACACAACAACCGCTTGGCGGTAAGGCGCAATTCGGCGGCCAACGTTTCGGCGAAATGGAAGTTTGGGCGCTTGAGGCTTACGGTGCAGCTTACACCTTGCAAGAAATTTTAACCGTTAAATCCGATGACGTTGTTGGACGTGTTAAAACTTACGAGGCTATTGTTAAAGGCCAAGATGTTCCAAAACCGGGTATTCCGGAGGCATTCCGTGTTCTTATGAAAGAATTGCAATCGCTTGGTCTTGCGGTTTGTGCGCAAGATGAAAACGGAAATGAGATTGATATCAAACAAAATTACGACGAAGATGATATCGGTTTTGATATGTCTGACATGCCTGTTGGCCAAGACGTTATGCTTGAAAGCGAACTTGCCACAGATTACAGCATAAATGATATAGAACAGGACGAAAATGCCCTTTTAGCTGACGACAACGACGACGATGACGACGATGATGTTTTTAGCATAGATGACGACGCAGAGGATTTATTGGCTGCTTTAACAAACGACGGTGATTTATAAAATTCCACGCAATATTTACGTTAAAGCGCAAAGCTTTAGGCAAATAATGTTTTTGGCATAAAGTAAATGCATTAAAATGAAATATCGCATTTATTGCCGCAATAATTTATAATTATAAGGCCTAACACCTTGTGTAACTTTAACTTTTCACACGTTCTAAATTACAAGAAAGAAAGGGTAAATTAATGGAATTTAACGCTTTTGATTCAATTAAAATTGGGCTTGCTTCTCCCGAACATATCCACGCATGGAGCTTTGGAGAAGTTAAAAAGCCGGAAACTATAAATTACCGCACACTTAAACCTGAAAGAGATGGCCTTTTTTGCGAGAAAATTTTTGGGCCCACTAAAGACTGGGAGTGCCATTGCGGAAAATACAAACGCATACGCTACAAAGGCAAAGTTTGCGATAGATGTGGCGTTGAAGTAACACGAAGCAAGGTGCGCCGTGAACGCATGGGGCACATACAACTTGCTGCGCCTGTTTCACACATTTGGTATTTTAAAGGTATTCCCTCTCGCATTGGCCTTATTCTTGATATAAGCCCACGCCTTTTGGAAAAAGTGCTTTATTTTGCAGCTTATATTGTTATCGACCCGGGCTTTACTCCGCTTGATGAAAAACAACTTCTAAGCGAAAAAGAATACAGCGACATGCGCGAGCATTACGAGGATGAATTTACAGCAGGCATGGGTGCAGAGGCAATACAAGAGCTTTTGGCTAAAATAGATGTTGAAAAACTAAGCGAACAATTACACAAGGAATTGCAAGATGCAGGCGGCCAAAAACGTGTGCGTTTATTAAAGCGCCTTGAAGTTGTTGACGCATTTAGGGTTTCCGGCAACCGCCCCGAATGGATGATTTTAAACAGCATCCCTGTTATTCCGCCGGATATTCGCCCTATGGTTCAGTTAGATGGCGGCAGGTTTGCAACCAGCGATTTAAACGATTTATATCGCCGTGTTATCAACCGCAATAATCGCCTAAAACGCCTATTAGAGCTTGGTGCGCCCGATATTATTGTGCGCAACGAGAAACGTATGTTGCAAGAAGCAGTTGATGCACTTATCGATAACGGCCGCCGTGGCCGCCCTGTATCAGGGCCTAATAATCGTCCGCTAAAAAGCCTTTCAGATATGCTAAAAGGTAAACAAGGACGTTTCCGTCAAAACTTGCTTGGCAAACGTGTTGACTATTCAGGACGTAGCGTTATCGTTGTTGGTCCAGAGCTAAAAATGTACCAATGCGGTTTGCCAAAAGAAATGGCACTTGAGTTATTTAAACCGTTTGTTATGAAAG
>CAYJGM010000026.1:16768-24921 GCA_964369495.1 uncultured Bacteroides sp. | reverse complement strand
TTGTTTTATCTGCATAAGCAATTTTGCGAAGCCCACGTTTTCTTTTTGTGCTTTTTTTAGTTAAAATATGGCTGCGGAAAGCACTGCCACGTTTCACTTTGCCGTTTTTTGTCAATTTAAAACGTTTTTTTGCACCTGAATGTGTTTTAATTTTTGGCATTGTTATATCCTCCTTATTTTTGCTTTACTTTTCTTTTGCAGGCGCTAAAAACATTTGCATGCTGCGCCCTTCTAATTTAGGTTGCTTTTCAACTATTGCATCGGGCAACGCCTCTGCAAAACGCTTTTGCACAGACAAACCAAGGTTTGTGTGTGCCATTTCACGGCCGCGAAAACGAATGGAAACTTTTACTTTATCGCCCTTTGCCAAAAATTTCGAAGCATGTGCAACTTTAGTGTTAAAATCGTTAGTATCAATGTTTAATGATAAACGCACTTCTTTAATTTCTACAATTTTTTGATTTTTACGTGCCTCTTTTTCCTTTTTTTGTTGTTCAAAGCGAAACTTACCATAGTCCATAATTTTGCATACGGGTGGCGTGGCTTGCGGCGCAATTTTTACAAGATCAAGGTTTTCATCTTCTGCTCTTTTTAATGCATCACGTGTTTGCATTACCCCTAGCTGATTACCTTGTGCATCAATTACACGTATTTCCTTCTCACGAATCTCATCATTTAGTTCCAATTCTTTTTTGCCGCTAATTGTAAAGCACCTCCAATTAATAAATAAAAAGTACGGCCTACTTCACAGTAAACCGCACAAACACACAAAATAAACGCAAAAAAGCGCTTTTAGTATGAACCCGTTGCCAAAAAGCAAGCAAGGTGAGCGGCCACAATAAGGCACGGCTACTTTAATTACTTAGTTATTATATCGTTTATATATTTATTTGTCAAGTGTTATTAGATAGAAAAATAATTGTATAACCTAAGTGCACTTTTGAAAATAAATAAAATTAAATGTTTTTATTTATATTTAATACATTTTTAAGTATTCCTTTGTATAAAATAATATGCTATAATAGCTATGTTGTATGCTAGTATAACCATTATAGCATATTTTAAACTTAAATTATAATTTATTTTGTGTTAATTGCTTTGTTAATATTTCCTGCCGCTTTATATGCTGTTTTTGAAAGTTTACGTGTTGCTTTTTTAATTTCCTTTGGATGTTTTTGTGCAACATATGCTCCGGCGGCGCCAACAGCGGTTCCTATCGCAACACCCATTACGGTTGAAGCTATATTGTTTGATGTATTTCGTTTCATATTTTGCCTCCTAAATTTTATTTGTTTTTATTATGTGCACTTTGTGCCTTTTAATACTTTTTAATTTAACATTTTTGAAAGGGTTATATAATGTGTAATCTAAAAAGGGCACTTTGCGTGCAAGATATATCCACCATTGGGCGGTGCAGTTTAACGGTTGTTCTTCCTGTTTTAAGCGCAATGGGAATACAAGCATGTCCCCTTCCTACTGCACTTCTCTCAAGCCATCCTTTAGGCTTTAATGCGCCTGTGCACGCTGAACAAACTAGTTTTTGCAACAATGTTTTAACCTCGTATGAAGCGCAAAAAATAAATTTCGATGCTGTTTTATCGGGTTATTTAAGTAATTTTGCACAAGCACAAATGGTACAAAATGCGCTTGAAATGAATAAAAATGCACTTAAGATTATTGACCCTGTAATGGCAGATAACGGCAAACTTTACTCAAAAAGCACCAAAGAACTTTGTAATTCAATAAAAAACCTATGCCATTATGCAGACATTATTACCCCAAATGCCACAGAGAGCGCAGTTTTACTTGGTATGCCCCCAAGTGATGCCGCCATGACGCAAATTGATTGGCAAAACAGGCTTGCAAAGCTTTTTGAACTTTACAATAATACAAAAGCAATAATAATAACAGGCGTTAGTTTGCCACAAAATGAATATGCAAATGCGGTTTTAATAAAAAACGATTTAAACATACCAAAAACATATTTTTTTAAATATGAAAATGTTAATGAATCTTATCCCGGCACAGGTGATTTTTTTGCGGCGCTTTTATGCGGCAATTTATTATTGGGCAATGATATTTTAAATTCTGTGCAAAACAGTGCTGATTTTGTAAGCAAAGTTGTTTTACATACATTTAATAAAAAAACAAACAAAAGATATGGTGTTGAATTTGAACCATTTTTACACTTGTTAAAACCACAGTAATATAGCAAAGAAAATTCATAAAAAAATATTTTAAAACAAAAACAAGGAGAATTACATTGCAAACTATAAATATTGTTTTGATAGAACCACAAATTCCTCAAAACACAGGCAATATTGCAAGAACATGTGCCGCAACAGGGGCAAAACTTCATTTAGTTGGCCCTATGGGCTTTAAAATAGATGATAAAAAATTAAAACGTGCAGGGCTTGATTATTGGCATATGTTAGACATTAATTTTTATAAAAACAGTGAAGAGTTTTTTAGTAAAAACAGCGGTGCATTTTATTATTTTTCAACAAAAGCACCACAGCGTTATACAGATATTACCTACCCCGATAATTGCTACATTGTTTTTGGCCGTGAAGACGCCGGCCTTAACGAAGAACTTTTAAAAGCAAATTTGGCAAATTGTGTGCGATTGCCAATGGCAGATGATGCTCGAAGTTTAAATTTATCTAACGCCGTTGCAATTGCAGTTTACGAAGTTTTAAGGCAAAATAATTTTAATGGGTTGCTTGAACTTGGCCATTTTAAAAATATATAGAAAAGAGTGTTTTTATGCTAAATAATAAGCCTATTTTGTACATTGTTATCCCCTGTTATAATGAAGAAGCTGTATTACCTTTAACAAAAGATATTTTCAAAAACAAAATATCACTGCTAATAGAAAACGATAAAATTGCAAAGAACAGCAAGGTTTTATTTGTAAACGATGGCTCTAAAGATAAAACCTGGCAAATAATTACAGAATTATCGAATAGTGATGATGTTTTTTGCGGTGTGTGTTTATCGCGAAATCGTGGCCACCAAAACGCACTTTTAGCAGGGCTTATGGCGGCAAAAAAATGCGCAGATGTAACAATTAGCATAGATTGCGATGGCCAAGACGACATTAATGCCATGGATGGTATGATAGACGAATATTTAAACGGCTGTGATGTTGTTTACGGTGTTCGCAGCAAGCGTAAAACAGATACTTGGTTTAAACGAAACACAGCGCAAGGCTTTTACAAAATAATGAAAACCCTAGGCGCAGACATTGTTTTTAACCACGCAGATTACCGCTTAATGAGCAAACGTGCTTTAGAAGGGCTTTTTGAATTTAGCGAGGTTAATTTATTTTTACGTGGTTTGGTTCCGCTGGTTGGCTATAAATCCACAAGTGTTTATTATGAACGTGCCGAACGCATTGCGGGCGAAAGCCACTATCCTCTTAAAAAAATGTTAAGCTTTGCGTTTGATGGCATAACAAGCCTTTCAATTAAACCCTTAAGGCTAATTACAAGTTTAGGCGTTATGGTTTCTTTTTTTAGCGTTATAGGCATTATTTACTCGCTTGTTTCAAACATAATGGGCTTTACTGTTTCCGGGTGGACAAGCATGACAGTTGCCATTTATTTTTTAGGTGGCGTACAACTTTTATGTTTAGGCGTTATGGGCGAATATATAGGCAAAATTTACAGTGAAAGCAAAAACCGCCCGCGTTTTATTATAAGTGAAACCATCGGCGATATTAAGCCCGCGAAAGATAAAGAGTAATTTTGTGATAAACACGGCAGAAAAGCGAGTAATACTTTCCCATATTACGAGTGAGGATAATACAGCATAGCGCATAAATTTGCCAAAATAGGCGGGTTCGGATTACTCCCTAACGGCTAAGAGTAATTTTGTGAAATATCACGTTATTAATTTATATAAAAATATACAGTAAAAAGATGGCACAAGCCAATAATCTTCATTATTAACGAAGATTATTAAAGTTAATTTGTGCTACACAAAGAATGGAGAACAATATGGATAAAATTGCATGGAAAGGCACAACTTTGCTTGCGCCGGTGCCCCCTGTTTTAGTAACATGCGGCACATTAAACGAACCAAACGCCATTACAATAGCATGGACGGGCATTATAAATTCACATCCGCCAAAAACATATATTTCTGTTAGAAAAGAGCGCTATAGCTATGAACTTATAACAAACAGCAAAGAATTTGTTATAAATTTGCCCAGTGCGGATATTATTAGAGCCATAGATTATTGCGGCGTAAAAAGCGGCAGAGATGAAGATAAGCTGGCAAATGCAAAATTGAGCGTAGAAAAAATTAAAGGCTACAAGTGCCCAATGTTACAAGAAAGCCCTGTTAGCATTGCTTGCCGTGTTACAGAAATTATACCACTTGGCACACACGACATGTTTTTAGCAGATATAACCGATGTTTATGTTGCAGAGGAGCTAATAAACGAAAAAGGTAAATTAAATTTAGCAAAAGCAAAACTTTGTGCATATGCTCATGGCGAGTATTTTCAGCTTGGAAAACGCGTAGGAACTTTTGGCTTTAGCGTTAAAAAAAGAAAGAGAAAACCACAAAATAAAAAATCAAATAAAAAATAAACTATTTATCGTTGCGAATAACTTTTTTATGTTTTGTATTCGCACAGCACAATTATTTTCTAACATTTAATTTTTGTGCCTCAACCTGTAAACTTGGCAATATTTACAGGTTAAAACAAATTGCCGGAAAGAAAATTATGAATAAAATCAAAACAAAATACATTGTGCGTATTGCAGTTATAAGCGCAATTTACACAGCTTTAAGTGTTTTACTTTCGCCGCTTTCCTATGGCCCTTTACAAATTAGGGTAAGCGAGGCACTCACCATTTTACCGGTAATAATGCCCGAGGCTGTTCTTGGGGTTATTATTGGCTGCTTTTTAACTAATTTAATAGGTGTTTTCACGGGTGCAAACATCTTAGGCGCGCTTGATATTTTTTTTGGAACGCTTGCCACGGCACTTGCCGCAATTGCAACTTATAAATTGCGCAATTTTCGCTTGTTAAAGCTTCCGTTTGCCTCTGCTTTGCCGCCAATAATATTTAACGCTGTAATTATAGGTGCACAACTAACTTATTTATTTACAGGCGGTTTTAATTTAATAGTTTTTTTAACGCAAGCTGCTTGGATTTCAATTGGACAAAGCGTATCTTGTTTAATTTTGGGCATATTTTTATTGTATACAATTGAAAAAACACCGCCTTTATTAAACGCACTTACGAAATAATGCAATAAGTATTATTTTATAATATACTATTTAAAAGTGTTCGATATTTTAATTAAAAATTTTGTTGCGCTTTTTTGAAGGGAAAAATTTAAACAATGACAGTTATTTGGGATTATAACGGCACCATTATAAATGATGCCGAGCTTTGCACCGATATACTTAACACTATGCTAAAAAATAACGGATATAATGAAATTGGCAATGTTGATAATTACAGAGAAATTTTTTGCTTTCCCATAAAAGAATATTATAAAAAAGCCGGTTTTAATTTTAATATTCACCCTTTTGATGTACTAGCGCAAGAATTTATGGCGCAATTTAAAGAGCAAAGCGCAAATTGTAAACTGCACGAAGGCGTAATTGAGGTTTTTGAGTACCTAAAACAAAACAAAATAAGGCAAGTTATAATTTCAGCCTCGCCGGATGATATTTTAAAAGAACAAGTGAAACATCTTGGTATATCGCATTATTTTGATGATGTACTAGGCCTTGACGATATTTACGGCAAAAGTAAAATTGAACTTGCTAAAATCTTTATGGAAAAACAAAGTGAAACCCCCGATAATTTTATTTATATTGGCGACACCACCCATGATTATGAAGTTGCATGCGCTTTGGGCATAAAAAAATGCATATTATTTTCCAAAGGTCATCAATCTCACAGCGTTCTAAGCAAAACAGATGCACTAATTATTAATGATTTATCGCAGATTATAAGCCTTATAAATTTTTAAATTAATTCGCTTTACTTTTATTAAATTTGTGTTAATATATTATTAATTTTAAAAATATGTAATTGAATGGTAGTTAATATGTTACAACAATCTTTAAACAAATTGTTAAGAACCTCACGCGCACAACAAAAACTTAGCCCTACAAGGGTTATTGTTGGTAGTTTTTTATTTGTAATTCTTTTGGGAACTTTACTGTTGTTAATGCCGTTTGCCTCGAAAGACGGGCAATCTATTGGTATTATAGGTGCGCTTTTTACGGCCACAAGCGCCACATGTGTTACCGGCCTTGTTGTGTTTGATACATACACTAAGTTTTCATTGTTTGGCCAACTTGTTATTCTTTTATTAATTCAAATTGGCGGCCTTGGCCTTGTTACGCTAACTACTTTTGTAAGCATTGCCGTTGGGCGCCGCCTTGGTTTTAAAAGTATTAAACTTGCAAGCGAATCTATTAATTTGTCTGACCAAAGCAAAGCGAAAACACTTTTAAAAATTGTAATGGGTGTTGCCTTTACAGCAGAGGCTATAGGCACTGTTTTATTATCATTAGCGTTAGTTCCACAATTCGGCTTAAAAGGTATATACTATTCATTTTTTATTTCAGTTTCTGCTTTTTGTAATGCAGGTTTTGATATTTTTGGCCACATGGGCGAATACAACAGCCTTGTGGGTTTTTCATCTAACCCTTATATTTTAATTGTAATCGCTTTGTTAATAATTAGTGGCGGCCTTGGTTTTTTGGTTTGGCAAGACATTATAAATTACAAAAACACCAAACATTTAAGGTTGCATACAAAGCTTGTGTTTTTAATGACAATTTCACTTATTATCTTAGGCACAATTGTTTTTTCGCTACTTGAATGGAACAACACAGCAACTTTAGGTGAGTTTAACACCTTTGATAAAATTATTAATTCTTTTTTCCAATCTGTAACAACACGTACTGCCGGATTTAATAGCGTAGATTTAGCAAGCACTAGCTCTTTCACTAAATTATTTATGACAATGTTTATGTTTATTGGCGCAGCCCCCGGCGGCACAGGCGGCGGTATTAAAATTACAACTATATCCGTATTATTGGTTGCAGTTTTAAGCGTTATTACCGGCCGCGAAGAAGCACAAGTTTTTAACAGGCGCATAAGCCAAAAAGTTGTTTATAAATCTCTTGCAATTTTTATGCTTTCCATTCTAGCTGTTTTTGTTTCATCTATTACACTTTATTTTTTCACAACATCTCAAAGCGATGCCGTAAACAGCCTGTTTGAAGCGGTTTCTGCATTTGCTACAGTTGGACTTTCCGTTGGTGTAACTTCTAGTATGACGCCGTTTGCACAATTTATTACCATGGTTACAATGCTTGTGGGCCGTGTTGGGCCTATAACAATGGCAATTTCGCTTTCAATAAAGGGTAATTCAAGTAAAAATTCACACATTATATTACCGCAAGCCGATATAACAGTAGGTTAAATTTACAAAAGCAAATAAGCTTTACTAAATGTTGCTTAAACAAATTAAATAGCGGCAATGCCCTATTCCCCAATAAAACATTATACAGATGTTTTGGGCCGGTAGGCTTTTGCCGCTATTTTATTTTTTTTAATTTAACGTAACAAACAAAAAACAGAAAAGTAATTTATAATAAAAACATATACTACCAATGCTATTATAAATATATTTTGTCTGTAAAAACTTAAATATTTTAAAATAATCACTTTAAAAATAATAAACTTTATGATATAATTATTAAGGTTATGTTAAAAATACAATTTATTTAATAATGCGTATGAAAGGAATGGTATATTTTTTGAAATATTCAAGTTTTACCAATAAAATTTTGTTAATTACAGGCGGTACAGGTTCATTTGGCAATGCTGTTCTAAACCGCTTTTTACAAACAGATATTAAAGAAATTCGTATTCTTTCTCGCGATGAAAAAAAACAAGACGATATGCGCCATGAGTTTCAAATGAAAAACCCGAAAATTGCCGAAAAATTAAAATTTTATATCGGTGATGTTAGAAATATAGACAGCTTAAGAGATGCCGTTCGAGGTGTGGATTATATTTTTCATGCCGCTGCATTAAAGCAAGTTCCAAGCTGCGAGTTTTTTCCAATGGAAGCTGTTCGCACTAATGTTATTGGCACAGATAATG
>CAYJGM010000026.1:0-16758 GCA_964369495.1 uncultured Bacteroides sp. | reverse complement strand
ATAATGTTTTAACTGCCGCAATTGATGCAAAAGTAAAACGTATTGTTTGTTTATCTACAGATAAAGCCGCCTACCCTATTAATGCAATGGGTATTAGCAAGGCTATGATGGAGAAAGTTATATCTGCAAAGGCGCGCAATGTCGATGCAAATGATACAACAATCTGTTGCACACGCTATGGAAATGTTATGTGTAGCCGTGGCAGTGTTATTCCCCTTTTTATAGAACAAATAAGGGCCGGCAAACCCCTTACTGTAACCGACCCTTTAATGACACGCTTTTTAATGAATTTAAGTGAAGCGGTAGACCTTGTTTTATTTGCGTTTGAAAACGCAAACCCGGGCGATTTATTTATACAAAAAGCAGATGCCAGCACTATTGAGGATTTAGCAAAAGGCGTGCAAAAATTATTTGGCAACACAGGGTTAAAAATTATAGGCACACGCCACGGTGAAAAACTATATGAAACTTTAATGACACGTGAAGAACATTTAAAGGCGATTGATATGGGCAATTATTATAAAATTGTTGCAGATGGGCGCGATTTAAACTATGATAAATATTTTGTTGAGGGCCAAGTTGCAACACAAAGTGATGATGCTTACACAAGCCCCAACACAAAACAGCTTGATATTAACGGCGTTGTTGAAAAATTATTAACAAACGATTATATTCAGCAGGAGCTTTTAAAAAATGAGCAATAAAAACATTTTAATTACAGGGGCCAAAGGTTTTATCGGCAAAAATTTAACAGCGCATTTAAAGGCAATAGGCTATAACAATTTAATGCTTTATGATGTAAATTCACCCGATGAAGACTTGGAAAAATTTGCAAAAAATGATGATTTTATATTCCACTTAGACGGCATTAACCGCCCAAAAGATGCAAGCGAATTTTACGAGGGCAATAGAGATTTAACGAAAACTCTTTTAAGTTTATTATTAAAAAACGGTAATAAAGCGCCTGTTTTATTAACAAGCAGTGTTCAAGCCGCAAGCGAAAACGATTACGGCAAAAGCAAAAAAGCGGCTGAAACGCTTTGTTTTGCACACGCACAAAATAATAATTCAAATGTATTTGTTTTTAGGTTGCCCGGGGTTTTTGGCAAATGGTGCAAGCCCTCTTACAACAGCGTTGTGGCTACATTTTGCCATAATATCGCAAATAATTTGCCAATTGAAATACACGACGAAAGCTATACTTTGCCGCTTGTTTATATTGATGATGTTATAAACACTTTTATTACCACTTTATTAAACCCAAATGAAATTACGCTTGATAAAGATAATTTTTCACAGCTTAATTGCGATATATATACCGTAAATTTGAAAAAATTGGCAGATACTATTTACTTTTTTAAAAGCACTCGTGAAAATTTAAGCACCGCCAATATGAGCAATGATTTTGAAAAAAAATTGTACTCAACATATCTTTCATACCTGCCAGAAGATGAGTTCTCTTACCCTTTGAAAATGAATTGTGATGAACGAGGAAGTTTTACCGAGTTTTTACGAACACAAAAGCATGGGCAAATTAGCGTTAATATTTCAAAGCCGGGAATAGTTAAAGGCAACCACTGGCACCATTCAAAAAATGAAAAATTTTTAGTTGTTCAAGGCGAGGGAATTATTCGTTTTCGCAAGCTTAACACAGATAAAATTATTGAATATAAAGTAAGTGCACAAAAGCTAACTGTAATTGACATACCCACAGGTTATACACATAATATAGAAAATTTGGGAAATTGCGATATGATTACAATTATGTGGGCGAATGAACCGTTTAACCCGCAAAACCCCGACACTTTTTTTGAGCCTGTTTAATTTTAAAACAAACCCAAAAAGCAAACAAAAAGTACTACACCTTAACAGCAGTAAAAGGAGAATGAGTTTTGAACAAATTAAAACTTATGACAATTGTTGGCACACGTCCTGAAATAATACGCCTTAGTGAAGTTATCAAAAGTTGCGATAAATATTTTAATCATATTTTAGTGCACACAGGCCAAAACTACGATTACACATTAAATGGCATATTTTTTGAAGATTTAGGCCTTAGGGCACCTGATTATTTTTTGGAGAGTGTAGGCGCAAATTTAGGCGAAACAATGGGCAATATAATTGCAAAAAGTTATACACTTATTAATGAAATTATGCCCGATGCTGTTTTAGTTTTAGGCGATACAAACAGCGCCTTAAGCGCTATAAGCGCAAAACGTTTAAAAATTCCGATTTTCCATATGGAGGCCGGCAACCGCTGTTGGGATTGGAACGTAAGCGAGATGATTAACCGCAAAATTGTAGACCATATAAGCGATGTTAACCTACCTTATACCGAGCACAGCCGCCGCTATTTATTAAACGAGGGTATCGACGGCAAAACTATTTTTGTTACAGGTAGCCCAATGCATGAAGTTTTAAATGCGCACGAACAGCAAATTCAACAAAGTGATGTTTTAACACGCTTAAATTTACAAGAGCGAAAATTTATTTTGCTTAGCGCACACAGAGAAGAAAATATAGACAACGAACAAAACTTTTTAAGCTTAATGCAAGCGGTAAACTCAATTGCACAAAATTATAATATGCCTGTTATATATTCGTGCCACCCAAGAAGTGAAAAAATTATTGCGGCGCGAAAATTTGAATTTCACCCATTAGTTCAAAGCATGAAACCTTTTGGTTTTATAGATTACAATAAATTACAAAAAAACGCATATTGCGTATTAAGCGATAGCGGCACTTTAAGCGAAGAAAGCGCAATGTTAAACTTCCCTGCCGTTTTAATAAGAACATCTACCGAGCGCCCCGAAGTGCTTGATAAAGGCAGCGTAGTTGTTGGCGGAATTAAAGGCGATGATGTAGAGCGTGCTTTGCAACTTGCAGTAGACATGTACGAAAATAAAGAGCCTTATGTTATGGCAACCGATTATAACGACACAAATGTTTCCGTTAAAGTTGTAAAAATTATAGAAAGTTACACTAAAATTGTTAATGAAACTGTTTGGCTAAAACGATAAGCAATTTTAGCAGAGATTAAATTTGAAACGCATTTTAATTGTAAGCCAACATTTTTGGCCAGAAAATTTCAGAATAACAGATATTTGCCACGGCTTTATTGAAAAAGGTATACAAGTTGATGTGCTTTGTGGTTTACCAAATTATCCAAAGGGCGAGTTTTTTGATGGGTACACTTATACAAAACCAAGGCGTGAAAATTTAAACGGCATTGATATTTTTCGCTCGGGTGAAATAAGAAGAAAAGGCAATACTTCTATTATGATTTTTTTAAATTATATTTCTTTTCCCATTTTTGCTCTTTTTAATTTACCACGGCTTAGAAAACGAAAATACGATGCTGTAATGTGTTATAACACAAGCCCCGTTTATATGATGCTACCCGCTATTGTGTATTCAAAAATTAAAAAAGTTCCGCTTACCACTTATATTTTAGATTTATGGCCCGAAAATTTATATTCTGCGCTGCCAATAAAAAACAAATTTCTTCGAAGCGTGGCAAAAAACACCTCTTACTTTTTATATAGAAGATGCGATAAATTAATATCGCTTTCAAACTCTATGGTTGAAAAAGTTAAAACAATTGCCCCAAAAGCAGTGCACGCTGTAATTCCGCAATACTGTGAAGAGTTTTACTTTACAGATAAAAACAGCCCCGAATTACAAGAGCGTTTTAAAGGCAAATTTAATGTGCTGTTTGCCGGCAATATAAGCCCTGTTCAAAATTTAGAAATGCTATTATATTGCGCAAAACGCCTTAAGGCCGAGGGCAAAACAAATATTCATTTTATTATAGTTGGCGATGGCATGAGCAAAAACAATTTTGTTGAACAAGTAAAAAAAGATGAAACACAAGAATTTTTTACATTTGAAGGCCAGCAACCTGTTGAGAAAATCCCCTATTACCACAGCGTTGCAGATGCGCTTTTTGCCTCGCTTGCCAAAAGTGAAGACCTTGGAATGACAGTGCCCGCTAAAATAACAAGCTATCTTGCAGCTGCAAAACCTTGCCTAGTTGCAATAGACGGCGAGGGCGCAATTACAATAGATAAAGCCAAAGCCGGCCTTACTTGCAACGCCGCAGACGATGAAGCTTTATACAATAATATTTTAAAACTTGCGCAAATGCCCAAAGAAAAATTAAATGAAATGGGAAAAAACGCAAGAGAATATTGCACATTACACTTTAAACGCGATAAACTGTTAAACGAGTTAATTGCATTTTTATCAAATTAATTTTGGAGCATTAAATGAAAATTTTGGTAATTATCCCTTGCTATAATGAACAGCAAAATATAGTAAACGTAATTGATAATATTAAGAATAAGGCGCCCGAAGTTGATTATTTAATCGTCAACGATGCCTCTACCGATAACAGCGAAGAAATATTGAAAAAAATGCATTATAATTATATTTCATTGCCTGTTAATTTAGGCATAGGCGGCGGAGTTCAAGCCGGCTATAAATATGCAAAAGCAAATAACTACGATATTGCCGTGCAATTAGACGGCGATGGCCAACATAACCCCGAGTTTTTACCGGATATAATTAACCCCGTTGCAAGCGGCGAATATGATATGTGCATAGGTAGCCGTTTTATAAAAAATGAGGGTTTTCAAACAAGTTTTTTGCGCCGTTTAGGAATTACTACTTTAAGCATAATTATTAAAATATTGTGTAATGTTCGAATAAAAGATGTAACAAGCGGTTTTAGGGCTTGCAATAAAGGTTTAATAGATTATTTTTGTGAAGATTATGCGCAAGATTACCCTGAGCCAGAAGCTATAATTTCTGCGGTTTTAAACGGCTTTAAAATAGGCGAAGTTGCTGTTTTAATGAATGAGCGAGAATTTGGCACATCTTCAATAAGCCCCATAAAATCGCTTTATTATATGTTAAAAGTAGGCCTTTCACTTTTTATATTCAGAATAACAAAAAAACGTAGGAAGGAAAAAAATAAATGAATGTTGGCAATATAGATATTTTTACACGTGTTTTATTATTTATTGGTGTTTTTGTTTTATTTTCAATAATTTTATTTTTAATTAAAAAACAAAAATTAAGCGTTAAATATTCACTCATATGGCTTTTTGCCACTTTTGTTTTATTTATTTTTGCGCTATTTCCTTATATTATCCTCGTTTTAACAGACATAACAAATTTAGAAGTGCCGATAAATTTTGTTTTTACAATTGCTATTGCCTTTATTTTATTGTTACTTTTAAGCTTATCTAGCATCGTTAGCGGTTTTGCAAATAAAATAAGAATTTTAACACAGCAAATTTCTTTATTGGAAAACCGCATAAGAGAACTTGAGGATAAAAATAATGATATTAAATAAAAATTTTACCTTTGCTTTGCAATTATTATTTAGGAGTGTTATATGAATTTTGTTACATTTTCTTATATAGTATTTTTATTAATTTTATGCTTGTTTTACTATATATTTCCAAAGGTATCTCGCCCGTTTATTTTACTTGCGGCAAGTTTAGTTTTTTATGTTTATGATGTAAACAATGCAGGATTTGTTGTTTTTTTGTTAAGCGTTAGCGCAATTACATATATTTCCGGAATATTAATTGATAAAATTAACACTGATTATAAAATAGCACGCATAAGTATTCTTACTATTACACTATTGCTGTGTTTTGGCGCGCTAATTTATTATAAATACAGCTATTTTATTTTTGGAACAGCCTTTAGCCTTGCAATTCCTTTAGGCATAAGTTATTTTACGCTTTCATCAACAGGCTATTTAATTGATATGTATCGAAAAAAATACGAAAGCGAAAAAAACTTCTTATATCACACATTATTTGTTTCTTTTTTCCCAAATATCGTTGCAGGGCCAATAGAGCGCAGCAATAATTTAATTCCACAATTTAAAAAACCAATTTCATTCGATTATAAACAATTTAGTGGCGGCTTATTTAGAATTTTATGGGGATTTTTTAAAAAGCTTGTTATCGCAAATACTTTAATGGCTTTTGTGCAACCGATTTTTGCAGATATAGAAAACTATCCCGGCCCTGTTTTAATTGTTGCCTGTTTGGTTTTCGCATACCAAATATACACAGATTTCTCTGCCCTTTCAGACATTGCAATTGGCACAGGCGCTATTTTTGGCATTACTGTAATGGAAAACTTTAAAAGCCCGCTTACCTCTTGCAGTATAATAGATTTATGGCGCCGTTGGCACATAAGTTTAAGCTCATGGTTTAGAGATTATTTGTATTTTCCGCTTGGCGGTAGCCGCAAAGGTAAATTGCGCTCTATTATTAACACATTAATTGTTTTTGCTGTTAGCGGATTATGGCACGATGCCTCAATGGGTTATTTATACTGGGGTTTGGTTAGCGGTATATACCTTATTGTTGGCAGAGAAACCTTGCCTCTAAGGGAAAAAATTCATGCTAAAAACCCACTTTATTATTTTAAACCTATTAAAAGTTTCATTCAAATTATAATTACTTATGTTTTGTTTTCGCTTTCAATTGTTTTTATTGCGGCAGAACTATATGGCACTTCCGATTCTATAGTAGCCGAAAGCATGTATTTCTTTGGTAATTTCTTTAAAGATTTTGATTTATTTTTTGATGATACAATTTCAAATGTATTTTACGCTTTAGGTTTTGAAAACATTGAACTATATGTTGTTTTAGCCGGAATTATTGTTATAGAAGGCCTTGAAAGCAGTAAGCTTCCAATTAATATTATGATAAGAAAAGTGCCGTTTTTCTTGCGCTGGCCATTATATTACGCCTTACTTTTAGCTATTTTTTTCTTCGGTAGGTTTGGCGTATCTGCCTTTGTTTACCAGGCATATTAAAGGGAGAAATATATGATTAATAAAATTAAAAAATTTATTATTACTGTTTTAAGCCGAATATTTTCAAGCGTTCGTTTAGCTTTAGGTTTTGCTGTTTTAATAACTGTTCCGCTTTTTACAATTTATTATAATTACACAACAGATGTTTCGGGCTTCTTTCAAGGCGATTTAGAATTAAGAGAAGTTTCTGAAATGGTGCTTGCAGGAACAGACATTATTGGCTATGAAAAACTTTCAAGCTCTGAGAGATATATAATTGAACTTTTTGTAAATAATATCGAACCTGTGCCCGATGTTATATCTTTAGGTTCTAGCAGAATTTTACAGCTAACAAGCGATATTGTTGGCACTGAAAGTTTCTTTAACTGTGGTGTTACCGGTGGCGATGCCGTTGATGTACTAACAACATTTTACCTTTTCGATAAAAGAGACGAGCTACCTGAAACAATTATTATTGGTTTCGATCCTTGGTTTCTTCGTGATGATAACGAAGAACAAGGCGTATGGGATTACAGAAGCAACAAAGAATTATACACAGAATTTTTAAATGAAGTATTAGGATATGACGTTGTTTATGAGCGCGAAGACACAAGCGCATCATTTGAAGCACTGTATTCGCCTAATTATTTCCAAGATAATATTAATTTTACGCTAAGAGATAGTGCAAATATAGAAAAGCCTATTCCGGTTGTGGGCGATGTTTATGCGCAAACAACAGAGGTAAAACGTGCCGACGGTAGCTTATTATATGATATTAATTTTAGAAACCGCTCGCAAGAAGCCATTTACGCCGATGCACATTATATGACAGAAAATTTACTTCGCATGCAAGATTACCCTGAACTAAGCACATATATGCCACAAGTATTTGACGATTTTTTTGCATATGCAAAATCAAAAGATATAAATATTGTAATTGTTCTTACGCCTTTTCACCCACACACATATAATTTTATTAAAGGCACACAAGAAACCGACCCCGAGCGCTATGGCGGTTTTTTACAAACAGAACCTAAAATTAGAGAACTTGCCGCGAAGTACGATTTTCCTGTTTACGGAAGTTACGACCCCTCTTTAATTGAAGGCGTTACCGAGGCTGATTTTTTTGATGGCGTTCATTGCAGAGATACAGCAATAGATTTGCTTTTAAACGGCAATACCGATTCATCTTATATTGAATCAGGCATTATACCCGAACAAACAACACCAGACGAAACAACCTAAATTAATATATATTTGAATGTGACTATGCCATATTAATTTTAAAGTTAATAATCTCTTTTAGTTTTGTCAAAAAACATCTTTAAATGCTTTTCTTTAAGTACTTTACCATTTTTTGCAATGTAAGAATTGCGTAATATACACTAAAATATACTTGACACAGTATATTTTTATATGTTAGTATATAAATACTAAATTTATATTTAAAGCGATGATAGGGAATAATTTTATTTTTTGAGCTATAGTGAGCTGCTGTTTGGTGAAAAGCAGTGCCAAAAGTAAAATTTCTCACCCTTGAGCAGGCAACTGAACTGTAAATTTTTACATATTAGGTGCGCACGGGTTTGGCTCCGTTACAAAGCCCTGTTGCCGTAAATACGGCAATTATAAGTGGTTGCATTTGCAACAATAAGAGTGGTACCGCGAAGATAATATCTGCGTCTCTTAGCCGGCTAAATCGGCTGAGGGGCGTTTTAATTTTACACCATAAACAACAATATTTATATAAAGGGGAAAAATTTTATGAAACATACAAACAAATATAAACCTGCATATTATCCTGCATATGATACACCAATGCGCTGGGTAAGCAAAAACCATATTGAAAAAGCACCCATTTGGTGCAGCGTAGACCTTAGAGACGGCAACCAAAGCCTAACTGTTCCAATGAGCCTTGAAGAAAAAATCGAATTTTTTGATTTTCTTGTGCAAATTGGCTTTAAAGAAATTGAAGTGGGTTTTCCCGCCGCAAGCGAAACAGAATATGAATTTTTGCGCACTTTAATAGAACAAAACCGCATACCCTCAGATGTCACCGTGCAAGTATTAACGCAATGTCGCGAGCATATTATTAAAAAAACTTTCGACGCTTTAAAAGGTGCGCCAAACGCAATTGTTCATTTTTATAATTCCACAAGCGTTTCACAACGCGAGCAAGTTTTTAAAAAATCTAAAGATGAAATTATGCAAATTGCCGTTAACGGTGCAAAACTTGTTAAAAATTTTGCTGATGAATACGAGGGTAATTTCCGTTTTGAATATAGCCCTGAAAGCTTCACAGGCACCGAGCCGGATTACTCAATTGAAGTTTGCAATGCTGTATTAGATGTTTTAATGCCAACAAAAGAAAAACCCGTTATAATTAATTTACCCGCAACTGTGTCAACCAGCATGCCACATGTTTATGCAAACCAAATTGAATACATGAGCGATAGGCTAAAATACCGCGAAAATGTAATTGTAAGCTTGCACCCACACAACGATAGAGGCACAGGCGTTGCAGATGCCGAAATGGGGCTTCTTGCCGGGGCAAACCGTGTTGAAGGCACCCTTTTTGGAAACGGCGAGAGAACAGGAAATGTTGACCTTGTAACGCTTGGAATGAATTTATACAGCCAAGGAATTGACCCCGGTATTGATTTTAGCAATATGCCATTAATTGTTGAAAAATACGAAAACGCCACAGGCATGCATGTGCACGAGAGAACACCTTATGCGGGTGCACTTGTTTTTGCCGCATTTAGCGGTAGCCATCAAGATGCAATTGCAAAAGGCATGAAATGGCGTGAAGAGAACAATTTGCACGAGTGGAGTGTCCCCTATTTACCAATTGACCCAAAAGACATTGGCCGTGAATATGAAACAAGCGTTATACGAATTAACAGCCAAAGCGGCAAGGGCGGCATAGGCTATATTCTAGAAAAACACTATGGTTACGATTTGCCCGCAAAAATGCGCGAAGCTTTAGGCTATGCTGTTAAAGATGTATCCGATAAATTACACAAAGAGCTTTCACCCTTGGAAATTTACGGCATATTCAAAAGCGAATTTCTTAACAAACGCGAACCTTTTGCTATTCCCGAGGCGCATTATATTCAAAAAGATGATGAAGAATTACGCATATATGCAATGGTTACCGCAATTGAAGATGGAATTCAAGTTGAATATACAGGCAAAGGCAACGGCCGTTTAGACGCTGTTGTTAGTGCCGTTAAAACAGGCAGCAACCGTGATTTCACAGTGCTTTCATACCAAGAGCACTCGCTTGAAACAGGCAGTAAAAGCAAGGCAGTTTCATATGTTGGCCTTGAATGGACAGACGGCACTGTAACATGGGGCGCAGGCACTGATAGCGATATTTTAGTTGCCAGCGTACACGCATTGGCAAGCGCAATAAACTCTTACAATAAAACACAAGCATAAAAGGAGCATATAACTATGGGAATGACAATGACGCAAAAAATTCTTGCCGCACATGCCGGGCTTGAAAAAGTTGTGCCCGGGCAATTGATAATGGCAAATTTAGATATGGTTTTAGGCAATGATATAACAAGCCCTGTTGCAATAAACGAGTTTGAAAAAGCAAATTTTACCTCTGTTTTCGATAAAACTAAAATTAGCCTTGTTATGGACCATTTCACACCTAATAAAGATATCAAAGCCGCAGAGCAAGCAAAACAAAGCCGAAATTTTGCAAACAAATATGATATTTTACACTTTTACGATGTTGGCAATATGGGCATAGAGCATGCATTATTGCCCGAAAAAGGCATAGTTGCCGCAGGCGAGTGCATTATTGGTGCAGACAGCCACACTTGCACATACGGTGCACTTGGTGCATTTAGCACAGGCGTTGGCAGCACAGACATGGCCGCAGGCATGGCAACAGGCAAATGTTGGTTTAAAGTTCCAAGTGCAATTCGCTTTGAATTAAGCGGCAAACTAGGCGCTAACGTTAGCGGTAAAGATGTTATTTTGCATATTATAGGGCAAATCGGCGTTGACGGTGCTTTATATAAAAGCATGGAATTTGGCGGAAAAGGGCTTGAAAATTTAACAATGGACGATAGGCTATGTATTGCAAATATGGCAATTGAGGCCGGAGCAAAAAACGGCATATTTGAAGTAGACAACATTACTTTAGATTATTTAAACGAACGTGTTACACGTAAATTTAATACTTATTCACCCGATGATAATGCTATTTATGATAAAGTAATTAATCTTGATTTATCGCAAATTCGCCCTACAGTTTCGTTCCCTCATTTACCGGAAAACACACGCACGGTTGATGAAATTGGCAAACAAGAAGTTAAGATAGACCAAGTTGTAATTGGCTCTTGCACAAATGGGCGCCTTAGTGACATGCAAATTGCAGCGGATATATTAAAAGGCAAGAAAATTGCAAAAAATATACGCGCAATTGTAATTCCCGCAACACAATTAATTTACAAACAATGCATTAAACTTGGCTATTTAGATACATTTATTGATGCCGGCTGTGTTGTTAGCACGCCAACATGCGGCCCATGTTTAGGCGGCCATATGGGCGTTTTGGCAGAAAACGAGCGCTGTGTTGCAACAACTAACCGCAATTTTGTTGGCAGAATGGGGCATAAAAACAGTGAAGTTTATTTGGCAAGCCCTGCTGTTGCCGCCGCAAGCGCAATTACCGGCTTTATCACAAACCCAGAGGAGGTAATGAAATAATGCAAAGTATTGTTAAAGGCAAGGTACATAAATTTCCCGATAATGTAGACACAGATGTTATAATTCCGGCGCGATATTTAAACACACCCAACGCAAAAGAGCTTGCGGCACATTGCATGGAAGATATAGACAAAGATTTTGTAAACAATGTAAAAGTTGGAGATATTATGGTTGGCGGTTTTAATTTTGGTTGCGGCTCTAGCCGTGAACATGCGCCACTTGCCATTAAAACATGCGGTGTATCGTGCATAATCGCAAAAACTTTTGCAAGAATTTTTTACCGCAATGCAATTAACATCGGCTGTGCAATTTTAGAAAGTGAAGAAGCCGCAGATAAAATTGAGGCAGGCGATGAAGTAAGCGTGAATTTTGATACAGGAATAATTACAAACATTACAAAAAATGAAACATACACAGCGCAACCATTTCCCGAATTCATAAAAGATATTATAGAAAAAGGCGGTTTGCTTTCATCTTTAAATCAATAATGCATTTTAAATATTAAAATTTTACATTATGTGTTTTACACAAAATGAAGGAGAGTATAATGCAAAAAAACATAGTAATTTTAAAAGGCGATGGCATAGGCCCTGAAATTATAGATGCAAGCATTTGCGTTTTAAATGCTGTTGCGCAAAAATTCAACCACGAATTTAACTATATATATGCAGACATTGGCGGCGTTGCTATTGATAACCATGGCACACCGCTACCGCAAAGCACAATTGATGCCTGCATTAATTCCGATAGCGTTCTTTTAGGCGCTGTAGGCGGCCCAAAATGGGACAATTTAGACGGCGACAAACGCCCCGAAAAAGGCCTTTTAGGCATACGCAAAGCTATGGGGCTTTATTCTAATATCCGCCCTGCTAAAATGTTTTCACAACTTAAAAGTGCAAGCCCACTGCGCGAAGATATTGTTGCAAACGGCATTGATTTTATGGTTGTGCGCGAGCTTACAGGCGGTGTATATTTTGGCGAACATAAATTGCAAACAATTAACGGCGAGCGTGTTGCAACCGATATAATGCCATATAGCGAGCACGAAATACGCCGCATTATGAAAATCGGCTTTGAAACCGCAAGAAAAAGCCGTAAAAAGCTAACAAGTGTAGATAAGGCAAATGTGCTTGAAACAAGCCGTTTATGGCGCAATATCGCAAGCGAAATGGCAAACGAATACACCGATATTGAATTTGAACACATGCTTGTGGATAATTGCGCAATGCAAATTGTAAAAAACCCTTCTCAATTTGATATCATTGTAACAGAAAATATGTTTGGCGATATTTTAACAGACGAAGCCAGCATGATAACAGGCAGTATAGGCATGATACCCTCATCAAGCTTAGGCGAGGGCACTTGCGGTTTATACGAGCCCATACATGGTTCTGCCCCTGACATTGCAGGCATGGACAAGGCAAACCCAATAGGCACAATTTTAGCGGCTGCAATGATGCTTAAATATTCGTTTGATATGCCAAATGAAAGTAATGCCATTGAAAAAGCCGTAAACAATGTACTTGATAAAAACATTAGAACACTTGATATAAAAAATGACAATTGTGTTCTTGTTGGTTGTAAACAAATGGGCGAAGAAATTTCAAATGCAATTTTGAAGTAATATTCTTTAATTTTATTTAATTTTTATTATTTTTTTAGCTTATAATTTAATAAAAAACAGGATATGCACCATAGTATAAAATCAGCTTTATGCCAGCTTTTAATACTATGCTACATATCCTTTTTTGTGTAATATTTTTTTAAAATAGTGTCGATACTAACTAATAGCACAAACTAAATTAATAGAATTTTTTTAATTTTTTATACGAATATTATATTATAACCGCTAACCAAAACATCAAAACTGCCCTCAAGATCTTTAGATACATAAATATTATTCTCATTATCTAAAAAAATTCCGCTTCCGCCACCGGTAAAATAATCAATTGCGCTTTGCTTTCCCGATACAAATAAAGCTGTAGAATAAAAATCGGCAACTGCTCCATCTTCGTGAATTATACCAACGCTTACAATATCACTATTTGCGGGTTTACCTGTTTTAGGATCTAAAATATGGTGATATGTTTCGCCCCCCTCTTCAAAAAAACGCTCGTAAGTTCCAGAAACAGCAAAAACTTTATCTGTTAATTCAATAGCAGCTAGTGCAGAAACATCGCTTGCAGTTGCATCTCTAAAACCAATTCTATATTGTGTTCCATCCGGTTTTTTACCATGCACATATATATTTCCGCCAATTGAAATATATGCACTTTTTATATTGTATTCATTATAAATATCTTTTGCCAAATTGCAAGCAGCGCCTTTTGCAACTGCGCCTAAATCAATAGCCATGCCTTCATTTAAAAGCATAACCGTGCTGCTGTCTTCATCTATAATTATTGCATTATCATCAATAAGTGGCAACAATTTATTTATTTCTTCATCATGTAGAATTTGTGCGTTTTCACTTGTAAAACCCCATGCTAGGCTTAGCGGTGCTAATGTAAGTGCAAATGCATCGCTATTGTTAAGCGATAACTCTTTTGCGTTTTTTATAATATTAAGTGTAGTATTTGAAACTTGCACCGCATTTTTACCGGCGGCGGCATTAATTTTTGCAAT
The DNA here is from genome assembly GCA_964369495.1 of uncultured Bacteroides sp. Lineage (GTDB taxonomy): Bacteria > Bacillota > Clostridia > Oscillospirales > Ruminococcaceae > Ruthenibacterium. Next base: position 2,576 of record CAYJGM010000026.1, on the reverse strand, counting down.
TTCACTTTCTGTTTCGTAAAGTGATAATGTTTTTTCAAATTCAATAAATGCCGCCTCTACCTCAAGCGCTGCTTCTTTTGCGTGCTCGCCATATATGTCTTGTGTTAAAATGGTGCTCATAGTAAAACTATAATGGTTATATGCTTTTATATTTTTTTGGTTATTGTTTACATAAAATAAAATAAACAGTAAAGTAATAGCAAATAATATTATGAAAAATATTTTGACATATATATTTTTATTAAAAAATTTTAACATGGCTTTCCCCTTTTTATATATAACACTATAATGTATTATAACAAAAAAATTATAAAAGTATATCTTTAATATATAATTTTCATAATTTTTTTATATTTTAACTGCTAAAGAATAATATTATTTTTTATATTACAAAATATGCCATATTTTTATTGCAAATAACAATATTTTGTGGTAGTATATTTTATATGTGTATAAAACAAAAATACAAAATAATCACATTTATATTTGAAAGGAAACTATTTTAATGAAAAAATTAGTTCTATTAATTTTAACTTTAATGCTATTATTAGCATTTACTTCTTGCTCTTCAAGTGAAGTTGTAGAAAACACACCCGCTGATATTGCTTCTGCCGTTACAACTGCTTGTGCAATTCAAGAACCACTAGAAGTTACAGAGGAAACTTTAAATTACGCAATGGGCATATCCATTGAAAATATTGCGGAATTTGCTGGCTTTGAAAGCGGCGTAAACGGAATATCAGGAACTGTTGTTGTAATTAAAGCAGCAGAGGGTAAAATTGATTCTATTGTAAGTGAATTAACTGAGTATCAAGCGGCAAATGTTTCATTTTTGTCTAATTATCCAGAATTTGAAACCAGTATAACGCAAGCAGAAAACGGCATTATAACACAAAAAGCAGATTTAGCAGTGCTAGCCATTGCAGCACCTGATATTAATTACGACGATGTAAGCGCCGCAATTGAAAGCGCACTACAATAAATAAATTTTAAATAGCATTATTATATTTAATATATTACTGTAATAATTAATAAAAACAAAATATAGGGGGCGATGCCCTCATCGCCCAAAACTGCAAACATTTTTGCTGAATTATGGCGGTGTAAGCATCAAACCCTATTAGTATGTTAAAGCATTTTTTAACTTATTATATAAAATAATAAAGGAGAAAAACATGGTATTCAGCACTGTTTTATTTTTGTTTCGTTTTTTGCCAATAACCTTAGCTTTGTATTATATTGCGCCAGCAAAATTAAAAAACACTGTGCTTTTTATCTGTAGCCTTGTTTTTTATTCATGGGGCGAAATCACTTTATTCCCTGTTATGGTGGTTCTTATCTTAGTTAATTACACCGCAGGCATTTTCATGCATAAGTTTGAAAACAATAACAAAATACGTATTGCAGCGCTTATAATAAGCATAGTTGTAAGCGTGGGTATGCTAATGTATTTTAAATATACCGATTTTTTTATTGCAAACTTAAACACACTTTTTGGGCTTTCTATTGCGCCGCTTCGTTTAACTTTGCCGCTTGGCATAAGTTTTTACACTTTCCAAACTATGAGTTATTCTATAGATGTTTACAGAAAAAATGTAAAAACCGAATTTAATATAATTAATTTTGGTGCTTATGTTGTTATGTTTCCGCAACTTATTGCAGGGCCTATTGTAAAATATCGCGATGTTTCACAGCGGCTTCATATTTTAAACGGACGTGTTACATTTAGCCGTATCGACGAGGGCATTTCGCTTTTCATTTTCGGGCTTGCAAAAAAAGTTTTGCTTGCTGATGGCATTAGCGCATTATGGTACGAAGTTACAGGGCAATATGTGGGAAGTATTTGGCAACCCGGCATCGGAATAGAAAATGCATCCTCTGGGCTGGTTTGGCTTGGAATTATAGCATATACACTGCAAATTTACTTTGATTTTTCCGGTTATTCCATGATGGGTATAGGCATGGGTAAAATGCTTGGTTTCGATTTCCCCGATAACTTTAATTTACCGTATATCGCAAAAAGCATAACCGATTTTTGGCGCAGATGGCATATGACATTATCCGGTTGGTTTAGAGAATATGTTTATATTCCACTTGGTGGCAACAGAAAAGGCTTGAAGCGTCAAATAATAAATTTATCTATTGTATGGCTTTTAACAGGTTTTTGGCATGGTGCAAACTGGAACTTTGTTCTATGGGGCGTATATTATTTTATATTATTAATGATAGAAAAAGCGTTTTTATTAAAACATCTTGAAAAAGGCAAAATTTGGCCGCATTTCTACACTTTATTTATAGTTGTAATTGGCTGGGCATTTTTTGTTGGAAGCGATGACGGCGTAACTTTACCTACTTTATTTAGTAAATTATTTAGTTTTGATGATGGTGTATCGCCGCTTTACTTCTTACGAAACTATGCTGTTTTATTAGTTTTGTGTGTAATTTGTTGCACAAAATTGCCGAAAATAATTTACGATAAAATTAAAGATATTAAAATATTACTTTTTTCCATATTGTTTATAATTTTAACAATTACAATTGCTTATATGGTAGATGCCACTAACAGCCCATTTTTA
>CAYJGM010000025.1:20322-27458 GCA_964369495.1 uncultured Bacteroides sp. | reverse complement strand
GAAAATAGTTGGATGGTGACGTCCTGTGAAAATAGGTAGGTGCCGGCTTTTTTGTTGTTTTTTAAAGGTTTTGATTTTGAATATTATTGTTTGTAAAAAAAATATGTAAAAAATAATATTTGTAGTTGAAATGTTTAGTAAATTGTTCATTAAGATAGTTAATTACACTTATTCTATTTAAAAAACACTGTTAAAGCAGTGTTTTTTTATATATTGTTAAAATTAAATATTTCAATAAATTTACCAAACAAATATTTATCTTATAATTCACCAAAAAATATGTTGATTTTACATTACAATAATATATTAATCATTTGTTTTTTGTTTGTAAAATTAAAATATAGCAATTTATACAAGTATTAAGCAAAAGATTTTACACATAATAACAACATTTTTTACATTTTATTATTTAAAACACATTAAAAATATGTTACAATAATAACATTATTTGTTTGCAGTTTGCTTTTGCTTTTTGTAAACGGCACAAAGGAAGAGGGTATGACAATGGATTTTACAAACGATAGAATTAGAAATGTGTTAATTGCCGGACATGCAGGTTCGGGTAAAACTTCTTTGGTTGAATCAATGTTATTTTTAACAGGTGGCACCGATAGGCACGGCCGTGTAGAAGACGGTAACACTGTTTGCGATTTTGATCCGGATGAAGCAAAGCGTAGGGCATCGTTATCGCTTGCTGTAGCACCTGTTCTGTATGATAATGTTAAAATAAATATGCTTGATAGCCCGGGCCTTTTTGATTTTGCAGCAGGCCAAGCAGAGGGTATATATGCAGCAGAAAGTGTTTTAGTTTGTGTTTCTGCACGAAGTGGGCTTTCGGTTGGCGCACAAAAAGCATATAGAAATGCAGTTAAAAACAATAAAAGCCATATGATATATGTTAGCAAAATTGACAGCGAAAATGCCGATTTTTATAAAGTTTTTGAAGAATTAAAATTAGAATTTGGGCCATCTGTTTGCCCGGTTGTTGTTCCTATAGAACAAGCCGGTGGCAGAATTTACTTAAATTTAATAACACAAAAAGCATTTAGCTATGTAAATGGCAAGCCGCGTGAGGTTCCTGTGCCAAGTTATGGGCACCGTGAAAACGGTTTAATTGCCGCAATGAGTGAAGCTGTTGCAGAAACAGACGAAGCTTTGATGGAAAAATATTTTGAGGGCGAAGCATTTACACAAGAAGAGCTTACAGAAGGCGTTAGAATGGGCGTTAAAACAGGCGCAATTACGCCTGTGTTCTGTGGGTCGTCAACAAATCTTGCAGCAATTGATCAAGTTCTTTGGGGCATACAAAAGCTTTTGCCAAGTGCGGCACGTGGTGCAGGTTGCACAGCACTTGATAAAAACGATAATGAAGTTGAAATTGCATGCGATGCAACAGGCGATTTATGCGCTTATGTTTTCAAAACAGTGGCAGATCCATTTGTTGGCAAGTTAAGTTATATTAAAGTTGTTTCTGGAGCATTTAAGGCAGATAGCGCAATAGTGAATGCAAGAACAAATGAGCAAGAACGCTTTGGTAAATTATTGTTTATTAAAGGTAAGAAACAAACAGACACAAATGTTATTTCTGCGGGCGATATAGGCGCAGTTACAAAGCTTGCAAGTGCGCAAACAGGGGATACATTATGTGCACCGGGAAGAGTTGTTAATTTACCAAGGCCTGTTTTCCCAAAACCTACGCTTTCAATGGCAATTAAACTTAAACAAAAGGGCGATGAAAGCAAAATTTCAGGATCGCTTTCGCGCTTGATGGAGGAAGACCCAACACTAAAATATATTGTTAGCACCGAAACAGTGCAACAGATTATTTCAGGCCTTGGCAAACAACATTTAGATGCCATTTGCGTTAAACTTAAAGCCAAATTCGGGGTTGATATCTCGCTTTCGAAACCACGCATTGCGTATAGGGAAAGCATACGCAAAAAACATAAAGCGCAAGGCCGCCATAAAAAACAAACAGGTGGCCACGGGCAATTTGGCGATGTTTGGATTGAATTTGAACCAACTTCCGAGGGTGATTTCATTTTTGCCGAAAAAGTTGTTGGCGGCGCAGTTCCTAAAAACTTCTTCCCTGCGGTTGAAAAAGGCTTGCATGAAGCAATTGCGCATGGCGTTTTGGCGGGCTACCCCGTTGTTGGCATTAAGGCCACACTACTCGATGGTAGCCACCATCCGGTAGATTCATCTGAAATGGCGTTTAAAATGGCTGCAAAAGTTTCATATAGGGCAGCATTACCGCAGGCAGGGCCTGTGCTTTTAGAACCTGTGGGGGTTTTAAAAGCAACTGTTCCGGGCGATTTAACCGGCGATATGATGGGCGATGTTACAAAGCGCCGCGGTAGAGTTTTAGGCATGCAACCCGGCGAAAACACCGAGCAAATAATTGAAGCGGAAGTTCCCGAGGCTGAAATGCATGATTTCACCACTTTCTTACGCCAATTAACACAAGGGCGCGGAAGCTATGAGTATGAATTTATACGTTATGATATTGTTCCCTCTAACTTAGAAGATAAGATAATAGAGGAAGCCAAAAAGTTTATCACTGTTAAATCTGACGAAGATTGATATAATTTTTTAACCCACATTCTAAAATAATTTGAATGTGGGTATTTTTTTGCACCATATCGCATATATTTATAACAAATACACTATACAAATTGCACAAAAATCCAAAAAACACTTGACATTATACTTGAAAAACACTATAATTCACAATATTATGGCATGTAAAAAAATGTGCGATGATGTATGCAAATTTTACCGAGGAGATTTGAAGAAATGATAAACCATAACAAAGAAATTCTTATGACATATGCAGGGCTTCGTGCACTTGAAGATGAGCTTGAAGAATTAAAAACTGTTAAGCGCAAAGAAGTTGCGGAAAAAATTAAAGTAGCAAGAGGCTATGGAGATTTATCAGAAAACAGTGAATATGACGAAGCGAAAAACGAGCAAGGTTTTGTTGAAAGCCGAATAGCAACGCTTGAAAAAATGCTTAAATATGCACGTGTTATAGATGAAGATGATTTATCCACCGATGCTGTTGGAATAGGAACACATGTAAAATTAAAAGACGAAGATGGCGACATTGAAGAATATGATATAACAGGCTCTACTGAGGCAGACCCGGCTAATGGTAAAATTAGTGATGAATCGCCGGTAGGCGCGGCGCTTATAGGGCAAAAAGTTGGCCAAACAGTAGATATTACTTTACCAAACGGTTTAGTTACATCATATACTGTGTTAGAAATAAGCCGCGGTTCGTTATAAACCACAAAATTTATAATATTTTAGTTTATATTTTGTGCTTTCATTTAATTTATTAAAATAATATTAAAACAGGTGTCGCGGCACCTGTTTTTGTGTTAAAATAATATATATCAGTGTGTGGCACTTATTAATTTTTAAAATAATTTGTGCTTTGAAAGGAATTGAAATAAAAATGCAAAACAATATGGATAATGAACAATTACAAGCTCAGCAAAATGATGCAGTGATGACACAAGAAGAATATAGTGAGCTAATTGCCGTTCGCAGGGATAAATTAAAAAACTTACAAGATGAAAATAAAAACCCTTTTTTACAAACAAAATATAAGCAAGATTCCTTTGCTAAAGAGGTTAAAGAAAATTTTAAAGATTTAAACGAAGGCGAACAAGGCAGAATTGTTAGCATGGCAGGCCGTATGATGAGCAAACGCATTATGGGCAAGGCTAGCTTTGCCGATTTAAGGGATACTACATCAAACATACAGCTTTATATTAGAAGAGATGCCATAGGCGAAGAAGAATATACAGCGTTTAAAAAATATGATATTGGCGATATTATTGGAATTAAAGGTGAAGTATTCCGCACACATATGGGTGAAATTTCTGTTAAAGTTAGTGAAATAGTGTTGCTTAGTAAAAATTTACTGCCACTGCCTGAAAAATTCCACGGGTTGAAAGATCAAGAAACACGTTATCGCCAAAGATATATTGATTTAATAGTAAACCCAAACGTTAGAGATGTGTTTGTTAAACGTAGCCAAATTTTAAAAGAAATTCGCACATTTTTAGATGCTAGAGGATATTTAGAAGTTGACACGCCAATATTATTGCCGCTTGAAATTGGTGCGGCAGCACGCCCATTTGTAACACACCATAACACCTTAAATATGGATATGTATTTGCGTGTTGAAACCGAACTTGCCCTTAAAAGGCTTGTTGTGGGCGGAATGGATAGGGTATATGAAATTGGGCGCATTTTCAGAAATGAGGGGATGGACACACGCCACAACCCCGAGTTTACAACGGTTGAACTTTATCAAGCCTATACAGATTATAAAGGCATGATGGATTTAGTTGAGGATTTATATAAAGAACTTACAGTAAAAATTTGCGGCAATACCAAAATAGTATATCAAGACAAAGAAATTGACATGGGAAATTGGGCAAGAATGAGCATGGCAGAGGCAGTAAAAAAATATTCAGGTTGTGATTACTACACTTGGAATACCGATGAAGATGCACGAAATGCCGCAAAAGAAAAACATGTTGAAGTGCCTGCAAATGCAACAAAGGGAACAGTGCTTATTGAATTTTTTGATGCATTTGTTGAAGAGCAATTAATTCAACCTACATTTATATACGATTACCCTGTTGAAAATAGCCCGCTTGCAAAGCGTAAAGCAGATGATGAGAATTTTACAGAGCGCTTTGAATACTTTATTAATGCTTGCGAATACGGCAATGCATTTAGCGAACTTAACGACCCAATAGATCAAAAACAGCGTTTTGAAAGCCAAGTAGCAGCTAAAAAAGCGGCTGAGCCAAATACAAACGCGCAAGTTGATTATGATTATATCACAGCACTTGAGTATGGTTTGCCGCCAACCGGTGGTTTGGGATTTGGAGTTGATAGGCTTGTTATGTTGCTTACCGATAGTGTTTCTATACGTGATGTTTTGCTATTCCCAACAATGAAACCTATAGAAATTAGAGAGTAATTTTAGTTTTTATATACCAAAAAGGAATAAATTATTAAACAGCCAACTGTTAAACTAACTAACAGTTGGCTGTTTAATATATGTTTAGTGCAAATATTTATATTAATTGATAACATGAAAAATATAAATTATTGTAAATGAATGCAGAAAAATTACTTATATAATACAAAAAAACGATGTTAATTTGCTAAATGGTTGTTTTAACAAATCATACTTCCAATGAATAACCGGTGTTTCGGGTTGCTTTAATTTTCACATCGGTTTCAAGTAGCGCAAGCTTTTTTCTAAGGTAAGAAATATATACCCACACAACATTTATCTCGGTATCACTGTCATAACCCCAAATTTTTTCCATTAATCGCTCGCTAGCAATAACATGTCCCTTGTTAATCATAAGTATTTCCATTATTTGAAATTCTTTACTTGCAAGCTTAAATGAATTTTTATTTGTATAAAGTTCAAAAGTTTTTCGGTTTAAATTTAAATTACCAAAAATTAATATCGAAGAAGTGCTATCGCTATTTGTTCTGGTTATTGCTCTTATTCTTGCAAGTAATTCTTTTGTTTCAAATGGTTTTGTAAGATAATCATTTGCGCCTAAATCAAGCCCTGTTACTTTGTCATCAACTTGAGATTTTGCTGTTAGTATTATAATAGGAATTTGATTGCCTTTTTCTCGAATTGTTTTTAATACAGTAAGCCCATCTGTTTTTGGCATCATAATATCCAAAATTACAGCATCATAGTTTTCGGCTTCTAAGAACATAAGCGCTTCGTTACCGTCGTAAACTGCGTCAACAGAATAGTTATAATGTTTTAATATTTTAACAAGAGCATTAGAAAGTTCTATTTCATCTTCACATAGTAATAATCTCATAATTTAACCCTCATAAATTCAAAATTAAAATTATTTATTAAATTAAGTTTGTTTACGCTTTATTATATTTATTATTCCCGTTGTTCCGTCCATTTCAATTATATCGCCTGTTTTAAGTGCATTTGTAATATTATTTACGCCCACAATTGATGGTTTTTTAAGCTCTCTTGTAATGATTGCGGTGTGCGATAATAAAGAGCCTTTTTGTGTTATAACACCCTTTGATTTTTGTATTAAAAACACCCAACCGGGATCTGTAACTTGCGTAACAAGTATTTTATCGGTTGTATCTATATTTAAATTTGGTTTATCAATTAAAAGCACTTCACCCTTAATTTTTCCATGCGAGCTTGCGGTTCCTATAAATTCGCTTGCGTATTCACAATTTTCGTTATTTTGTGTATTAACAGGTGTTTTATCAATAATTTTACTTGAGAAAATTAAACGAGTAAATGCAGGCAACTTGGCATAATCTTCATATAATTTTTTTCGTTTTTTTACTATATGGTTCATGCTTTTTGCGCTGTTCAAACAATCCGTAATTTCATCAATATAAAGATAAAAAATGTCTCTTTCATTTTCAATAATATTGTCAATGCTAAAATTATTGCCAATTTTTAAAAATATAGTTCTTGCAAGCCCATAAAGGCGCGTTCGGTTCATGCGTGACAATTCTCTGTTGAAAATTCCTTTTTTTGCACATTTAAGAACATAGGGCTCTTTTTTATTTTCAAAATAAAAGCTTTCTTTAATATCACTTGGTACATAGTTTAAAATGTAATTATCAAGCATGTTTTTGTCGGTATTCATGGTTATTGTTTCAAGTTTTAGCTCTTGTAAACATCTATCGCCGTATTTATTTAAATATTTTTCTTTTGCATTTAGATATTCAGTGCTATTTATACCGTTTTTGTTCGCTAAAACATAAAGTTTATCAATTTCAATTATTGGCTTTAAACTTTCTAATTTATGTATGTTATTTAATTTTTCAGAGTGTTTTTTCTTTGCAAGGCTTGTATAAATAAATGCATACATATCGTTTATCAGCGTAATGCCCCATTTAGAACCAACATTTTGAAGTAAATTTTCATATATTTCAAAAAGTTGTTTGCTGTTAGTACAATTTTCAATTTGCTGTTTGCTGTTAAAATATATACTGTTAAAAAAATCATCAAGTTGTTTCATTTTATTGGGCGTAATAATCATGTAGCACATAAAATTCACAGCTATTTTAATTTTTAAATAAATTTTGGG
>CAYJGM010000025.1:0-20312 GCA_964369495.1 uncultured Bacteroides sp. | reverse complement strand
TTTTACACTGTTTGTGTATTTAATATCTTTTTGGGTTACGCCTAACATCTCTTGCCAAACAGGTATAATTTTGCCGGAAAAAGGTAAAACTTGCAACAAATAGTACCAATTGCTTATAAGGTAATACATGCGCCCATTGGCGCAAGCAACCATATTTGAAAGCACATTGTTTAATTTTTTTACAACAGAGTTGTAATTTGATAATATGTTTACAGTGCTTGTAAATGCATGTTTGTATACTTGCGATGCAAAACTTTGCGAGAGCGGTAAAGTTATTTCCGGGTAACTTTCAGAGATATTACTTGAATCTAAAATAATAATATTATCATTATTAATTGTTGTGATTTTACGCGTTTGTAAAATAAAAATTTCCTCGTTTTTTATGCAAAATTCAATATCTGAGTAAAAACCGAAGATTTTTTCAATTTTAACAGCTTGCTCGAACAATGAATTTAAAAGCTTGTTTTTGATTTTTGGCGAATTTCCTACGGTTTGCATATAATAAATTTTATCATCTTTATTATAAAAATATGTTGTAACGTCTGTTTTATCTTCAACTACCATATTGCCAAGCCCTTCGCCAACAACAAGAACAATTTCATTTAAAAGCCCGGCAGCAGGGTTTGCTGTAAAAATAACTCCCGAATAATCTGCATTAATCATTTTTTGTACTATAATATTCATTTTACCATTTGAATTTATATTATGCGCTTTTTCATATTCATTTGCATTTTTTACGCTTTTTGCAACTTTTTTTATTGCGAAAGGTAAATCTTCGCTTTTTACATTAAGCATTGTATTAAATTGCCCCGCAAACGAATGATTTTCTCCGTCTTCTGCGCTATAATTGCTGCGTACGGCATATTCGTTTGCTTTAAACGGCAAGTTCAAATTATACGGTGGTGCAAGCACTGTAAACTCTGGAACATTAAAACCGTTATTTTTTAGAATAAATAAATTGTCGCTTTTTATAGTATCACCCTTTAAAAATTATTGAAATATTAAATACAGCGGAATGGTTAAAAGCATAATAAATTCTTGAATATATGTATAGCGCTCTACTTTATCAACAAGTTTAAAGCTTAAAGGGTTTTTGTTAAATTGTGCAAATTTAATGCTAACCCAAACAATATTTAGTAGCAACAGCACTATTGAAAATAAGTTTAACCTTATAACCAATAAAATATTTGTTATTATATCTACCCAAGTTAAAATTAAAACAAAATTTACAACTTTTTTATATCCAAATAATTTAGAATATGTGGTATATTCTGTTTCTTGAGATGGTGCACGTGTTTTTCGTGAAATTTCCCATATTAAAGCAGGAAAGTATAAAGTGAATAACAATAAAAAATTAAAAACACTAAATACAGGTAAATTATATTTTATTACTGTAAATGAAATTACATATAAATTTAAAATAAGTTGCACAGGGTTATGTGTTAAAAGCGCAAGCGGTAAACTTTTTTGTATTTTGTGCTTTTGAAAAAACCATAATGCCATTAAAGAGCCATAGGTGTAAAGCAGAATAAAAAAAAGAAAATTAGGCATAAAAACAGCATTTATTATTAGCGTAAAAATATTTAATATAACAACAAAATATAATAAATCTTTTTTATGTACTCTTCCTGAGGCAAGCGGCCTACTTGCAAACAAGCGGCAATCGTGCTCGTAATCTTTAAAATCGTCGGCTATTCTAAGCCAAAGCAAAAATGCGAAAATTGTAAAGCTGCCAACAATTTCTTGAACACCAAGCGTAAAATTATTTATATTACTATTTAAAAGTAATATAAAGTATATTTCGCCAAATACAACAAAGCCCAACACTAAGCGAGGTATAATAGGGTACATTTCTTTAAAATAAATGTTTAAACGTTTTAACATGTTTTATCCTTAAATATTAAATATAATCAATTTCAAGCGTTGGTTTTGCATTCAAATTTATATCAGCTAAATTATCGTTTTTAAACTCATAATAGCCTTGCGCGGCAACCATTGCGGCATTATCTGTGCATAGGTGAATATCCGGTAAAAATAATTGTGCGTTTAATTGCTGAATTGAATTTAAAAGTATGTTTCGTAGCGTTGTGTTTGCCGCTACGCCGCCTGCCAATGCAATTTGTTTAATATTTAAATCTTTCGCTGCTAATATTAATTTTTGCGCTAATATGTCTGTTATTCTATATTCAAAACTTGCACACATATCGCTAACATTAATTGGCTCACCTTGCATATTTGCTTTGTTTACCGTGTTTAAAACTGCGGTTTTTAAGCCTGAAAAACTAACATTATAGCGCCCATCAACTTTTGGAATTGGCAAAGGGTAAGCTGTATTGCAACCGTTTTTTGCCATTTTACTAACAATAGGGCCACCCGGGTAGCCTAAATTTAATGTTCGTGCAACTTTATCAAATGCTTCGCCTGCAGCATCATCTACGGTGCGCCCTAAAATTTCAAATTTTGTATAATTTTTAACATGCAAAATATGGCTGTGCCCACCACTTGCAACAAGGCATAAAAACGGTGGTTTTAGCTTGGGGTGTGTTATATAAAGCGATGCAACATGAGAGCGCAAATGGTGCACAGGCACAAGTGGTTTTCTTGCGCTATAAGCAAGGCCTTTCGCATAATTTACACCCACAAGCAGTGCGCCTATTAAACCCGGTGCAAATGTTACGGCAATGGCGTTTATATCATCAATTGTGCAATTGGCATTTGTAAGCGCTTGGCTAACAACATCACTTATGTATTCTATATGACGGCGGCTGGCAATTTCGGGAACAATGCCACCGTATTTATTTTGTTCGGTTGCGCTTGAAGCAATACAGTTAGACATTACTTTATTACCGTTTTCTACAACAGCGGCGCAAGTGTCGTCGCAACTTGTTTCTATGCCTAATATTAACATCAAAATCTCCATTCTGTGCACAACATAAATTGTTTTGAAAAAATCTCAGTAAAAAAAGATTTTTTACCATTTATCACCTGTAACGGGGCGCATTAGTATAAATTATTAGCGTAATTTTCACGCTAGTGCTTTTAAATAAGTATGTATTTTATCAATAATAAACAAACATGTCATTTTGAACTATAATAACTGCAAAAAAATTGCAATTATTATTAACTCAAAATGACAAAATGTTAATTAATTTTTTATGAAATCCATAATTGAAACATTATAAAATTAAAATATCAGTTGTTTTTGTTATATTAAATTATTCTAACTCTAATTATGTCATCAATGGCTAACAATTGCTTAGCTAAATCATCAGGGGCAGGGGAGTTTACATCAAGCATGGTATACGCATAATTGTTTTTCGATTTATTAACTAAATTGTCAATATTTAGCCCTGCGTTGCTTGCGGCATTTGTTATAGCAGCTAAAACACCTTGTGTGTTTTTATGAACAACGCAAATGCGGCAAACGCTTGTTTTTGGCTGTGAAACACTTGGTAAATTAACGCTATTTACAATATTTCCGTTAATTAAATAATCGCTAATTTGGTCTACCGCCATAACAGCGCAATTGTCTTCACTTTCAGGAGTAGAAGCACCTAAATGAGGTATGCTTATACATCCCTCAACGCTAAGCATTTCATCTGTGGGGAAATCCACAACATAACTTGCTACTTTGCCTGATTTTAATGCAGATTTCATATTTTGCGGCTCGATTAGCTCAGCCCTTGCAAAATTTAAAATTCGAACGCCATGTTTCATTTGCGATATTAATTGTTCGTTAATAAAATGTTTTGTTTTATCGGTTACAGGCATGTGAAGTGTAATATAATCTACTTGATTAATAATATCGGATATATTTATGCATGGTTTTACGCTGCGTGATAAATTCCAAGCCGATTCTAAAGATAAATATGGGTCGTAACCATAAACCTCCATGCCAAGATGCACAGCCATATTTGCAACTTTTACACCAATTGCGCCAAGGCCTAAAACAGCAAGTTTCTTACCGTTAAGTTCGGGGCCTACAAATTGGCCTTTGCCTTTTTCAACTAAAGCCGGCACATCGCCGCCTTTGCCTGTAAGGCCTTTAGCCCACTCGGCAGATTTTAGCACATTTCTGCTAGAAAGCACAAGCGCACATAAAACAAGTTCTTTAACCGCATTAGCATTAGCGCCGGGTGTGTTAAAAACAACAATTCCTGCATCAGAGCATTTATCAACAGGGATATTATTAACCCCTGCGCCCGCTCTAGCTATTGCAAGCAGTGAAGAATCAAATTGCATATCATGCATGGAAGCGCTGCGAACAAGAATACCATCGGCAGAATTAACGTCATCTGACACACAAAAAGCGCTGGATGAAAGCCGCTCTATGCCTTTTGGGGAAATGCTGTTTAAAGTTTTAATATTGTACATTATGCGTTCTCCTTTTCAAATTTATTCATAAATTCTACTAATGATTTAACGCCATCAATTGGCATTGCGTTGTATATAGATGCCCTCATACCGCCAACACTTCTATGCCCTTTTAAATTAACAAAACCTGCATTTTCGCTTTGTTTGCAAAAATCTGCGTCTGTTTGTTCGTTTTTGCTTGTGAAAACTACATTCATAATGCTGCGGTCTTGCTTGTTTACAGGGTTATTAAAAAACTTACTGTTATCTATAAAATCGTATAAAATTGCGGCTTTTTCATTGTTTAGTTTTTCCATTGCTTCAAGGCCACCAATTTCATTTTTAATCCAATTAAGCACTAGGCCCATCATATAAATATTGTAAGTTGGAGGTGTGTTATACATACTGTCGGCATCAATTATTGTTTTATAATCGGTTAAATCTGCCCTTACAATGTCGTCTCTTGTGTTGTTGTATAAATCATCACGGATAATAACAACAGCCATGCCGGCAGGCGCAACATTTTTTTGAACACCAAAATATATTAAACCGTATTTGCTAATATCTGTAGGGCGGCTTAATATGCAACTGCTCATATCGGCAACAAGCGGAACATTTTTATACGAGGGAAGATTTGTAAAGCGTGTGCCATAAATTGTGTTATTTTCGCAAATATGTATATAGCTTGCATTTTCACTGTAATTTGCAGTGTTTACATCGGGTATATAAGTGAAATTTTTATCTTTACTGCTAGCAATAATGTTTGCACTGCCAAATTTCATGGCTTCTTTTTGTGCTTTGCCGCTAAATTGCCCGGTAACAAAATAATCGGCTGTTTTGGTGTTCATTAAATGCATTGGAACCATTGCAAATTGCAAACTGGCACCACCTTGAATGAAACCAATTTTATAATTTTCAGGTATATTTAATACACTTTTTAAAGATGATATAGTTTCCTCAATTATTGTGCTGTAAATTTTACTCCTGTGGCTCATTTCTAAAACAGATTGCCCACTATTTTCATAATTTAATAAGTCGTTTTGCGCTTTTTGCAAAACAGGTAGCGGTAACATAGATGGCCCTGCGCTGAAATTAAAAACACGTGACATTTCTTATACCTCCCAAATTCCATACCATTATTGTTAAATTTTTCACTTTACTAAAATAAAGCATATACTTATTATAATATAAAAAAAATATGTGTCAATACTATTGTTGTTAATTTTGTTTGTTTGACATTAAAAATATAATTGTGTAATATAAATACAACATTATTTAATAAATATTTGTTTATATTTATATTTAATGACACAAAAACCGATAAACAAAGTTTATCGGAAATTATGAGGTGTTAAATGGAAATATTTTATATAATAATAATTTTAGCAACGCTTGATATAACAGGCAGGGTAATAACATTAATACATATGATGAATTACAATAAAGTAAAAAATTTAAATTATAAAAATTGGGTTTTGATAGTTGCATTTTTAAATTTTGCCTTCGTTTTTTATTGGCTAATAGGCAGAGCCAAACAATAAAGCAAACTTTAAAGCAAATGCTATATATAAGATAAATAAACTTAATAATTAGCGCTTTTTCGCAGCAAATACAACAATTGCTTTTTTTGTGCAGAAAAGAAGGGCTTTTAAATGCAAAAATCTTGATGTTTTGTAAACCTTAAAAAATATTCGCTTATATAAAAATAGCAAAATTTAATATTTTTTTATGACTATTTATCACATAAAATTATCACATCAAAGGGGCGAAAA
Source organism: uncultured Bacteroides sp. (assembly GCA_964369495.1). Taxonomy (GTDB): domain Bacteria; phylum Bacillota; class Clostridia; order Oscillospirales; family Ruminococcaceae; genus Ruthenibacterium. Next base: position 14,187 of record CAYJGM010000025.1, on the reverse strand, counting down.
TTCTGTAAAGCGCCCTTGTAAGCCTGCGCCAAAATGAGGTTTTACTTGTGTCTAGAAGGGTAACTTCACGGCTATTGTTTAAAATTTCCATTATGTCGTTTTTAACATCGTTTACAACGTTGTTGTGGTAAAACACACAGCAATTTTCAAAATGCAAATATAGGCTTCTGTAATCTAAATTTGCGCTTCCCACAATAGCAATGGAATCGTCGCTTAAATACATTTTTGCATGTATAAAACCCGGTGTATACTCGTAAATTCTAACGCCTGCAATTAAAAGGCCATCATAATAGCTTTGCGTAACTTGAAATGCATATTTTTTATCGGGGATAGCAGGGGTAATTATTCTAACATCAACGCCGCTTTTTGCAGCTAAACATAAAATGGTAAACATTTTATTATCAATCATTAAATACGGCGTAACTATATAAATATATTTTTTTGCGCGGTTAATTAAATGAATATATGTGTTTTCGGTTACATATTCGTTATCTAAAGGGCTATCGCCAAATGGTTGCACAAAACCATTTGTAGGGTAAAAAGTTGTTGTGTTATAATCTATATAATTGGTTTTACAGTTTGCAGTAAAATCCCACATGGTTAAAAACAGGCATGTTAATTTATATGTTGCTGGCCCTTCAAGGCAAAATGCGGTGTCTTTCCAATAGCCAAAGCGTGATACCTCGTTAATATATTCATCGGCGAAATTAAGCCCACCGGCGAAACTGATATCGCCATCTATAACGGTTATTTTGCGGTGATCTCGGTGGTTAAACATTTTATATTGTGCTAAATCAAAAGTGAAATGAAGCGTGTTTACAGCATGGCATTGTATACCATATTGCTTTAAAGTTAAAGCGTAATCATCGGGCAATGTGGCAATACAGCCAAAGCTATCGTATAAAACACGAACATCAACACCTTCTGCCGCTTTTTCCTTTAATATTTCAAGAGTTAAAAGCCACATTTTACTATCATCATTAATAATAAAATATTCCATGAAAATAAACTTTTTTGCCTGCTTTAAATGTTCAATAAAAGTAGTGAAAAACAGCTCACCTGTTGCAAAATAGGTTGCTTTTGTTCCTGCAAAAACAGGCGAGGCGGCATATGTTGCAAGGTATTCTGCACATTTTTGCGAATTGTCATCTGTTAGGCAAAGTCGTTTCATTGCGTTTGGGTCTGGTAAAATGCTTGCGGCAGCCCTGCGCTCTATTTCGTTTAAAAGTTTTGAACTTTTATGGGTTAAATTACGCCTGCCAAAAAGCAAAAAATAAATGAAACCTGAAAGAGGAAACACCAAAATAATTATTAACCACATAATTTGATAAGCGGGTTGCAGCGCATTGCGTTCAAATAAAATTAACGATATAATAACAAAAATTAATGTTAATGAAGTATAATAAGAAAAATTAATGCTTGTAATTTGTATTGATATAACCGCAATAAAAATAATTTGTAAAAGAAAAAGTGTAATTAAAAAAAATGTGCGCGATAATAAAATTCTCCAAAAACTTTTCATAATTACACCTCCTTTTTTTATATTAATATATTATATTGTATGTAAAAAATTGTTTAATGTTAAGGGTTTGAACTTACATTATTTTGAACAATAGAAGACACAGGCTCTAAAGGCAAAATATATTGTGTAATTTCAACACTTATTATATAAATAGGCTCTATCGGTTGCGAATTTTCATCAACTTCAAGTGCACCAATTGCATCAACAACATCCATTCCATCAAACACTTGTGCAAATACTGTATGCAAATTATCTAAATGTGGCGCACCGCCAATGTTTTTATAAATATCTGCTGTTTCTTCACGCATGCCATCTTCGGTTAAACTAACAGCGTTTGAATTACTGATACTATTTTTTTTAGTTTGTATAATATAAAATTGGCTTTTATTATCTTTGCCATCTCCGCTGTGCGCTATTCCAACTGCGCCTGTAAAATGGTGTAAATTGTCGCTTATTTCAAGAGGGTATGCCTCGTTATCCCAAATTGTTGCACCGCCTGTTCCACTGCCTGTGGCATCACCACTTTGTATAACAAAATCGCTAACAACTCTGTGGAATGATATACCGTTAAAATATCCGCTTTGGGCAAGGCCTATAAAATTTTCTACCGCAATTGGGGCTTCGTTTGCAAAAAGCCTAAGTGAAATATCGCCTAAATCTGTTTTTATTATTGCAATTGTTTCGCCATCTTGTGGCAAAGCAAGTTGCATTTCATCTGTGTTTTCATATAAAATACGTTCAGGCATTTCACCTTGCTGTGTACATGCGCTAAAGCAAAATATAAAAATTAAAAGGATAATAAATATTGTTGGTTTTTTCATAAAAATCTCCATTCCGTGCATAGCACAAATAATATTGAAAATCTCTGTATTAATTGAGATTTTTGGCTTGTGCCGTTTGTAACTGCACGCCATAATTTAAATTATTTAAGTTGTTTTCTAAGCTAATTATTAAATTTTAGTGTTATATTAATTTAATCATAATTTTATCAAAAACGGCATGGCATGTATATTTTTGGGCATAATATTGTCTGCCGGCTAAACTTAATGAAAATAAAATACTTGACTGTAAATTAAAAATTAGATAGAATAATATTAGTGAATTAAGAATATAATAATTATATTATAATGTAAATTATAAATAAGGAGAATAAAATGGCACATAATGATAATATAGATGACGATTTTGAAGATTATGACCCTGATATAATGACGCTTAGCGATGAAGAGGGCAATGAATTTGATTTTGAAGTTATTGACGCAGCCGACTTTAACGATAAGCGATATTTGGCTATGGTTCCTTATGTGAAAGAACCCGAAAAAGTATTAGAAGAAGACGCATATTTAATAATTATGAGGGTTGATGAAGAAAATGGCGAAGAAATATTAAGCATTGTTGATGACGACGATGAATTAATGGGTGTAAACGGAATGTTTGCAAACCGTTTAGAAGAACTTTTCGACATTGACCCTTCAATGATAAACTGATTAATAGATTTTTATCATCCTACCCTGTGCGATTTGTTGCAGCCACGTTTAATCCTACTAACCTTAAACAGGGAGCCCGTATGTCCTAGGAAGGGATTGCAGACCTCCCGCCCGGTTTTTACCGCAAGCGGAAGAAGGGAGCGTGAAATTCCGGCAGGGCACCCACCTACCATTAGGTAGGTTCTAAATGGTTGCAGACGGCAGGGTGGGTTTTTATTTTTTATTACATAACGATAATAAATTTAATTTTCTTCACACACGGTTTTTACCGTGTGTTATTTATATTTGACGAATAGAGGAGGAAGTTATATGCCAATCGTAAAAGGCTTAGAATGGACATTCAACACTAATGCTGAAACATATGAAAAAATACGTCCGGGATATGTTGATGAATTATATAATGACATCTTTGAAATGATAGATATTAACAAAGATAGTAATGTAATTGAAATAGGTATCGGTGGCGGACAAGCAACGTTACCAATACTAAAAACAAACTGCAAATTAACTGCAGTCGAGTATGGCGAAAATTTAGCTAATGTATGTAATGAAAAATTTAAGAATTACCCGAATTTTTCAACTGTTGTCGGTAAATTTGAAGATGTATATTTTGAAGACAACTCATTCGATTTAATTTACTCTGCTTCAGCGTTTCATTGGATTCCCGAAGAAATAGGATATAAAAAAGTTTATGATATGTTGAAAAGCGGTGGAGTATTTGCACGTTTTTCAAATGCCCCATATTTGGATAAAGGTAATGAGGATTTGTCAAATGAAATACAGAATATTTACAAAAAATATTACTATAATTTCTATAATAAAAAGTATGAAGAGCCTAAAGAATATACGGATGAAGATGCAATCGTTAGAGCAAAAATCGCCACAAAATATGGATTTATTGATATAGATTATAGGTTGTATAAAAGAACAAGAACTTTTAATGCAAATGAATATATTAAATTGCTCAGCACTTATTCAGACCATATAGCTATCGATGAAGATATAAGGGATGAATTTTTTAAGCAAATAGAAATCGCTATAAATCAATTTGGTGGAAGTATAAACATTTATGATACTATTAATTTGCAATTAGCAAGAAAACCTTAACCACCCATTATGAACATTTGACGTGGTATTTAAACAATTTAGATTAGGTAACATCAGTTTTTGTTGTTGTGATTAGTATTTATATAATGTGCGGAACGAACATTATATAAAATGGCATGTGCAAGCCACGCCATTTGAATAAAAAATATGCAATAACAAAATTATTTGCCAAATACTAAACCGTAAGCCGGGTTCTGTATTAAACGACGATCTATCTAGGCCTTATGTTGCCATAAAGCTCAAGCCGCCTCCAAAAGCGCGCAGGGTACGCATAGCTTTTATATGGGCGTTGCTCCCGGTAGGGTTTACAGAGCCATTCTTGTTACCAAAAATGCTGGTGCGCTCTTACCGCACCTTTCCATCCTTACCAAGCTTAAATTAAGCATGGCGGTCTATTTCTGTTGCACTATCCCTAGGGTTACCCCCGGCTGCCGTTAGCAGTTACCGTTCCCTTATGGAGCCCGGACTTTCCTCACACTGCTTTTGCAGTGCGCCGCCGTATGTTTTAGTATTTGGCAATTTATTATATCATAATTTTTTTGATATTTCAAATTTTTAATATAGCTTTTTATACTATTTTTATATGTATAATTAAATTTCCGCTATAAGCTGTTTTATTTGCAAAATAATATAATAGAGGTTTGTTTTGATATTAAGTTTTAATGTATTACAAAATGAAAATAATATGATTTTGCGTGATTTTTTGCGCAGTAGGGGCGTTAGCGCGTCGCTTATAAGAAGCATTAAAACCCATGGTGGTTTTTTTTGTAATAATATGCCAATACACACAAATATTTCGATAAAATGTGGCGATATTATTGCATTTAACTTGCCATCGAATGAACAAACAACTGTTATACCGCAAGATATTCCAATTGAAGTTGTATATGAAGATGAACATGCTATTGTTCTTAATAAACCCGCAGGGCAAGCTGTGCACCCAACGTTAAATTATAAAGATAACACACTTGCAAATGCATTTTGTGCATATATGCAAAAAAAAGGAATTAAGAAAATTTTTAGGCCAATTAATAGGCTTGATAAAAACACAAGTGGGCTTGTGCTTTGCGCATTAAATGAATATTCCTGTAAACTACTTGCAAATAGTGCAAAAAAAACATATTATGCAATTGTGCAAGGTAAAACGCCAAAAGCCGGTGAAATAAATTTGCCAATAAGTTTGCAAGAGGGCTCGTTTATAAAACGAACAACACAGAACGGCACACAAAAAAGCACAACCATTTATAAAACAATTTGCCAAAATGATAATTTTTCACTGCTTGAATTGCAATTATTAACGGGAAGAACACACCAAATAAGGGTTCATTTAAGCAGTATAGGCTACCCGCTTGCGGGCGACGATTTATACGGCGGCTCTATGCAGTTTATAAATAGGCATGCGTTGCATTGTGCGAAAATTAGCTTTTTAAATATAAAAAAAGCATATGGTGCAAATATTTCTGATAATTTTAACGATATATCACAATATAATAATACAATATTAATTAATGAACTAATAACAGTTAATACAAATTTTCAAACCGATATGAGTAATTTATTTATAAATATCAATGCAAAAATAAATATAAATTCGTATTTAAATAAATAATTGTTTATTTTTAATAATAAAAAACAAAAAACATATAAAATATTTTAAAAAGTCTTTTAATTTTAAAAGAAATGGTGTATAATAATATAGTTATTGATTAATTTGTTTTAATTTAACGCTATTGTTAATAGCCCTTATTAATATTTAGCGTTTACAAAAGCTTGTTGGTTTTCAGCAAGCAAATAAAAGGGGATATATTTTTGGAGAAATTTATTATAAAAGGCGGAAAACCACTTATAGGTGAAGTTTCAATAAGCGGTGCAAAAAATGCTGCGGTTGCTATTTTACCTGCAACTATTTTAGCAAAAGATAAATGTATAATTGAAAATTTACCTAACATAAGTGATGTTAGTGTTTCATTAGATATATTAGCCGCGCTTGGTGCAAGAGTAAAAAGATTAGACAAGAATACTGTTGAAATTGATACAAAGCCATTGATGTTTTCTAATGTACCTATTGATCTTTCGCGCCAAATGCGAGCATCATATTATTTTTTAGGCTCTTTATTAGGGCGTTTTAATAAAGCAAGTGTTGCAATGCCGGGCGGTTGTAATTTAGGTATTCGCCCTATAGATCAACACCTTAAAGCCTTTTGTGCGATGGGTGCACATGATAGTGTTGAATATGGTATGATACATGTTGAAGTAAAAGATGAGCTTTCCGGCTGTGAAGTGTTTTTTGATACAGTAAGCGTTGGTGCAACAATTAATGCAATGCTTGCCGCAGTTATGGTAAAAGGTACAACTGTGCTTGAGAATGTTGCGAAAGAGCCGCATATTGTAGACGTAGCAAACTTTTTAAATACTATGGGTGCAGACGTTAGAGGCGCCGGCACCGATGTTATAAAAGTTCGTGGCGGCCAAAAAATGCATGGCTGCACATATTCTATTATTCCGGATCAAATAGAAGCTGGCACTTATATGGTTGGTGCAGCATTAACAGGCGGAAATGTGCTAATTCAAAATATAATTCCTAAACATTTAGAGCCTATTACATCTAAGCTTGAAAAAGCGGGTGCAACAGTTGAAGAGTTTGACGATGCAATACGCGTTTACAGAACAGGGGATATAGAGCCTTTAAATGTAAAAACTTTGCCACATCCCGGTTTTCCAACAGATATGCAACCCATTATGACAGTTCTTTTAACAATGGCAAAAGGCACTTCTATTGTAACCGAAGGCGTGTGGGAAAACCGCTTTAGATATGTGGGCGAGCTTATACGCATGGGCGCAAACATACAAGTAGATGGTAGAGTTGCCGTTATAGAGGGTGTGCCCGAGCTTTTACCTGCACCGGTTCAAGCTATGGATTTACGTGCGGGTGCAGCATTGGTTTTAGCCGCTGTTTGCACAAATGGGGTTAGTGAAATCACAGATATTGACCATATTGAAAGAGGCTATGAAAACATAGTTGATAAATTGATGGGGCTTGGGGTTGATATAAAACGTATTATTACAACGGAACCCACTGCATCAAAAGCTATATAAGCAGGCTATTTTTATAAATTTAGGGGGCGATGCCCTCATTGCCCGAAAGTTATCATAATTTTTGGGCAGATGAGGATATCATCCCCTATATATTTTGCAAAAAATATAATTTCATTAATTTATAATGTAAACAAAATTACTAAATTAAAATGGAGAATATAATGGCAGAATTTACTATGCTTTATTCAGGCTCTTCCGGAAATAGTGCTTTATTACGTGATAATAGTAAATATTTATTAATAGATATGGGTAAAAGCGCAGGCTTAACAAATAAAAAATTAAAAGAAATTGATGCAGATATTAATAATTTAATGGGTATACTTATAACCCACGAGCACAGCGACCATATCGCCGGCCTTAATGTGTTTTTAAAAAAGCACAATATTCCAATATATTCTAAAAGGGCCACATTAGATTTTTTATACTATAACAATTTGGTGCCCAATAATACTAAATTAATTGATATAGATGAAAACGAAATTGATGTTGGTGGTTTTGGTGTAAAGGCGTTTTCCTTGCCACATGATGCTGTTGATTGCGCAGGATATAAAATTACAACACAAAATGGAAAATCACTTGCATATGCAAGTGACCTTGGTATTGTAAACGAAACTATTTTTAATAATTTAAACAATTCGGATATTGTTTGTTTAGAGGCAAATTATGATTATAATATGTTAATTTATGGTTATTATCCTGATTATTTAAAAAGGCGCATTAATTCAGAAAAAGGGCATTTGAAAAATGAAGATAGCGCAAAAACCTTATTTAATTTGCATGTAAATGGCTGTAATAATTTCATGCTGTGCCATATTAGCGATAAAAACAACACGCCAACACATGTTTTAAACAGTGTTCGAAACGAATTTATACATAACGACATTATTCCCAATAAAATGTTTAAAGTTGTTGCAGCAAAAAGGCACGATATTTCACAAATTATTTGTTTTTAAGAGGGTATTATGCAAAGTGTTACGATTATAGCAATTGGAAAATTACAAGAAAATTTCTTTAAAAAAGCCGCAGATGAATACATAAAAAGGCTAAATTCTTTTTGTAAGTTGAATATTATCGAACTTAATGAGTTTAATATTAACGAAAAAAATATTTCAGCAAAAACTATCGAAAACGCTCTTGAAAAAGAGAGCGAAACAATATTTAACGCTATTCCTAAAAATGCTGTAATAATTTCGCTATGTATCGAGGGCAAGCAATATTCAAGCGATGAATTTGCCGCTTTTATTGATAAAGCGGCAGTTAATGGGCAATCGCATATTGTGTTTATTATTGGTTCATCTCATGGCCTTAGCGAAAAAATTAAAAATATTTCACATAAATTTTCAATGGGAAAAATGACATTTCCGCATCAAATGGCAAGGGTAATGCTTTTAGAGCAAATTTATAGGGCGTTTAGCATAAATTATAACACAAAATATCACAAATAATTTTTTTATTATTTAAAGGAAACAGTAAAAAATGATTACAAAATTACCTACAAATGACGATTTGAATAATTGGAAAAAAATATATTTAATAAACAATTAAAAACATGCTGTTGTTTAAACAACAGCATGTTTTTATAATAAAAATTAATCGCTTACATAAGGTAGCAATGCAACGTGGCGGGCACGTTTAATTGCAACAGTAAGTGCGCGTTGGTGAAAAGCACATGTGCCTGTAACACGCCTAGGTATAATTTTTGAACGCTCTGATAAATATTTGCGAAGGCGTGGTAAATCTTTGTAATCAATGCTATCAATGCGGTCTACGCAAAAGCTGCAAACCTTTTTGCGCCCACGGCGTTGCGGGCGGCCACCGAATTTACCTTCGGAACGGTCTCTATCCATAGCCAATTGTATTTCCTCCTATTAAATTAATTAAAACGGTAAGTCGTCGCTATCGCTAACAACGCTAAAATCATCGGAACTGCCTGCGGAAAAACCGCTTGGTGCCGGAACTTCATTACGCATATTATCCATATTGTTTGAATTATTCGAGTTTGCATAGCTGTTAGAGGAATCTTTACTGCCGGCAAAATGAACATTATCGGCAACTACTTCAAACACTGTACGTTTGTTGCCGTTTTTATCTTCATAACTGCGCGATTGTAAACTGCCATTAACCGCAATTAAACTTCCTTTATGGAAATATTTGCAAACGAATTCAGCAGTTGTGCGCCATACAACAATGTCGATAAAATCGGCTTTGCGCTCTTCGCCTTGGCGAACAAAGCTACGGTCTACCGCTATGCGAAAAGTGCATGTGGCAATACCGTTTGGAGTGTGGCGAAGTTCAGGGTCGGCAACTAAGCGGCCCATTAAAGCAATTATATTCAGCATATTATTCAGCCTCCGTTGCTTTAGTTTTTTTGATTTGTGCTGGGTCTTTTACAACAATAATATCGCGTAAAATACCATCGGTAATGCCGTAAACACGTTTTAATTCAGCAAGGAAATCTGTAGAATTGCATGTGAAATTAATTAATGTGTAAACGCCTTCTGTTTCATCTTGAATAGGGTAGGCAAGTTTGCGTGTGCCCCATTCTTCAACAGATTCAATAGTACCGTTTTTCTCGATGAGTTTTTTAAATTTTTCAATTAATTTTGTGCCAGCCTCTTCATCAAGTTTTGTACTAGTGATAATCATGGTTTCATAAATTGTAGCCATTTGTACACCTCCTTTTGGACTTTAGGCCGCATTGCGGCAAGGATTGCATGCAAAATCTGCAAGCAACTAATTATACAATAAAAACCTGTAAATGTCAATACATCTACAGGTTTTTTTAAATATCTATAAATAATTAATATTGGCAATTATATATATTAATTTTCACTGTTTTTGCAGGAACAACCGTTTGAGTTTTCACTTGAAACAGAACTGCTTTGTGAAGTTTTATCTTTTTGTGCACACGCTTGTGCAGAGGGGCAACCAATGCATTTTACACCTTTTTTCTTTTCTTTAACAATGTAAAATATAACGCTTGCGGTTATTGCCATAATTATAACAATTAAAATAATATCAGAAATCATATATATCACCATTTTTAACTATAAAATATAATGCTTATGCTTTAACTGTAGCTTTTTTTGCACTTGAAACCTTAGCCGCTGCAATTTTATTGCCTTGCATAACTTTATATACTAAAATGGCAATTAATGCAATAACCGCTATTAAACCGGGGATAAACGCGGTGCCTAGCATACCTGTTGTAATAAATGTGCCTATTTGGTATACAAAAAACGAAACTACATAGCCTGTGCTAAATTGAAGTGCAATTCCTGCCCAAAGCCATTTAGGGCTTTCCATTTCGGCATTCATAGCACCAATTGCGGCAAAGCAAGGGGGTGTGAACAAATTAAACATTAAATATGAAAGCGCTGCAACGCTTGTAAGGCCCATTGTTAATGCAACATCTGAAGCACCGCCAACAAGTTCAAGTGCGTCTGTATCTATGAAATTTGTGATGCCATATACTACTGCAAGTGTACCAACAACGTTTTCTTTGGCAATAAAGCCTGTAATAGCTGCCGCTGCAAGCTGCCAAACACCAAAGCCTAACGGTAGTAACAATAACGCAAACGGGCTTGCAATACTTGCTAAAATGCTTGTGCCTTCTGCGCCTTCTGCAACAACTTCAAAACTCCAGTTGAATGTTTGCATAATTTGTACAGCCATATTGCAAAGTAAAATAATTGTTGCCGCTTTAACTATAAATGCTTTTGCACGTAGTAACATTGATATTGTTGCACGTTTTAAGCTAGGCATTTTATATTCAGGCATTTCCATTATAAAAAAGCTTTTTGCATTTTTTTCACCGGTAATTCTAACAATTAAAAGTGCGCCAATAATTATTAAAACAATACCGCTAAAATACATTAATGTGCTTACCCAACCGGCACCGTTGAAAAATGCGCCTGCAAATAGTGCAATAACAGGAATTTTTGCGCCGCAGGGAATAAATGGTGTTAGCATTGCGGTTGTGCGCCTTTGGCGTTCGTTTTTAATTGTGCGTGTTGCCATAACGCCGGGTATTGCACACGCTGTGCCTATAACCATAGGGATTATAGATTTGCCGGAAAGACCAACAACTTTTAAAAATCTATCCATTACAACGGCAACACGCGCCATGTATCCGCTGTCTTCCAATAGTGCAAGCAAGAAGAACATTACCATAATCAAAGGTAAGAAACCTACAACAGCACCAACGCCGCCTATAATACCATCAACTAAAATTGCACTTATAACAGGGGAGGCATTCGCTAAGCTATCGCCTACAAATCCTTGGAAAGTTTCAATTAAACCAACAAGAAAATCTGCAATAGGTGGGCCTATATAAGTTTGAGAAATTGAAAAAACAGCCCACATAACCGCAATAAAAATTGGTATTCCTAAAAATTTATTAGCAATAATTCTATCGGCTTTGTCTTGAATGTTTTGCTTATTTGAGCTTACTTTGCGTTTTTCAACTTGCGATACAATTGAGTTTACAAAGTTAAAACGTGCTTTATCGGCAACTTGAACATTTTTTTTATTAGTTAAATCTACATTGCCTGCATCGTAAGGTTTAACTTGTGTATTACCGTTAGCTTCAACCGCTTTAGCTATTGCTTGTTTTAAGCCATCATGTTTATTATCGGTAGATACAGTTCTTACAACAGGACAGTTTAATAGCTCTGATAGTTTATCAACATCAACATCAATTTCTTTTTTAGAAAGCATATCGTCTTTATTTAAAGCCACGATAACAGGTATTCCAATTTCTAAAAGCTGTGTTGTGAAAAACAAACTACGTGAAAGGCTAATTGCATCAACAATGTTAATAATTACATTAACATTTTCGTTTTTAACAAAATCACTTGTTATATTTTCTTCTGAAGTGTAAGCGTTCATTGAGTAAGCACCGGGTAAATCTACAATGGTTAAATCGCTATAATCTCCGTATTCTTTTTTTAATTTTGCTTGCTTACTTGAAACTGTAACCCCTGCCCAGTTTCCTACTTTTTCATTACTACCCGTAATAACGTTATAAACGCTTGTTTTACCGCTGTTAGGGTTGCCCGCTAAAGCTATCCGCATAATTATCCTCCAATATTTTTACTGATTAGTTACAACTAATTGCGTTGCAAAAAAAAACAATAAATTGTTTTTTTATTTTTCAATTACATCAATTGCTTGGGCTAATTCAAAATCAATACTATATCGTGCGTCTTTAATACTAACAATGAAATTGTTATGTAAAGCCGATACAATTGTAATTTGTTCGTTTTCATAGCAACCTAAAGTTAATAAAAAACTTTCAAGTTCACTATCATCAATATTCAAGTTTTTAATTATATAATTTTTTCCAACTTCGCCATTTGATAATTGTATTGTTGAATTTAGCATTGTTTATCCTATTCTTTGAAATAATTTTACAGTATGTTATAACTAACTCGGTTATAATTTTATCACAGTAAAATAATGTTGTCAAGTATAATATACAGTAATTTATATAAAAATAAAATTTTAACTTTTCTCTATAATAACAGCAGCATTAAAGTTTAGTGTAAAATTAATTATGTCTCCAACAATAGGTAATTCATCGGGGCAATTATATAGTATTGTAATATTTGTATTATTATAATTTACAATGCATTTTATTTTATCGCCCATGTAAATTACTTTTGTAATTTTGCCGTTGTATTTACCATTAATTGTTATATTTTCAGGGCGTATACCAAAAATATACGTTCCGTTTTCAAGCGTAGTTTCAAAACTATCAAAAATACAATTTGCTAAATTATTTTCAACAGTAACATCAAAAATATTTAAATCACCTAAAAATTCAGCAACACGCTTGTTTTTAGGATTGCGGTATAAATTATAAGGGGTGTCAACTTGTGTAATACTGCCATCAAACATTATTGCAACTTTATCGCACATTTTAAAAGCTTCTTCTTTGCTGTGTGTTACAATTACAATTGTTGTGTTAGTTTCTTTGTGTATTTTATGTACAAATTCTTGCATGTTTTCACGCAATCTTAAATCTAAATTTGAAAATGGTTCATCAAGTAATAAAATATCGGGATTTACTGCCAATGCCCTTGCAATAGCAACACGCTGTTGCTGGCCGCCTGAAAGCTCAAACGGATATTTCTTTTCTTCACCTGTAAGATCTACCATTTTGATTAAATCGGCAACAGTTTTATTAATTTGTGATTTGTTGATTTTCTTTGCCTTTAAGCCAAAGGCAATATTTTTTTCAACGGTTAAATGTGGGAAAAGCAAAAAATCTTGAAAAACAAGCACAGCATTGCGCTGCTGCGTTGAAATATCATTTACTTTTTTATCGGCGATAAAAATTTCACCGCTTTCGGCTTTAATAATGCCCGCAATAATTCTTAAAGTTGTACTTTTGCCACAGCCTGAAGGGCCAAGAAGTGCAACCATTTCACCTTTTTTTATTTCTAAATTTACACAGTTTAATATTTGTTTACCGCCTAAATATTTATCAATATTTTTAAGTGACACCCAAGGCATAAATTTCCCCCTGTATTATAAATTAAATATGATGATGTATATTTTTAAAGCTTTTTTCTATAATGCGAATAATTACAAGTATAACCGCAATATAAATTATGCTGTAAGCCGAAGCAAGAACTCTATCATTTTGTTGAATATACGGGAACATGATAATAGGCATTGTTTTTACAAGGCCACCACCGATTAAAAATGTTAAAAAATATGCCCAAAGCTAACCATAAATACCATAATGCTGGCAGCTTTAATTACCGGAGATAATATTGGAAGTGTAACATTAAAAAATAATTTAACAGGTTTTTCACCAAGCATTAGTGCTTGTTTTTCATATCTATTTCCTAAAAGTTCGCAAGGAGATTGTAAAATAAGCATAGCGTAGGGAATACAAGGTATTATATTTGCAATCATAACGCCTAAAAAACTATTTTGCAAACCAATGTTTAACATTAATGAATA
>CAYJGM010000024.1:0-27841 GCA_964369495.1 uncultured Bacteroides sp. | reverse complement strand
TGCTACTTTTCACGCTGAAAAGTAGGGCGTATCAATGAAACCAGCTTTGAAAATTTACAAGCACCTAAAAAACAAATTGCTTACTTTGCCTTAAACAGCAAGCTACTTTTCACGCTGAAAAGTAGGGCGTATCAATGAAACCAGCTTTGAAATTTCACAAGCACCTAAAAAATAAATTACTAACTTTGTATAAAGCAAAACCTAGCTTTTTTACGCTGAAAAGTAGGAGGTTTCAATGAAAACTACTTTTAAAACTTACAAGCACGTTAAAAATAAATTACTAACTTTGTTTCGCTTAAAATCACAATGTTCAAAACCTATACCTTTAATTTTGCAAGCTCGGCTTCGTTTGCGCTTACAACTGCGGTTTCGTAAACATCATATAAAACCATGCCGGGTTTGCAATCGTTTGTTTTGCGCACATTTCTAACCTGTGTGAAATCAACTTCAACCTTAGCGCCGCCGTTTTGCCCGGAGTGCAAAACCGCAAGCTGTGCCGCTTGTGTTTTTGCCTCGTTTGAAACATCTTTACCGCCGCTTAATACAATAACATGGCTTCCCGGCGCATTTTTAACGTGAAACCACCAATCTTTGCCACGTGCGGTTTTTAAAGTTAATTTATCGTTTTGGGCGTTGTTTCTTCCAACTAAAATATCAAAGCCATCTGTGCTAATATAGCGGTGAAAATCAGAGGGCTTTTGCTTTTTATCTCTAATTTTAAAGTATTTTAAATAGCCGGCACTTTTAAGTTCTTGCCTTATTTCCAAAAGCTCCGCATCGCCTTTGGCAGCGCTAACTTCGTATAAAACTGTTTCAAGGTAGGCTATTTCATGCTCGCCGTCTTGCAAAAGCTTTACAAGCATTTTTGCCGCGGTTTGCTTTTTTTTATAGTCTTTAAAATATTTTTGCGCATTTTCAACAGGGCTTAGCCTTGCATCAAGCTTAATTAAAACATCTTCGCCGTTGTAATAATTTTGCAACTTAACATTTTCATCGCCCTTGTTAAATGCCCATAAATTGGCGTTTAGCAATTCGCCGCAAAGGCGCAAATGTTCCGATTTTTCACTTTTTGCTTGTTCTTCCTTGCGTGCCGCTTGCTTTCTAATTGCCCTTTCGTATGCGTTTTTAACGGTTTTTGCAAGCTCTCTGCTTTTTTGGCTAAGGCGTTCGGCCTTATCTTTTGCGGCATAATATCCCTCTAGCATCAATGAAAAATCATCAAATACCTCTTGCTCACACTCGCCCTCATATTGTGTTAAGGGCATAAAGCTAAACTCTATTGGGCGCTCTTGTTTATTATAAACAATGGTAGGTTTTGCGCCATTATTATAATATTCTTTCACTTCGTTTAAGGCAGAACACAGCATTTGTTCATCGTCTTTAGTTAAAGCGTCTGAAAAAACTTGTTTAGTTTCAAACGCCCTATAGGCAATTTCTCTATAAATTACAGGGCCTGCGCCTGCGCAAGTTTTCATAAGGGCATTTGAAATATCGTTGCTTTTGGTTTTAAGCGCATTGATAATTATGCTGTTATCGCTACCGATAAGTGAAATTTTTTGCGGTTGCGGCGGCATTGTGTACGGCAAACCGGGCAATAATTGGCGCACATCGCTGTCTTCAAAATCAACACGTTTAAGCGCGTCAATAATTTTGCCTTCTTTTATAAGCACCAAATTAGAATAGCGCCCCATAAGTTCTGCGGCAATGGTGTGCTGTACTGTATCGCCCATTTCGCTTGTGCAAATAAAATCGAAAAACACAATGCGCTCGTCGGGCACGCTGCGCACATCAATTAAACGGCCGCCTGTGAAATATTTGCGCATAAGCATACAAAAAGATGGCGGCACAGCAGGGTTTTCAAAATTTTCTTGCGTTATGCAAACCCGTGCCGAGCCACTTCGTGCCGATAGAAAAAAACGATGCGTACTATGTTTAAAATCTTCATTGCGTGTGCGCATATTCATAACAATTTCATCCCTTGTTGGCATGAAAATTTTATCTATTTTTGCGCCTTTAAGTGCTTGTAATAATTCTTTTGCCACAAGGCTAAGGGTAAGTGCGTCTAATGCCATTTATTTTTTCCTTTTTTTTAAAAATTATGTGTTGCATTTTTTTGTTATATGTAAGCCATAGTTGATACTGTGAGTATAATAAAATAGGTAAGCAATGCAGTAAAACGGTTAATAGCAATAAAAAAGCGATAGCATAGCCGGTACACAATTGCAATTGTTTGGCTAATAAAAAACGGGTTCGTATTACATTGGCTTGGTTAGCTTTTTGCCGTAACCACAGCCATCGGGTTATGCTCGTTTTCGCTTTCATATATAGCTAAATTTTCATATTGGCTTTTTAATGCAATAGCAATTTCGCTAACAACAGGTTTTTCGCTTTCATAATGGCCTGCCACAATAAGCAATTTGTTTTCGTGGTTTGCATTTAATATTACATTGTGTTTTGCCTCACCTGTAACAAATGCGTCTGCGCCTAAATCGAATGCCTCTTTCATAAAATCGCCGCCACTGCCGCCTAAAACAGCAATAGTTTTTATTTCGTTTGTTGCGTGGGTGGCAAAACAAGTGCCGAAAATTTGCGCGCAAAGGTTTAAAAAATCGCCCTTTTGCATTTTTTTTGGCAATGTGCCAATGCGCCCCATTCCCTCGCCAAAAGTGCTTATGTTATCAAGCTTAAATTTCTTTGCCAAGGCATCGTTTACGCCGCCGTTTGCAATATCTAAATTAGTGTGCATACAAATTGCGCTTATGCCGTTTTGCGCAAGCTTAAAAACAATATCATTTTCGCTTATACGCTTAACGCCGCTAAAAATAACAGGGTGGTGCGAAACTATCACATTGCAATTTTTTTGCTTTGCTTCTAAAACAACGGGTAAAGTTATATCCAAAGCGCAAAGCACGCCCGTTACAGGCGCATTTGTGCTTATAAGTGCGCCTGTGTTATCCCATTCAAACGCTAATTCTCTAGGCGCCAAAGTGTATAAAAAATTTTCTATATCTCTTGCGAAAACCATTGTTTCACTTCCTTTATTAATTGTGTGTTGCCTTGCTTGTTTAAATGGTTTAATAATTTTTTCTCATAGGCTTTTTCGGCAGATGTATTGCCTTTAATTTTACCAACGGCATAAAAAAGCTCGCTTTGTGTTGTTTTTTTGCCGCTGTAGCCAATATGCATAACAGAATATACCCTGTTTGCGCACAAAACCGCTTTTTCGCTTAAAATTTCAAAGCCGTTTTGGCATAAATATTGCCTTAAATAATCGGGTTTAGAGGCAGGTGCAAAGATAAAACGGTATTCCTCTTTGTGAAAAGTTGGCGCATCTTCGATTATTTTTGCAATTGTAACGCCGGAAAGGCCGGCGATTACTACATCGTTTATTTTGTATTTATTTAATGCGCTAAGGCCGTTTGCCAAAATGCATGTTGCGTTTTTACAGCCGGCAGCTAAAAGCGCTTTTTTTGCTTTTTCAAGCGGCGTTATGTTCACATCACATGCGTATACATGCTTGCAATGGCCGCTTTTGCAAAGGTAAACGCTAAGTTTTCCGTGGTCGCAACCTATGTCTGCGCAAATTGAATTTTTGCGCACAAAACTTGCAACCGTTTTTAGGCGGTTGTCTAAATAGCAATTTGTGTCTTTATTTTCCAAGTTGTTCGTTTAACTCTTTCACAAGTTTTTCAACGTCTGTTTCGTGCACATAGCAAGCTTGCTCTAAAGTTTCCGCCCTTGCCGAGGGGCACCCAAGGCAATGCATGCCTGATTTTAATAAAACTTCGGATAAATGCGGCGCATAATCCAAAATTTCCCCTATGTTAGATTGCTTTGTAATTGTCATAGTGAAAACCTCTTTATATTTTATAGATAACGTTTCAATGTCAACAAAATAAGAGTTGTTGATTGCTAAAAATTAAAAGTGAAAACTAAGGTAGCGGCATAAATGCCAAATTAAATTTTGCTTGAATAGGCAAGCGCTTGAGATATTTAATTAAAAATAATAAGATAAATAATAAAATGCAAAACAATTTTGAATACTTGTGTTTTAAAACTTTATAAATATTATATTTTTTCGTGGTAAATTTTTGCAAGGCCGCCCTCGCTCGTTTCTTTATATTTGCTAAACAAATCTATGCCGGTTTCATACATTGTTTTAATAACCACATCTAAGCTTATTTTTCTTGTATCTGTTAAAAAATTTGCAAGGTTTACTGCATTAATTGCACGCATTGCCGCAACTGCATTACGCTCGATACACGGAATTTGAACAAGCCCGTTTATAGGGTCGCACGTAAGGCCAAGATGGTGTTCCATTGCAACTTCTGCGGCATATTCAATTTGCGATAAATCCATGCCAAAAAGCTCTGCTAAACCGGCGGCGGCCATGCTGCATGCGCTTCCTATTTCCGCTTGGCAGCCGCATTCCGCGCCGCTTATAGAGGCGTTATGCTTTATTAAATTACCTATTAAACCTGCGCAGGCAAGCGCTTTAACAATTTCAAAATCGGTAAAACCTCGTTTTTCTTGCATATAAATTAAAACCGCCGGTAAAACGCCGCACGCACCACATGTAGGCGCAGTAACAATTGTTCCGGCACTTGCGTTTTCCTCGCTTGCGGCAAAGGCGTAAGCGCATACAATTCTGTTTTCGTGCGTTTGTGGCAATTCATCCATATGATGCCTGTTATAAAGAAACTTTGCTTTTCGTTGCACGTTTAAACCGCCGGGTAATTCGCCGTCTTTGGCAAGGCCGCTTTTTACCGAAAGTTTCATTTGCGTATATATATCTTGCAAAAAGTTTAAAATTTCTTCGCCCTCAACTTGCTTAACATATTCCCAAATTCGCAAATTATTTTCTTTGCAATAGGCTTTTATCTCTTCAAAACTATTATGTTTATATAAATTTTTTTCGGTTTTTTGCTCTTCGTTTTCAATTACAATTTTTCCGCCGCCAACGCTGAAAATCATTTGCGTTGCAACAATGTTTTTTTGCGAATCGAGCGCTTTAAAAAGCATTGTGTTGGGGTGTGGTAAATCTTGTTCTGTATCGTTAAAAATAACGTCTGTACATTTTTTTCCAATGGTTTGCATTATAGCTTTATCGGTTAAATGCCCTTTGCCGGTTTTACAAAGTGAACCATAAAGTACAACCTCATAAAAGGCGGCATCGGGGTATTTGCCCATAAAATATTCACACGCAAAAACAGGCCCCATTGTGTGCGAACTGGAGGGGCCTTTTCCTATTCTGTAAAGTTGTTTTAGTGATTCCATTTAATTCGAGGCTCCTTGTGTTTGACAAACGCAAATTATAATACATTAATTTTATTTAAAAAAGCTGTAAAATAGGGCGGCAATTCGCTTTCAAAAAGCATATTTTCGTTTGTTTTAGGGTGAATAAACCCCAAGTTTTTTGCATGTAAACACTGGCCGTTTAAACTTTTTATAATTTTTTTAGGGCCGTAAACCGCATCGCCCGCTAAAGGGTGCGCAATACTTGCCATGTGCACCCTAATTTGGTGGGTTCTGCCTGTTTTCAAGGTTGCTTTTATATGGCTGTAATTTTTATATTGCGCAATAACTTCGTAGTTAGTGTGTGAAAACTTACCGCCGTTTTCTGTAAGTGCCATGCGTTTTCTATCAATGGGGTGGCGCGCTATATTGCCTTGTATAGCGCCGCTTTGCACTTTAAAATTTCCGTAAACAATGGCGTGGTATTCGCGTTTAATGGTGTGGGCTTCAAACTGTTTTGCTAAAAAATTATGTGCGCTATTATTTTTTGCGCAAATAATTAAACCGCTTGTGTCTTTATCTATTCTGTGCACAATACCCGGGCGTAAAACCCCGTTAATTGCCGATAAATTACCCTTGCAATGATATAAAAGCGCATTTACAAGCGTTTTATCGTAATTGCCGGCGGCAGGGTGCACAACCATGGCTTTTGGCTTGTTTATTATAATAACATCTTCGTCTTCAAAAACTATATCAAGGCTTATGTTTTGCGGTACAATTTCAAGTTCTTTTGGCTGTGGCATTTCAATTTGAACTATATCGCCAATTTTAACTTTGTGGCTTTTTGTTATAATTTTGCCGTTGCAACGCACTTTTTCTTCCTTAATAAGCGTGCTGGCATATGCGCGGGTTATATCGTTTACATTGCTTGCGATAAAAACATCAATTCTTGTGTTTTCACTGTTTGCAACAAGTTCAATCAGGCTCATTTTCTTTACCGTTTTCTAAAATAGGCTCTGGATTTTCGGTTAATTCTTGGGGCAATTCTTCGTTATTATTATCGCTTTGCGCTGGTTTATCATTATTATTTAATGTGTTGTTTAATTTTTGTTGTTCTTGCTCTTTTGTGCTTTGAGGGCTGTTTTGCCTTTTGTTTTTCTTTGAAATTTCGAACTCTTGTATAATAGTAGTTATAATTAAAAAACAAGCGCCTATAACAACAAAGCAATCGGCAACATTAAAAACGGCAAAATTCATAAAAGTTGTTGCAAAAAAATCTACAACATAACCGTACAAAACTCTATCAATTAAATTGCCTATGCCGCCGCTGATAATTAAAATAAAAGCGGTTTTTTCAAGAAATTTCGTTGGTTTTTTTATTATTGAATAAATTATAACGCCAATTAACATAATGCTTGTAAAAACAATTAAAAACCATTTATTTCCCGAAAAAATGCTAAATGCCGCACCGTCGTTTAAAACATAGCGAAGCTCCATTATTCCGGGTATAAAAGGCATTGTGCCAACGGGCTTTAAATATGTTGTTGCAAGGTATTTTGTAATTTGATCTATAAATATTAAAGCTATAACTATTAAGGTTTGAATCAAAAATATTTTCCTCTCAATTTTATAATACAAAAATTTAAAAACAAACATTTAGCAAGAGCGGATTGCTCGCTTTACTTAAAATAACAGGCGATGCTTATATTTAATCTTCAAACTCTATGCCCAAATATTCCTCAAAACTTTCAGGCGAGGTAGTTGCGCTTGCTTTTTCAGCAGCTTCATTTTTAGCTTTTTTGTTTATATCGATATTTTCTTCAAGCGCCGGTTGTTCTTTAAAGCTGTTTTGTTTATCTGCTACGGTTTTTTTACTTTTTGTTTCTTTTTTTTGCGGTGTTTCAGCAGTATCATCACCGCCGGAGGGCAATGTGTTCAACTGTTCTATATGATATTTATATAAATAAAGAACCTCGGCTTTAAATTTGCCTACTTCAGCCTTTAAACTAGCAAGGCGTTTTTCTTCTTTTTCATATTCTAATTTAATGTCTTGCACGGTTTCTTCTGCTTTTTGCCTAGCCTGCTCTAAAATAACTTGTGCGTTTTCTTTTGCCTGTATTGTCATGCTTTCGCTAAGCCTTTGTGCATTTAAAAGCGCGGCACTTACATTGTCTTCGTCTGCACGATATTGCTCGATTTTTTCCGCTAATGTGTACAGTTTTTTATCGGTAAGCTCTTTTTGTGTTTTTGCATCGTAAAGCGCTTCTTCTTTTTCTTTTAACGCCTCGCTAAGCTCTTTATTAAGCTGTGCAATTGTATCGGCAACTTTGTTTAAAAAATTATCCACATCTTGCGGGCGATAACCTCTAACTGCCTTTTCAAATTCAACTTTGTTTACGTCTTCTACCGTCAACATCGCGCACTCCTCCTGTTAGTATTCTATAAAAGAAATAAAAATTCTATCTTTTTTACTTTTTCCGTGGGTGGCACTTAATTTATACTTACCCTTACCTTTAATTGAAAAAACATCGCCCTGTTGAACTTCTTCGGCCGGGTTTTTTGTGGCGATGTGGTTTATCATAACGCTGTTTGTGCGTATTAAAGCGGCGGCCTTTGCCCTGCTTATTTTAAGCATTGCCGCAATAATTGCATCTAGGCGCAAAGAGGCTATTGTAAGGGTTTTTTCGTTTTGCTGTTTTGCGCTGTAAATTGGGTTTTCAAGCTTTTCCTTGCCAATGCTAACGCTTACATTTACGTTTTTAACCTGTGTTAATTCATCGCATATAAGCCTTGCAAATTTGGCGGTGGTATAAAGCAAAGCGCCTTGCTCGCACAAAATAATATCGCCTATGTTGTCTCTTGTTATATTAAGCGACATGATAGCGCCTAAATAATCTCTGTGCGTTAGTTTGCCTTTTGAAAATTTTGCCGTAATTAAAAGCATTTCTATGTTAAAAACAGATACATCGGGCGCGGTATCGCCAATGGCAAGCATTGCACGTTCGGTGTACTCGCCGCCGCCGTAAAATGTATATGTATTACATTTTAAGCGGTTTAAAACGCTTTGGCAAAGCGCTTGCTGGCGCTCGTTCATGAAGGGCATTATGCGAACACTACCGCTTTTTTGTGCCGCTGTAATGGCATTTTCTGCTTTTTTACAAAGCAAAATTTCGCTTTCGTTTTGCGGTGGTATGAAGCCTCTCAATCTTTAACCGTAACCCCGTTGCGAAAGAGGCCCTCGGGGGCATCGTCGTCTATCTCAACATTTTCGGGCACGATAATAAACGCATCAACGTCTACACGCATAATTTTACTTCTTGTTGCATATGCTGTTCCCGAAATAAAATCTATCATGCGCCTTGCTGTATCTTTATCTGTGTTGCGCAAATTAAGCCCAACAATTCGCCTGCCTTTGATATGGTCTGCAATTTCTGAAGACTCATCAAAAGTTTTTGGAACTTTAATTACCATTTGCATTTTATTTGCCCAATTAGACATATTAACGCCTGCGGGTTGCGAATTATTTGTACTTGTGTTTTGTGAATAATTGCTTTCGCTTTCGTATTCGTAATCGCTTTCATATTCGCCGTAGTTTTCGTTATAATCTATTGCGCCTGTGTTTTGCTCGTCGTCCTCTTCTCTGTTTACGCCCATAATATCAGATAAATTGTCTTTCATTTTTCCGAAAATGCTCATTTTATTCCTCGCTTTCTGTTTGCCAAACTAATATAATAAAGTTTAGTGTAGCCACATATATTAATATTTTTTATAAATTACACTCTGTATATTTTTTCTTACTTTCTATTATGCTTTTTTTTTATTAAAATGTCAATAACAGAACTAATATTTTACATAATTATGTAAAATCAGAGCAATTTTCCATCGTAAAGGTCTGTTCCGTTAATAATTGCCTCATCAAATAGGCGCACTTCATTTTTTCCGCTTTCATAAACAGGCGAAACCAAATAATAATTATCCCACTCGTATAAAATATCAATTTCGCAAAATTCTATAATATTTCCTCTAAGCACATATACGCCATCTATGGCATCTTTTACGCGCAAGGCATCTTTGCTTATTCTAAGGCCGTTAATTTGCCTAAACTCAATTAGCGCCTGTGTGTGTTGGGTTGAAAGCACATCGGCATTAACTAAATTGCACTGTAAAACTATTTTTGCAAGCCCCGCGGTTTCATCTTCTTCAATGCTTATAATCTGCGCAGTATATTTATCGCTTCCTATATGCTCAAAAGAAATATTAACATTGTAACCCACAGTAAAATTATTAACTTCACTTAAAGGCACGCTTGTATAAAATTCCCAAATATGCGTGCCGATAATATTTCCCACAATATTATCGGCGTGCTCGGGTGTGCTTGTTAGTGCGGCATCGTATAGTTGTTGTGCGTTCATTTGCTGTAGTTGTTCTTTAGTATAAACGCTTTGGCTACTTTCGTTTTTTGAAACAAAATATCCGCTTTGAGTTGTAATTACAGGCGTGCCGGCCGCAAGAGTTAGCGCGCTTTCATAGCTTTGTGTAAGCGATGAAATGCGGTTTGTGTAATCTTGTTCGTTTTCAAGCACAATGTTTAACTTGTTTAAAGAAAGTTGTAAATCGTATTTAATATCGTAATAATTGTAGAAATCGTTAAAATAAATTGCGTTTAAAAGCTCGTTTGCGCTTGTGGTAACGCCGTTTTGCAAAATTGCGGTATCGGCGCCTATTGTGCTTACAGAAGAGCTTAAAAGAACATCAATTTCACGCAAAAGTAAATTAGAATACGCACTTTGCTTTGCATTTTCAAGCGTTGCAAACGATGTTGCAACAACGCTGTTTTGTGAAACACGGCCTGCGTTTGGAGTAATAAAACCCAAAATTCCGCCATCATAGGTAATTTGTGTTTGCTCTCGTGATACAATGCCATTCACAGTAATGCTATCGTATACGGTTTGTTCTATAATTGTATCTGTGTTATAAACGCTGCCTTGCTCGAAGCTTAACAGTTGAAAGCCTATGTATATTATAGGTACTAATAAAAAAAACAAAATTGCAGATGTTGCTTTGCTTAGTTTTTTAATTTTAATCAGTCCTTTCTATAGATAATTTCTACAGTAGTTAAAACGAGCATGTTTTTAACAAATAAAAGCCAAAATTTACAATGTGAAGCGTATAAATTTAATGAAGGCTAAAAAACCACATAATGCTGAATATTTTACCTTTAACAAAAAAGCGCAATATATCGTATATTTGCTGTAAATAAACAAAAAATTACGATTTAGTGCGCGTTAAATATCCGCGCTTTTTGCAAATATACCACGCAATTAATGCAAGAATGCTTATTGCGCTAACAAATAAACCAATGTTTTTTTGTGGCATAGTATAGCTTACTTCAATTATGTTTTCGCCTTGCGATACAGGCACGCCCAGCTGGGTTTCAAACACGGTTATGCCGGCTGTTTTTTGCCCGTTTACGCTAATGTTAAAATGCTCGTTGTATGGCACGCTAATATAAAGCACGCCGTCTTGCTTTGCATTTATTTGTGCGCTAATGCCGCCGCGTGTAAAATCAAGCGTTGCGCTTTGCGAATTAATGTTTTCGCTTAACTGTGCTAATACATCAAGGTTTACATTGCCGTTTTCATCGTATAATTCGCCTTTGAAACTATCGGCTTTTAAAATATTAAAAATATCTTCTGTAAACTGCTGTGTGTTTTCAAACGGCACACCATAGCTTGCGTTTATTGAACTTTCATAAGGCAACATAAAAGCCAAACTGAAAACATATGGGTTTTCGTAAACATATATATCGTTGTGTTGCAAATTCGTTTTTTCAAAGCCTTGTACTATTGGATAATCCTCGTTTATTAGCAGATATTTAACACCAAGCAAGCTTTGGGTAAATACATTTCCGTTATCCACCCACTTTAAATTATCGTTTATTTCATATGCACTTAAATTGCTTAAAAAATCATAGGCGTTGTTGTCTTGTGTAGAGCCAAAATGAGAAAGGCCGTAATAATTGATTAAAAAAGGATCGTTTAATGAGCGAAAATAGTTTTTTTCAATGCGAAAATCGTCGTTTTGCTCGTGCTTATATATTTCATTTACGATATGGGTGTTGTCGTTGTAAAAATTTTCATAATCACTTTGCGTATATTGCTCAAACTGCGTATAGGCATAATATGTGTTTACAAAAAGTTCTGCACCGGTAAGCACAATTAAGCCTAATACCGCAATTTTTTTGTATTTTAAACTAAAAAATAAAAGTGCAATAAGCCCTGTGCAAAGTGCAATTGTAAATAAAAGCCTGTTTGTTGTGTAAACTTCTTGAACTGTAATAGCCCTTATTATTAAGAGTAAAAGCGTTACAGCAGAAATTACAGCTATTGTTTTTTTGCATATTTCGCCTTTTACAAAAGCGGTTGTTGCCAAAAACAAAAGCCAAAAAACAAACAAAAATGCGTGGCGGTGTGTAAACCAAACGGGCGCGGTAAAACCGTGGAAAATCAGCATTAAATCTGTGCTATACATAGATAAAAACAAAAACGCAAGAACAACTAAGGCGGCAATTTTTTGCCTTTTAGATATACCTTTTACAAAAAAGAACGCCACCGATAACATTACGGTTATAATGCCCGCGTAAACATTTGGTAAATCGTTTATTAAATTCGGCCAGTAAAACGCAAAGGGGAAAAGCCTTGTTAAAAATTCAAGCGGTGAAAATTGGCCCGAGAATTGCAGGGCAAATTGCGCGCCTATTTCTTTGCTTTGTGAGATATTATTAAGCGCAGGCAATAGTAAAACAGCGCTTGAAAGCCCACCCAGAAGTGATGCAAAACCAAAGCGCACACAATGAAAAAACGCCTGTTTTTTATTAAGGTTTGGCAAAATAAAAAGCGAATATAAAAAATATGCAACTAAAAAAAGGCAAACCATATAAGCTATATAAAAATTAACAAACACCGCTAAAAACAACAAAAACGCATATAAAAACGGGCTTTGCTTTTTTATTAAAATATCAACGCCGTAACATAAAAGCGGCAATAAAATTAAAACATCGTGCCACATAAAGTTTTGCATATAAACAAATACATAGCCGCAAAAACCATAACACAGCGAAAATAAAATTATAATATTGCTTTTGCTTTGCAATTTTTTTGCAAGAAAAAACGCCATGCAAACACATAATAAAATAACTTTTGCAAATATAACAAATGTTGTTAATAAAGGGTAAAACAACGGGTTTACAATTACATATAAAAGCACAAACGGGCTTGCTGTATAATAGGCAATAATTCCAACCATAGGCCCGCCAATTGTTTTATAATTGCTATAAAGCAAGCCCTCGCCATCTATTATAGCGTTTCGAACTTGCGCAAAATAGCTAATGTATTGGCCGTTTAAATCGCCTGTTAAAAATGTGTTATCGCCAAATGGGGTTATGTTAAAAATAACACAAATAGCAAGCATAATAAAAAAAGCGCACAAGCCTGTTTTTAATATTATGTTTTCACAAATTTTATTTTTCAAAATTTTCATCCTTTATCGCCGGTTTGTTTTGTGAAATTTCTTTAATAAATTGCCATAAACCGCAAATTAATATAGGTAAAAGTAAAAGCACAATAAATGTTCTGCTTTGTAATTTAAAATAAGTTAAAAAAGGTATATTTTCGTTTAAAACTATGCTTTCAAATTCAAAATTTGCGCCTATTATAGTGCCTAAATCAATACGTATTGTATCCACATTATTTTGCGGGAAAACATAAAAAGCCTCGCTATATTGCCCAAAGCTTGGAAAAAGCCTGTTGAAGTTTGAAAAATCTTCGCCGCTTTTTGCGTAATACGCACATATTTCGCCGTTAGCGTCTTCTTTAAGCGAATATGAAATTGTGCGCAATTTTTGCCCGTTTGAGTTAAGAATTAACTGTGGGTCGTTGCCTGTGCTAATTAAGGTGTTATCGCCTGTTAGTTCCAGCTGGTGCAAGGTGAAATCGCTTACGGTAAGCACTTGCGGGCTTGGCATAAATATAATATCTAAAACAAAATTAAACATGCCGTTAAGCAATATTAACGCAAAAACCGCAATATATAATATAATAACTAGGTGTTTTTCAATATGTTTTTTCATGGCGATACCTCGCTTAAAAGCTTCAAAGTTACGTTGCCGTTTTGCAAGGTAACTTCATAAATAGCCGGCATACCGTTTTTTAAAGTTTGCAAATTATCGCTAAACATAAAGGCGTAATCTTCGTATAAGCCTTCGTCTGCTTTTTCAACAAAAACATATTTACATTCGTTTTGTATTAAATAATCGCTAAACTCTTGCGGTGAAATTGCATAATGATACAATTCACCGCCGTAATTTTCGGGCAACACCATTGTGCCGCCGCCATTGCCGTATTCAAGCTGTAAAGGCAGTAAATCGGTTGAATACCTAAACCAGCGGGCGCCATCGTCGTTTTGGCTAATAAAATATATATTATCCCTGTTATCCTCGCCTAAAAGTTCAATAATTTCCTGCGAAGTATTATAAATTGTTTTGCGGCCGTATAAATATCCGTCGTGGTAATCTAAAAACGTCATCCCCGTGGGAATAAACTGATAAAACCTATAGCTGAACACCAAAAGCACAAAATACAATGCCGCTTTCGGGGCGAAAAACAGCTTTTTGATAGGATTAACCGCACACATCGCAAGAGCATAAACGCCCATTAAAAACCAAGTGATATAATAGGGATAAACATATCTTTCATAGCTTACAAGGTATGAAGTTTCATTGCCCCTAAAAACAAAAACAAAGCTAAATGCAAGAAAAATATAATACACAACAAAACCTAAAAACAAAAGAAAACCAAGGCTTAAAAATTGAAGCTTTTGCTTTTTTTCCTTGTGCCAAATTGCGCTTATAATAAATAGTGCGCTAATTATAATTGTTATCATGAATCCTGTGCCAATCATTGTGGAAAACGCGTTAAAATATTCCGTATACATGGCATTCATAACGCCTATAAATTTTTCAGAGGGGTTTATGCCAAACAGCATTGTTGTGCCGCTAATTAGCATTCCTGCCATGCTTAATTGCTCTGTTCCGCCAATGTCTGAAAGAGGGTCTGCGCCGGTTGCGCTTTCAATGTAAGCTGCCCAAATTAAAAAGTTTGCAATAATTACAAATAGCATGCTTAGGGTGTTTATAATTTTAAAGCGCAATTTTTTATTTGTAAAAAACAGCAAATCGAACGATATAATAACCCATGCAATAAGCGAAAGCGGCAGCGAGGTATCTTTAACCATAATAAATGCGGCCATGCTTAAAAGAACAGGCCAAAACTTGCCGTTTAAATGTTTTTGCACAAAGTAAAGCGCAATTGTGCCACAAAAAACCCACGCCATGGGTAAATCCGAGTGCGCATTCATGTAGATATAGCTGGGCTCTAAAGGATCGCGGTAAATTGTGAAAATATAAGGCGATAAGAATAAAACAAGTGAAAAAATGAAGCCAACATGTTTCTTTTTGCCAACAAAAGGTGCAAGCAGCGCACAAAAAACAGAGAAAGTTAAAACATTAACGCCTATAAAAATACGCCATTCTTCGTAATTGCCAAAAAACATGAAGAAATAATTAAAAACAACAAGCCCAACTTTTTGCGAGGATATCCACGGCCAACCAATTTGTGCCGTTGTAGGTAAAATATCGTTAAGTTTCATTAATTTTACGGCGGTTCCCCAATATGAAAACTCGTCCCACGAGTTTAAATAAGGCGTTTTAATACCGAAAAGAATTATCATAAGAACGCATGCGAAAAAGAACACATTAAACCAAAGCGAAAGTTTTGGCAGTTCAAGTTTTTTTGTTGCGAATAAAACCGCAATAATAGCGGCGGTGATAAAATAAATATATCCGCTTGGTAAAATTAAATTAAACATGCCAAAAAATGTAAAGTATAGCATGGTAAAACAAGCGCTTACAAAAGGCGCTAAAGCGGTATTAAATTTGAAAAGTGATGAAAAACACAGGCCTATTAAGCAAAACGCAACAAAGCTTAAAAAAGTTAAAAATATGCTTGTCAAACTATACTCCTTAAAAATTCACAACGTTAAATTGTCAAGTATTTATAATCCTTGTTTAAAATTATTTTATTTTACCGCCAACTAAAAAGCGGGCAATTTTGGCGGCAAAACCGCTTTTTTATTTTGTTTTGCGCTACATATTTGCGCGCTAAAACAAACATAATAGCGTTATATTTTTGAAATTTTCGGCCCTTTTGCTGTGTCTTCAACGCTGTAGCCGTTCTCTTTTATTTCTTGCCTTATTTCGTCTGCCCTTGCGTAGTTTTTATTGGCTTTTGCGTCGGCTCTTTCTTGCACTAATTGCATAATTTTTTCGGGGATATCGTTTTTTTGCGTGTTTTGCACAATGCCTAAAACGCCGCAAAGTTCATCAAATATTAAAAGCGCATTTGAAAGCTGTTTTTTACTGCATTCGTTTTTATATGTGTTAATTTCACGCACATAATCGAAAATTGCCGCAAGCGCATTAACCGTGTTTAAGTCATCATCAAGCGCTGATATAAATTTTTGTTTTGCATTTTGTGCGGCTTTTTGTAAATTATCATCGTTTGTTTCGGTGTTTTGCAATTCGCTGTTATCAATGGCAAACTGCAAGTTTTCGCGGCATGTGTAAAGCCTTTCAAGCGAGGCCTTGCAAGCCGTTAAAAGTTCTTGCGTGTAATTTAAAGGCATGCGGTAATGCCCGGTTAAAAGGAAATATCTAAGCGGTTCATAGCCAAAATGCTCGGCAATATCCCTAACCGTGAAAAAATTATTTTTGCTTTTGCTCATTTTTTCGTTGTCTATATTTAAAAAGCCGTTGTGCATCCAATAGCGTGAAAACTCACAGCCGTTTGCACACTCGCTTTGTGCAATTTCATTTTCATGGTGCGGAAAAATTAAATCTTCGCCGCCACAGTGTAAATCAATAGTGTTGCCCAAATGCTTGCGCGCCATAGCGCTACACTCGATATGCCAGCCCGGGCGGCCGTTGGAATATGGGCTTTGCCAATAAGGCTCGCCCTCTTTTGCGGCTTTCCATATGGCAAAATCGGCCTCGTCTTCTTTTAAATTTTCTTGCATATCGCTGCGCAATTTGCGATTACCGCTTTGTAAATCTTCCAAAACAAGGTGGCTTAATTTGCCGTATTCGCTAAATTTTTTCGCCCTAAAATAAACATCGCCGTTTTTTGCAACATAGCCATAGCCTTTATCTACAATATCTTTAACTATGGATAAAATTTCATCGATATGCTCTGTTGCCCTTGGATATGCGCTTGCCTGCTTTGTATTAAGGCCTTTTATATCGTGCATAAATTCCGCCTCGTATTTGCGTGCATACTCTTGCATATTCATGTTGTGTTCGTTTGCTTTTGTGATGATTTTATCGTCGATATCAGTTATATTTGTAACAAAATTAACCTTGTTGCCCATATATTCCAAATAGCGGCGTAAAACATCAAAAATTACAACTGGGCGTGCGTTTCCTATATGAATATAGTTGTAAACCGTTGGCCCGCACACATATATGTTAAACTCGCCTTTTTTTAGGGGTATAAACTCTTCTTTTTTTCGTGTTAATGTGTTATAAATTTGCACTTTACTCTCCTTTTCGCTATGTGGTTTTTATTATAGGCTTTGCATATTAAAAGCGCCTTGCAAAATGCCTGCCCTTGCGGCATTAAAGTTTACACCGCCTTGAAGATACACCGTATAAGGTGGCCTTACAGGGCCGTCTGCCGAGAGCTCTATGCTGCTGCCCATGGTAAATGCGCCTGCCGCCATAATAACTTTATCTTCATAACCGGGCATATCGCTTGGCACAGGGGTTGCAAAGCTATCAATGGGGCTTTGGCTTTGCACGCCCTCGCAAAAAGCACACATGGCCTTTTCGCTTTTTGTTTGCACGCTTGTAATTATATCATCGCGTTGTTCGCTGTAATGCGGCTGTGCGCTATAGCCTAAAACTTCACAAAGTGCACTAGCATAAACGCTTGCCTTTAATGCTTCGCATGTAATAAGCGGCGCATAATAAAGCCCTAAATACATTTCACGAAGTACATTTAAAGTGCAGCCTATCTCGCCGCCAACGCCGGGGGCGGTTAGCCTGTGTGCGCAAAGTTGCACAAGTTCATCTTTGCCGGCAATATATCCACCCGTGGGCGCAATGCCACCGCCGGGGTTTTTAATTAAACTGCCTGCCATTAAATCTGCGCCGTGCTGTGTGGGTTCGGTTGTTTGCGTAAATTCGCCGTAGCAATTATCTACCATAACAATAATATTAGGGTTTGCCGCCTTGGCGGTTTTTGCAATTTGCTCTATGGTATCAAGCGATAACGCCGTGCGCTGTGAATAACCCCTACTGCGCTGAATATAACACATTTTGGCCGTTTTACATTGTGTTTTAATGTTTTCAAAATCCGGCGAACTGTTATTTAAAAGTTCAATTTCTTTATAATGTATGCCAAAATTTTTAAGCGAGCCATAATCGCTTTTGCCTATGCCTATAACGCCGTGCAAGGTATCATACGGGCGGCCTGTTACACAAAGCATGCTATCGCCCGGGCGAAGAACCCCAAAAAGCGCAACCGCAATTGTGTGTGTTCCGCTTGCAAAATTGTGTCTGAAAAGCGCCGCTTCACTGCCTGTTAATTTTGCGAAAACTTCCTCTAATTTATCTCGGCCAATATCGCCTATGCCATAGCCCGTTGTGCCCAAAAGGTGCGAGGCCGAAACACGGCATTCCGTAAAAGTTTTAAGCATTTTTAATTGGTTGTATTCCTTTATGTTTTCAAGCTTTGAAAACGCACCCTCGCACAATTGCAGGGCTTTTTTATCCGCATTTAAAATTTGCGCTGAAAAATTAAAAAACTCGTTAATATTTGTGTTGTTTTGCATTTTTACTCCTGCGTTGGTGTTTTTGATTTGTGGGTTTTTAAAATAATGTGTTAAGCTAATCCATAGTGAAAATGTAGGTTAAACCAAGGGCTGTTTTATTTGCGCAACGTAGGGTATTAACAAATACTTGTCGTATTCCGATTAGCGTGTGCGAAGCGCACGGTAAAAAGAACAGAGTGTATGGCTGTATTTTCAATAGAAATTAGCGTTAGCTGAAAAGCGGCATTTACGCGTTTTCATCGCAAACAAATTCGCAAACGGGCATTGCAAAATTAAAGCCTAATCTTTCGTAAAAACCGTGAATTTCAGGCGTGCAAGTTAAATAAATATCTTTATCTGCGTGTGCATTTGCCAAAACGCTTATTAGTGTGCTTGCGTATCCACAGCCGCGGTGCTCTTCTTTTGTTTCAACGGCGGAAATATACGCAAGGTAATCATTCATAGAATATATACCTACGGTTGAAACATATTGTGCGCTGTTATTAACATTAAGCGCCACGGCACGAATATCCGCCAAATTTGCTTTAACAAGGCGCGAAGCGCTTGAATACCAAGCCTCGGCGCTTATATTGCTTAATGTGCCGCTTTGTGAAAGCTGCCATAAATCGGGCTTATCCATAACAGGCGCAACGTGAACACCTATTTTACAAGTTTTATCACGTTTCATTAAATAATGTGGTTTAGCCAGCCAATTTGGCAAAAGCATATTGTTGCTTTTAAACGAAATAATCTTCAAAGCGTTTAAAAAACTTTCAAACTCTTGCAAATCTTGCATTGCGCCTGTATAAAGCGCACTTGCACCGTGAACACACAATAAACCGTCCGGCGCACAGTTTGGTTTTTCTACAAGGTAAAAACATATATTTGGGGTGTCTAAGCCAAAAGCTTTATAAAAAGTTCTAAGGCGCATTATAAAAATATCTTTTGGCATATCAAGGTTTTTAAAATTGCCATTTTCAATTTTAAGTAATTTTTCAATTGTGGGTATATCATTTTCTGTTGCTTTTTTTATCATTTTGTTATCCTTGTGGGTTAATTATTGTTTGCGTGCACCAATTTAAGCAGTGCAGATTTTAAGTTGACTTTTTATGCTTTGGCAATTCAAGCTTTTGCAACTGAAAATATGCCAATAAACATAATGTTAGCGGCAGTTTGCACACGCCTTAGCTAAACCGATAAATTCACATTTTCGCCCAAAATATCTTTATTGTTTTGTAATATAGGCGCAATGCACTTGCTTAAAAATTCGCTAACTTGTTCTTTTGCGCGGCCTGTAAAATCTTCGGGGTTTAAAAGCTCTTCTATTTCGCTTTCATTCAAAGCAAACGCCTTATCTCTTGCAATGCGGCTTATTAAATCGTTTGGTTTTCCCTCTTCCTTAACCGCTTTTGCCGCCGCCTGCGAATGAACACGTAGTTTTTCGTGCAATTCTTGCCTATCTGCGCCTTTTTTTACGGCTTTCATCATTATGTTTTCGGTTGCCATAAACGGCAATTCCGCCATTATTCGCGCATTTACAACTTTGGGGTAAACAACAAGGCCGTTTGTTACATTAAGCATGATATTTAAAATTGCATCAACGCCCAAAAAGCCCTCTGCCATGGCAATTCGCTTGTTTGCGCTATCGTCTAAAGTGCGCTCAAACCATTGTGTGCCGGCAGTGAACGAGGGGTTTAAAACGTCTACCATAACATAGCGTGCAAGCGCACAAATGCGTTCTGTTCGCATTGGGTTTCGCTTGTAAGGCATGGCGGAAGAACCGATTTGCTGTGTTTCGAATGGCTCTTCCATCTCTTTAAAATTAGCTAGAAGGCGAATGTCGTTTGCAAATTTCATCGCGCTTTGCGCAATGCCGCTAAGCGTGCTTAAAACATTGTAATCTACCTTTCGGCTATAAGTTTGGCCGCTTACAGGCACAATATTCAAAAAGCCAAAATCGGCGGCAATTTGTTTATCAACATTGTTTATTTTTTCGCTGTCGCCCTCGAAAAGTTCAACAAAACTTGCCTGTGTGCCCGTTGTGCCCTTGCTGCCTAAAAATTGCATGTTGTCTATTCTGTGGCAAATTTCGGTGTAATCCATCAATAATTCGTTAAGCCATAATGTTGCACGCTTGCCAACCGTGGTTAGCTGTGCCGGCTGTAAATGTGTATAGGCAAGTGCAGGCATAGCCTTGTATTCATCTGCAAATTTTGCAAGGTTATTCATAACATTTAAAAGTTTTCTTTGCACAACAAAAAGCGCTTGCTTTGTAATTATAACGTCGGTGTTATCGCCAACATAACAGCTTGTAGCGCCAAGGTGAATTATGCCTTTTGCAAGCGGGCATTGCACGCCGTATGCATGAACATGGCTCATAACATCGTGGCGGCACTCTTTTTCGCGCGCAATGGCAACATCGTAGTTTATATTATCGGTGTTTTCTTCAAGCTGGCTTATTTGCTCTTTTGTAATGGGCAGACCGTTTGCCATTTGTGCTTTTGCAAGCGATACCCATAGTTTGCGCCATGTGGTAAACTTTTTATCCTCGCTGAAAAGATATTGCATTTCATCTGAGGCATAACGTGTTTGAAACGGTGAGATATATTTGTCGTGTGCCATGAATATTACCATTCCTTTCTTTAAAAGGCACAAAATTATAAAGCAGTTATGTTTGTGCCATGTTTTTTAGTTGTTGGGCTTTAGTTAAAAGAAAAAGGGCGTTTTAATATATTAAGTTGAGGTTTAAATTCAAACTTTCGCTGTTGTTAAAATGGTGTTGGTTTAGTATATTGTAGTTTCAAGAAAAAGTGAGCAATTTATTTTATAGGCAGATGTAAATTATAAAGGCTGTTTGCATTGTATCGTCCTTCTTTTCAGCGTGAAAAGAAGCAAAAGGCCGAAAATTTAAGAGCCGCCTACGGCGGTTAACTTTCGGCACTAGCACTGCGGTGCGTCGCGCCCCGAACCCCCAACGATGTGCCCAAATTCCGCAACAAAAAACAATCACAATCGCTCGCTAACAGTTAGAATGACATACGCTCACGATTACATTGTTCTAATGTTGCTAAAGGGTGCTATCGTTTAGGTTTATTAATCCTATATTAGTTTTATTTTTAAGCTTGCGCTATTATAAACTTCGTGAATTGTAATTTACATTAAATTTATTATCAAATATAAACTAAACCTATAAATTTTAAGCCATTGTTTTACCGTAAAATCCGGCGCTTGCCTTTAATTTTTTCATAAGTTCATCAAACGCTTTTGGCGTTAGGCTTTGTGCACCATCGCACAGTGCTTTTGCAGGGTTGTTGTGCACTTCAATCATAAGCCCATCTGCGCCAACGGCTATGGCGGCAAGGCTTAAAGGTTCTACCATCCACGATATACCTGTTGCGTGGCTTGGGTCAATAATCACA
Source organism: uncultured Bacteroides sp. (assembly GCA_964369495.1). Taxonomy (GTDB): domain Bacteria; phylum Bacillota; class Clostridia; order Oscillospirales; family Ruminococcaceae; genus Ruthenibacterium. The sequence goes on along the minus strand of CAYJGM010000024.1, from coordinate 6,263 downwards.
GGCAAATGTGTTTTGTGTTTTAGCATAGGCACTGCCGATAAATCAAGCGTGTTGCGCATGCTTGTTTCAAATGTTCGTATGCCTCGCTCGCAAAGTATAACGTTCTCGTTTCCGCCCGCCATTATATATTCTGCGCTCATAAGCCATTCATCAATTGTGTTTGAAAGCCCACGTTTCAATAATATAGGTGTTTTTATCTTTCCAAGCTCTTTTAAAAGTTCGAAATTTTGCATATTTCTTGCGCCAACTTGAATAATATCAACATTTTCAAATAAGTTAATGTGCTGTGTGTCCATAATTTCGGTTACTATGGGGATGTTTTGTTCCTTTTTTGCGTTTTCTAAAAGGGTTAGCCCTTCGTTTCTCATACCTTGAAAGGCATAGGGGCTTGTGCGTGGTTTAAATGCGCCGCCACGTAAAAACTCACAGCCGCTTTTTTTAACCGCTATGGCAACTTCTTGCATTTGCTCGTGGCTTTCAATGCTGCACGGGCCCGCCATAACCGTAAAATTTCCGCCGCCGATTTTTATGCCACCGGCTGTAATTATGCTGTCGTCCGGGTGGAATTTGCGGTTGGCTTTTTTATATGGTTCACTAACACGCTTAACGTCTTCAACGGCATCGTGTGCACGCAAAAGGTCGATATCTACCATGCTTGTGTCGCCTATCAGGCCAATTAAATGCGTGTGTTCGCCCTTAGAGTTATGTATCGCAAGGCCACGGCTTGTAAATTCATCACACAGGGTGTTTATTTGTGCCAAAGATGCGCTTTGCTTAAAAATTACTATCATGTTTTATTCTCCGTTTATTATTAGTGCATATTACCTCATAATAAATTTTACCACATTACACTTTTATGTCAATACCAAAGGCATTAAAGCAAAGGTTTTGCACTTGTTTGAGGTAAGTTTAGGCTTTTGGCGGTATAAAAAATTCTTTGAACCTATTTTGCGCAAATTTTGTGATAGGCAGGCAGGCAAGCGAGTAATATTTCTTGTATTGCGAGTGAAGATAACACAGCATTGCGCATAAATTTGCCCAAAATAGGCGGGCTTTGATTATATCGATTTGGCTAACTAAAACCAACAACAAGAAATACCCACACAAAATAATTACCAATCAATAAAATCATTAAAAAACTTTTGGTTTTTTTGCCGCAAATTGTATGATGTTATAAAATAATAAATAATGATAAAAAAAATATTGCTTTTATGGTGCTTTTTGTTGTAAAATATTCTTATATTATTATTTCATATAAAATAGGGTTTTTATGGTGAAATTCAATGCGTTAAATTACTTAAGTTAAAATGGTAAAGTGCATGAATTTATACTGTTATAAAAACGTAAATATCCAAAATTATCCGCTATGTGCAATTGAAGTTATACCTGCGCCTGCGGTATTTTTATTTTAATTTAAAGGGGTAAAAATTATGCAAAAAAAAGTTGCGATATTAATGGGCTCGGATAGCGATTGGCCGGTTGTAAAGAATGCGGCGGCACAATTAAAGGCGTTTGATATACCTTTTGAGGTGCATATTATGAGCGCACATCGCACGCCAAACCAAGCGGCGGATTTCACAAAAAATGCCATGCAAAACGGCTTTGGGGTAATTATAGCCGCGGCGGGCATGGCCGCACACTTAGCCGGTGCAGTTGCGGCAAATACTGTTTTGCCCGTTATTGGTATACCTTGCAAAGGCGGCACGATGGACGGCCTTGATGCACTACTTTCAACAGTGCAAATGCCAAGCGGAATACCCGTTGCAACCGTTGCAATAGGCGGCGCAAAAAATGCGGCTGTTCTAGCGGCGCAAATTTTGGCAGTAGGTGATGAACGTTTAACAAAATTGCTTTTGGAAGATAGGGCAAATATGGCAAAACAAATTGCCGCAAAAGATGAGAATATACAAAAAGAATTAGCCGCGCTTTAAAAAGTTAAAGGTTATGTTTTTAAGGTTTTTTCAATTAAATAGTTTCAACATTACCTAATTATCACACAAAGCGTAAAATAATAATTAATATAATTTGCAATAAAATTAACTAAAAAAAGAAAAGGGGCACTAAAATGGAAAAATTACAACAATTATACGAGGGCAAAGCTAAAAAAGTATACGCAACAAGCGATGAAGATGTTGTTTTGGTTGATTATAAAGACGATGCCACAGCGGGCAACGGCGAAAAAAAGGGCACAATACGTGGAAAAGGCGTTGTAAATAACCGTGTAACAAACCGTTTAATGCAAATGCTTAGCGAAAAAGGCATACCCACGCATTATGTTAAAGAACTTAGCGAACGTGAAACACTTGTAAAAAAAGTTCAAATTGTGCCGCTTGAAGTTATTGTGCGCAATGTTGCTGCGGGCAGCCTTGCAAAACGCCTTGGAATGAAAGAGGGAACAGTTTTAAAAAATACTGTTTTAGAGTATTGCTATAAAGACGATGCCCTGGGCGACCCTATGATTAACGAATACCATATTGCCGCACTTGATGCCGCAACGCCGCAAGAACTTGAAATTATCGCGGATTATTCGTTGAAAGTAAACACATATTTATCGGAATTTTTAAAAGAATACAATATAGAATTAATAGATTTTAAGCTTGAATACGGGCGCCTAAAAGACGGCACAATTATTTTGGCAGACGAAATTAGCCCCGATACATGCCGCTTTTGGGACAGTGTTACACATGCGCATTTAGATAAAGATTTGTTCCGCCGTGATTTGGGCGGTGAACAAGAGGCATATGCTGAAGTTATGAGCCGTTTGTTGGGCGAATAAAAGTAAATCGGGCAGTTTTATGCAAGGGCCGTTTGGTTTTTGCTGGGCTGTCCGATACGCATTTAATCGGTGGGGGTAAGGCAAACAATACGTTTAATACCCCAACAAAAACCGTTGCTTAAAGCCCTTACCAAACAACAAAAAACCGAATGGAGATTACAATTGAACTATTTAAACGAAAACGATAAATTGCACGAAGAATGCGGCGTTTTGGGAATTTACGATAAAAAAGGCGAACTTAGCGATATTGTAAATTCTACCTATTACGGCCTTTATGCCCTGCAACATCGGGGGCAAGAAAGTTGCGGCATGGCAATTAACGATAACGGAATAATTACAAAATATCGTGATTTAGGCCTTGTAAACGAAGTTTTCACAAAAGAAGTTATGGCGCATTTACCAAAAGGGCAAATGAGCGTTGGGCATTGCCGCTATGCAACAACAGGCATACAAACACGTGCAAATGCACAGCCGCTTGTAATAAGGCATATAAAGGGAAATTTAGCGCTTGCGCACAACGGTAATCTAACAAATGCAAGCGAACTTCGTGAAGAAATTGAACTTTCCGGCGGGGTTTTCCACGCAACAAGTGATACGGAAGCTATCGCATATACCATAATAAAAGAGCGCTTAAAGGCAAAAAGCATAGAAGATGCCGTTGTAAAAGCAATGAATCATTTGCAAGGCGCATATTGCCTTGTGGTAATGTCATCACGCAAACTTATAGCCGCGCGTGACCCATTAGGTTACAGGCCGCTTTGCATGGGCGAAGTGAACGGCAGCGTTGTATTTGCAAGCGAAAGCTGTGCGCTGGATACTATCGGTGCAAAATTTGTGCGTGATATTTTGCCGGGTGAAGTTGTTGTTGTTAGCGAAGATGGCATAAAAAGCATTAAAACACATTGTGGGCAAAAAAGCAGTTTTTGCGTTTTTGAATATATTTATTTTGCAAGGCCGGATAGCGTTATTAACGGCGCATGTGTGCACACTGCAAGGCAACGTGCAGGCGCATTTTTAGCGCTTGAGCACCCTGTGCAAGCAGATGTTGTTATCGGCGTTCCCGATTCAGGGCTGGATGCCGCATTGGGTTTTTCAAAGCAAAGCGGAATACCATACGACATTGGCTTTTTGAAAAATAAATACATAGGCAGAACATTTATTGCGCCAAACCAGAAAGACCGTGAAACTAGCGTACGCATTAAATTAAACCCTATTTCAAGCGCTGTAAACGGCAAACGCATTGTTTTGGTTGACGATAGTATTGTTCGTGGCACAACAAGTAAAAATTTAATTAAACTACTGCGTGATGCAGGCGCAAAAGAAGTGCATATGCGCCTTTCGTCGCCGCCGTTTAGATACCCATGTTATTTTGGCACCGATATAGATTCAAGCGATAATTTAATTGCATATAATTTTTCGATTGATGAAATTAAACAACAGTTAAATTTAGATAGTTTAGGTTATTTAAGCGTGGCAGATTTACCAAAACTTGCCGTTGGCAGCGATTGCGGAATTTGCAGCGGATGTTTTACGGGTAATTATCCTTCGCCGCCGCCCCAAAAAAGCGATAAAAGCAAATTCGAGCAAAAATTACAAACAGATTAATTTATTAAGGAGCAAATAATGGATAAAAGTTATTCCGAAAGCTACAAAGCCGCAGGCGTTGACATTACCGCAGGCTACAAAGCGGTGGAACTTATGAAAACCCACATTGCAAAAACTATGACAAGTGGCGTTTTAAACGGCATAGGCGGTTTTGGCGGCATGTTTGAACTTGATATTGAAAGCATAAAAAAACCTGTGCTTGTTAGCGGAACAGACGGCGTTGGCACAAAATTAAAGCTTGCTTTTTTGCTGAATAAACACGATACGGTTGGCATAGATTGCGTTGCTATGTGTGTGAACGACGTGCTTGCATGTGGCGCAAAACCGCTGTTTTTTTTAGATTATATAGCGTGCGGTAAAAATCACCCTGAAAAAATTGCCGATATTGTAAAAGGCATAGCCGAGGGCTGTGTGCAGTGCGGTGCATCATTAATTGGCGGTGAAACGGCAGAGATGCCCGGCTTTTACCCCGAAGATGAATACGACCTTGCCGGTTTTACCGTTGGCGTTGTTGATAAAAGCCGCATAATAAATGCGCAAAACATGCAAGAGGGCGATGCTATTATTGCCTTGCCCTCAAGCGGTGTGCACTCTAACGGTTTTTCGCTTGTACGCAAAATTTTTAATTTAGAGGCAGAAGATTTAAACAAGGTTTTCCCCGAATTTAACGGCAAAACTTTGGGCGAAGTGCTTTTAACGCCAACAAAAATTTATGTTAAAGCGGTACATGCGCTTTTAAGCCCCGAAAGCGGCGTTGAAATTAGCGCAATAAGCCATATTACGGGCGGCGGTTTTTATGAAAATATCCCACGTGCACTGCCAAAAGGTTTTTGCGCAAGCATAAAACAAAGCGATGTTCGTGTATTGACAATTTTCGACATAATAATGAAAGAGGGCAATATACCACAGCGTGATATGTATAACACCTTTAACATGGGCGTTGGAATGGCGATTGTTGTAAGCGCGAAAAGCGCACAAAAAGCGCTTGATATTTTAAGCGCAAACGGCGAAGCAGGCGCATATATTTTGGGCGAGGTAAAACGTGGCGAAGAGGGTGTTAAACTTTGGTAAACACGGCAGTTTTAGTTAGTGGCGGCGGCACAAATTTGCAGGCACTTATAAATGCAAAAAACAGCGGCACATTGCCAAATGTAAATTTAAGCCTTGTTTTAAGTAGTAGCGAAAGTGCTTTTGCGCTAACAAGGGCAGAAAAAGAGGGCATAAAAACAGCCATTGTAAACAGAAAAAGTTTTAAAACACGAAACGATTTCGATAAAGCGTTATTAAAAATATTAAAAGAAAACAATATACAAATTATTGTTCTTGCAGGGTTTATGTGCATTTTAGGGGAAAGCATTATAAAAGCATACCCTAAAAAAATAATAAATGTGCACCCAAGCTTAATACCAAGTTTTTGCGGCGAGGGTTTTTACGGCCTAAAAGTGCACGAAGCCGCGCTTGAAAAAGGCGTTAAAATTACAGGTGCAACCGTGCATTTTGTAAACGAAATTGCAGATGACGGCGAAATTATTTTGCAAAAAGCAGTTGATGTTTTAAGCGATGACACCCCGCAAACTTTACAAAAACGGGTTATGCAACAAGCCGAATGGGTTATTTTACCGCAGGCGCTTGATATGATAACAAAGGCATAGGTTTTGAACATTGTGATTTTAAGCGAAACAAAGTTAGTGATTTGTTTTTTAGGTGCTTGTAAGTTTTTTAAAGTAGCTTGCAATGAAACGCCCTACTTTTCAGCGTGAAAAAACTAGGTTTTTGCTTTATACAAAGTTAGTAATTTGTTTTTATCAGTGCTTATTAATTTTTAAGGTTGGTTTCGTTGAAACGTCCTACTTTTCAGCGTGAAAAGTAGCAAAACCGCTGG
>CAYJGM010000023.1:0-28077 GCA_964369495.1 uncultured Bacteroides sp. | reverse complement strand
AAGGCCCCAGCGGTTTTGCTACTTTTCACGCTGAAAAGTAGGGCGTTTCAATGAAGCCAGCTTTAATAATTAACAACCACCTAAAAAAACGAATTACTAACCTTGTATAAAGCAAAACCTAGCCTTTTCACGCTGAAAAGTAGGAGGTTTCAATGAAAACTACTTTTAAAACTTACAAGCACGTTAAAAAACATTTTCTTTCACTTAAATAATAATGCACTCAACCTATATATTTTTAAATTTAATTTAACTTTAACATTATAGGCGCGCTTTGTAAATCTTTTTTTTCTGTATTTTGCGATATTGTGTAATATTCCGCATCGTCTTTTTGTATAATTTGCGCAAGGCCAAGTTCTAAAAAGGCATGTAACGATGTTAAAATTTTACCGGTGCGCTTTTCGCCTAATTTGGCAAAAAGAACACGCAAATCTGAAGTGTTAATATCGCTTTGTAGTTGACGATAAACATCTACACTGTCTTGACGTGTTGGCTTTAAAATTTGTTTTTGTTCTTCATTTAAAGGGGCATCACAACATAGCGCATCAAAAAGCGCAATTTGTACAAGGTGCTCTTCTTTTAAGCCGGCAGGGCGTATATCTTTAATTCGGCCTGAAATAACACTTCCGTTTTTACCCTCGTAATTTGATAAGCTAACGGCTAAATCTACGGTATCGCCTATATTATAAGGCAAAGTTTTTGAGTTTTTTCCGAAATATACCGCATAAAACACATCGCTTTTTTGTTTAATTTTAAGCCGACTGTGTTTGCCCTCACTAATAGGGTATATCGCGTCTATTATTCCGCTTTTTATCAGAAAAAGGGGAGCAGGGTTTTTTTGCCCAAACGGTGCAAGTTTTGAAACTTGTTCTAATTTTTCTTGCGTTACAGCGCAAATATTAACCTCGATATCCAATTGTAGTTTAGGATATTTTATTGTTGGATATTCCATAAGTGCCCATTTGTTAATTTTATTGCGAAATGTATCTATATTTTCTTTAGCTATGCTTAAACCGGCGGCAAGTGCATGCCCACCAAAACGTAAAAGCAAATCTTCACATGCCAATATACCGTTGTAAAGCGATATTCCGGCAGTGCTACGGCCCGAACCTTTGCCCTCACCGTTTTCATCAACCGAGATAATTATAGCGGGTTTACCGTGCACTTCGGTAACGCGTGAGGCAACAATACCTATAACGCCTTGGTGGTAATTTTTTTCAGAAACAACTATAATGCGTTCTTTTTTATAATTTTCATCGTCGTTTATTTTTTGCAACACATCGCTTAAAATATCTTGTTCTTCTTTTTGGCGTGCGGCATTTTGCTCTTGCAATTGTAAAACTTTTGCTTGTGCTTGTTCGTAATCGTCACACAAAAGTAGTTCAAGTGCTTCGGTTGCATTGTCCATTCTTCCTGCGGCATTAAGCCTTGGAGAAATGGCAAAAGAAATGTTTTCTACTTGCAATTGTTTATCGGTTAAACCGCAATTTTCCATCAATGCCAAAAGCCCCGGCCTTTGCGTGTTTTGCAAATGCAAAAGGCCTTCTTTAACAATTTTTCTATTAATTCCAATAAGCGGCATAATATCGGCTACTGTGCCAATGGCGGCTAAATCGGCATAAACTGGCAAAAGCTCTTCAGGGGTGCACCCCTCAAGGCAAACAGCCAACATAAATGCAACGCCTACGCCGCTAAGAATTTTATACTCGTTTTTATCATTCGGTTGTTGTGGGTTTACCACGGCTACGGCGTTTGGAAGCTTTTCCGGAGCAAGATGGTGATCTGTAATAATTACATCAATTCCAAGCTCATTTGCTTGCTCAACTGCCTCGTGCTCACAAATACCATTATCTACTGTGATGATTAAATCTACCTTTTTATTAGCCAAATCTTTAACTAATTGCGGTGAAAGCCCATATCCGTCATCGGAACGAGAAGGAAGTTTATAGTAAACTTCTGCCCCAAGCGATTCAAGATGCGAATACAAAAGAGCTGTTGCAGTTACGCCGTCTACATCGTAATCGCCAAAAATAACAATGCGCTCGTCGTTCTCTATTGCCGATAAAATACGTTGCACAGCTTCTTGCATGCCTAGCATATGCATGGGGTTTGGCAATTGTTTGTTTTGCAGTAAAATGTCGTTTGCAAGTTCTACTGTATTATAACCGCGTGAAACTAAAATATCGCTAACCATTTTATCCACATTAAAGCTGTTGCTTATTTCATTTGATATATTTTCATCTATTTCATTGATATGCCAAGAACGATAAAACATTTATTATGTACCTTTCGTCGAAACTTTTGTGCTGATATATGAATTTAAACCAATTAACCATGTTAAAAAGGGCAGTTGTTTAAAATTAATAAACCGTATACAGGGAAATTTTAAAATAATTATTTTTATATAATATCAAAATTTAACGAGTTAGCATATAATTTGAAATATTTTAACTCACATATAATTTATTGAATTTGCAATATTTTGTGCTGTTTTAAGCCCGTCTACCGCCGCGCTCATTATTCCGCCGGCATAGCCCGCGCCCTCACCACAAGGGAAAATGCCCATAATATCAACGCTTTGGCCGTTTTCATCTCTTTGTAAACGCAATGGGCACGAAGTGCGTGTTTCAAGCCCTGTAATAATTGCGCCGGGCGATGCAAAACCTTTTATTTTTGTATCGAATGAAAGCAAAGCATTTTTAAGGCAATTTGAAAGTTCTTCGGGTAGCAATTTTGCAATATTATACGGCGTTACACCGATTGAATAAGTTGGCGTAACATCGGTTATTTTTAATGAATTTTGCGAATTTAAGAAACTATTAACATCTTGTGCGGGTGCATAATAATTTTTACCGCCCGCTATGAATGCGCTTTGCTCTAGTTTTTGTTGGAATTTAATTGCTTCAAATGCATTGTTGTTAAAATCATGCGGATTAACACTTACAACTACGGCGCTGTTAGCGTTTTTTCCATTTCTTGAATGGTAGCTCATGCCGTTTGTTACAACCGCATTTTCCTCGCTTGTTGCAGGCACAACAACGCCACCGGGGCACATGCAAAAGGTATAAACGCCTCTGCCATTAATTTGTTTTGAAAGTTGATACTCGCCATGGGGCAGCGCGGGGTGGCCTGCGGCATCATGATATAGGCTTTGCTCTAAATTTTTTTGCAGATGTTCTATTCTAAAGCCCACACTAAAAGGTTTTGGTGAAAGTGTCATGCCGCTTTCGTTTAACATGGTAAAAGTATCTCTTGCGGAATGGCCCATAGCCAGCACTAAAGTTTGGCATTCTATAATGCCCTCATTTGTTTTTACGGCGCTTATTTTGCCGTTTTTTGTTATAATTTGCTCTAATTTAGTGTTGAATTTAATTTGTGCACCGTTTTTTAAAATTTCTTTTCGGATATTTACAATAATATCTCTTAAAATATCGCTGCCAACATGTGGTTTTTGCTTAATAGCAATTTCATTGGGTGCGCCGTGTTTTATTAGCTCATCAATTACATATTTGCAAAAATGGCTGTTAATTCTTGTTGTAAGTTTGCCGTCTGAAAAAGTGCCTGCGCCACCCTCGCCAAATTGATAATTTGAACTAGGGTTAAATTCACCGTTTTCTTCAAAAGTTTCAATTGCTTTTACTCTTTGTTCAATTTCTGCACCACGCTCTAAAACAATTGGCTTATAGCCGGCACGTGATAGCGCAAGCGCGCAAAAAATTCCCGCAGGGCCAAAGCCGCAAATTACAGGCCTAATGTCGGTTTTAGCCGGTTGTAAAGTAAAATTTGGCAGTTTATTTGTTATTTGCACATTGCTTGAAAAAATACTGCTGATATTAAACACTTTTTCATTTTTTAATTGCACAGCAATGCTGTAAACAAGCATTGGCGGTTTTTTTCTTGCATCTACGGATATTTTATGAATGTCGGCAAAATCTACATCCGCAGGGTTAATTTTTATAGTTTTTAGCGCTTTTTGTATGGCTTGTTCTTTTGTGCACGAAAGCGGCAAACGTATTTGGTTTATTGTAATCATTTTTACCCCGGGTATGTTTATTTTACTTCACACACACAAATTGTTTGTGCAAATACTTACACAAACAATTTGTATGAAAAAGTATTATGTTTTAGTTTTGCTATTTATATTGTTATTCCTCTTCATCTTCTTCCACCGGTGCAACTTCACATAAAATAGTGTATTTTCCGGTTGCAAACACGGTATCTGTTGATGAAATTATAATCTGCACAGGAATATTTTGCTGGCCTCGAACAACGGTTAAGTCATCGGCATTTATAAGAGCTATAACGCTTGTGTCTGAAAGTTCGCTTAATTCTTGTTCTTCACCTACAAGACGAACATTGTTTATTCTGCCTGTTGGGAAAGTTATTTGCACACCCTCGGGCACATTAATGGTGCTAAATTCGGTTACAGTTAAAGTTGTAGTAGTATAACCTTGTGTATCAAAATAAACAGTAACGGTTTGAAGGCCGTCAACATTTCGTACATTTTCGGGCAACACTATGTTTGAAGTTATCTCTTCGCCTAAAACAAATGTAGATAAATCTATGCTTCCTGCGCTGACACTTGTCATATTATCCATTTGTGCGGCAGGGCCCGCAACCCTAATAGTTTTATCGCTTAATGTAGCGCCAAGCACCGATGGATCGTACCCCGAGGGAACACCTGTAAATTCAATAGTTAGAGGTAATTCTTTAATTGGGTAAATTGGTACAGTAACTTCAACTTGTTCAATATCTGCTGTTATATCAATGTTTTCAACAATGTTTCCATTTGTGTCTAAATAGGTAAGACGTGTTGTAACAATTGCGCTTTCTGTTCGTTGTTCTGTAAGCGAAACATTTGCAAAAACGCTTTCAATTGGGTTAATTGCACTTTCCGGGCCTGTAAGTGTAACTTCGGTTGCAGAGGCTACAGGCAAATCCATGTAATAGCCGTCTAAAAGTTCCACACCTGAAACAGTAACTGAAATTGGAAATTTTACCGTTGAAAGCTTGTCGAATGTTAAAGTGATGTAACCAAAATCGTCGTTTACAATATTTAAATTTGATTGGCCTGTGTAATTTACACTTAGCGGTAATGTATATGTTCCCGCACCCTTTATGCTAGAGTAATCCGGGTATGCTAAAACATCTGCTTGTGCAAGGCCGGCAAGCTCTATGCCATCGCCCTCTACTGTAACGCTAATGGTTTGCGAGGGCCTTTCAACAATACTTAAACCTTGGCTTGTATAAACAGCTTCATTGAAACTTAAATCCACAGGAACAAGAATACTTTGAGTAGTATTAGGATCTATAGTAGTAACAACAATAAGCCAAAGAACAGCGGCAATTATAAAAGAAATTACCATGGTTGCCTGTTTTGTTTGTAAAATATCCTTTAGGCTTTTTTGGGTTTGTTTGGAATTATCCATTTTTGTTTCCATCTTTTTTCCTCCAAACTGCCCAAAATGGCCCTTTTTTTGTATGTTCATCGTCGGGTATTAAATCTGATTGTAGCATATGCACAAGAGATTGACGCTCGAGCCTTCTTATAATAATGCCGTTTTTAGCAAGTGAAATTATGCCGGTTTCTTCGCTAACTATAATTACAAGCGCATCAGAGCTATCGCTCATTCCTAGTGCGGCACGGTGGCGTGTGCCCATGTCTTTTCCTATTTCTAAATTGCTTGAAAGCGGTAAAATACAGCCTGCAGCAGCAATTCTACCATTTTTTATTATAACCGCGCCATCATGTAAAGCGGTGCCATCGTAAAAAAGGCTTTGCAATAATTCGCCCGATACAAGCGCATCTATTTTTGTGCCTGTTTTAATAATTTCATCTAAATTAGTGCTTTGCTCTACAACAATAAGCGCACCTGTTCTGTGAATACTTAGCTTATCGGCGGTATCTGCAATAATCATAATAGCATGTTGCCAAACATCACGCATGGATTTTCCGCCGGGGGTTGCGCCAAAATTCACAACACGAATTAAGCTTGAACGGCCAACGGTTTCAAGCGCTCTTCGAAGTTCGGGCTGAAAAACAACAACCAGTGCTACAACACCGTAAAGAGTAAATTCTGTTACAAAATATCTAAAGGCACGCATATTGGCAACATCCGCAATAAAATAAAGCAAAATAACAATTATAATGCCTTTTGCCATTTGTGTTGTATTGGTTTTTCTTACAAAGGAAATTATTGCGTAAATTAAAACTGCCATAACGGCAATATCAAATAAATCTACCCATGTTGCCTTTTGTAAAGTTGCTAAAAAAGCAACCCAAAATTCATTTAATGTATTCAACTTAGCCCCCCTGTTTTGCAAGTTACTGTTTTACTATACCGTAAATTTAGCGGCATGCATTTGTTTTAGGTGTATTTTAAAATTATGATAAAATATCATATAAAATTTTACTATAATTAATTTTGTAAAACCATTGTATTATTATACCATAAAAATATGATGAAATAAAGAAATTTTTCAGATTATGTGTAAGGCACGCCATTAGATAAAAAAATATGAATAACCGCAATGAAATGGAGGTTATTTATATTATACAAGGTACGAGTATAATATAAATTGGCATGTGGCTATGCCACGCCGATTAGATAAAAGAATATAAATAACCGAAACGGAGTAAAGGTTATTTATATTATGTGACGTTTTTTGCTGCCTCAAAACATAATGCAAAGCAAGGGCTCTGTTCTTGCTGTAAAGTTTTGCTATATTAACTTACTTAAATGAATTTATTTATGCAAAATACAAACGGCATGTGCAGCTATAGCAAGTTTTTCGCCTGTAAAGCCAAGGCCCTCTTCTGTTGTAGCCTTTATTGAAACATTATTTGTTTCAATTTGTAAAGCCGTGGCTAAATTTTCTTGCATTTTGCCTATATAAGGCGCAAGTTTTGGTGCTTGGCAAATAACCGTAGCATCAACATTGCCAATTTTATAGCCTTTTTGCGTAATTATTTGCACCACGTTTTTTAAAAGGTTTATGCTATCTGCGCCTTTATATTTATCGTCGGTGTCGGGGAACAATTTACCTATATCGCCCAAAGCAGCAGCGCCAAGCAAAGCGTCTGTTACGGCGTGTGCCAAAACATCCGCATCCGAGTGCCCTAAAAGGCCCATGTTATGTTCTATATCTACGCCTGCTAAAATTAATTTTCGATCGTGTGCGAATTTATGCACATCATAGCCGTGGCCTATTTTAAAATTAATATTAGTCACCTCATTTTGCACTAAATCGTCTTTCGTTGTTATTTTTATGTTTTTGTAATGGCCTTGTGTTAAAAACACAGTTTTATTTGCCTTTTCATAAAGCGAACAATCATCGGTTAAATCTTCGCTGAAATGCTCTTTTAAAATATTTAAGTATTCTTTTGTGAAAAAACATTGTGGCGTTTGAACAGCGAAAAGCCGGCTTCTGTTTGGCGTTTTTTTAATCGTTTTGTCTTCGTTTGTAATTTTTATTGTATCTTTAACTGCAACCGAAGGTGCAGCGGCACCGTATTTTAAACAAGCGTTTAGGGTTTCGTTTATAATTATATCATCAACAAAGGGCCTTGCGGCATCATGTATTGCAACAATATCCGCAGTTGCTTTCATGATACCGTTTTTAACACTCTGGCTTCTGCAATTTCCGCCTTTAATCACCATGTTTTTTTTCTTGCAGTTTTGCATTAATTGCTTTATATGTGTAATATTATCACCGGCAACAACAATTATTTCATCAATAAAATCATTGTTTTCAAAAGCGTGCAAACTGTGTTCAAAAACAGTTTTGCTATTAAATTTATACAACAGTTTATCAAAACCCATTCGTGTAGAAGAGCCCGCGGCAACAATTAATGCGCACACAGTTTTTTGTTGTAACATATTATAGCCCTTTCGTATATTATTTTGCCTAAAGCTATGCGTGAAAGTATCTTAAAAGGCAACTAAAGAAATATACAAATAATTATTAATTGTTATCGACAATTAAATTATTAAAACCAATCGCCATAACCCATTTTAACAAGGTTATCGTAAGAGCGTTTTAAACATGTGTATACATCATCGCCGTAAAAGTCGTCTTGCTCTACGAATAAAAATTCGCAACCGCTTTCAACAGCAGCGCTTATAATGGGCACAAAATCAATGCAGCCCTCGCCAACTTCGCCATAGTGTTCTATATCCGCAAAACCGCGAAAACCCTCGCCGGGTAAAACAATTTTATAATCTTTTAAATGTGTAGCACGAATACGGCCTTTAAAGCTGTGTAGATATTCTACAATATTAACGCACCCACGGTGCATCCAATGTGTGTCTAATTCAAAGCCTAAAGCCTTGGTTTTGTTTTTCATATGTGTTAATGCCGGCACACCCTCATGGCGGTAAAATTCCATGTTGTGCGCATGGTAGTATAAATCTATGCCGTGTTCTTTTAAGCGCACTGCATAATCTTCACAAATTTGTGCCAGTTCCATCATTTTTTCAAAAGAAAAAGCGAATTTAAACGGCAACATACCTATGCGTAAAATAGGGCAGTTCACGGCTTTGCAATCCGCAACTATTTTATCAAAATTATTTTCTAAACTATCGCCGGGGTAGGGAACACCATCCATAAGTTCTGCCGTAATTCCGCAAGACATTGCCGCAATAATAATGCCAAGTTCCTCTTGTGCTTTTTGAAGCTCTTTCACATTTTGCTCTGTCATATCAATTTGCGAAACCTCCACCGCGCGGTAGCCTATTTCCCTTATTTTTTTAAGCGCTGTGTAAACACCCTCTGTTTTTATGGTTTCTTTAACCATCATCATTTGCATGCCAATAAGTGCTTTTTGCATAATATATCCCCTTTAATTATAGTATTTGAATTGGTAATATAACTAACAACATGTAAATTGTATGCTGGTTTTATATAATATTTGTGCTAAAATATTCACGCATAAAATCTATTAAGCCCTGCGTTTGCTCGCAACTGGTGGTTTCATAAGGCGAATGCATACAAAGCATTGCCGCGCCAATGTCTGCACATGGTATACCCAGTTGTGTAGAAGATAAATTTCCAAGGGTACTGCCGCCTAAAACATCGGAATTATTATGGTAAATTTGGTATGGTATTTTATTATCGTCGCAAATTTTGCGCACCATTGCGCCGGTTAGGGCGTCTGTTGTGTATTTTTGGTTAGCCGAATATTTAATTAAAAAACCTTTTCCTAAAACAGGAACGTTTGTAATATCTGATTTTTCGGAATAATTAGGATGAAGTGCATGGCCGTTATCGGCAGATACCATGCTGCTGTTCGCCTTAAAAATCAGCATTTCTTCTTGTGTTTTTTCGCTAGATATATTTATACGCTTTAATGTGTCGCCTAAAAATGCACTAAGCGCACCTTGCTTTGTTGTGCTGCCAACTTCTTCGTTATCAAAAACAGCAGTGACGCAAATTTTGTTTTCACTCTTTGCATTAAGCAAAGCTTTAAGCGCGCTAAAAGTACATTGTAAATCATCAAGGCGTGGCGCAGATAAAAATTCGTTGTTTGCGCCCCATATTTTGCCTTCGTCGGTACAATATAAAAATAGGTCGCTGTCTATAATTTCATTTTTTTCAATTTGCAATTCTTTTGCTAAAATATCGTTTAAATTTGCTATGCCTCCACTTAGTGCAAAAAGCGGCATAAACTCTTTTTGTACACTTATTTGCCGCTGTGTATTGCTATCTCTATCCATATGAATTGCAAGGTTTGCTATCATTAAAACATCACGTTTTAAGTGAATAAACTTTTCAACTAAATTGCCGTTTTGTGAAATTATCACCCTGCCTGCAATTGAAAGCGGCCTATCGCACCACGGTTTTAAAAGCATACCGCCGTATTTTTCAATATTTAATGTTATATATGCGTTTTGCGTTACAATTTCAGGGTTAGCCTTAATTTTAAAGGTAGGCGAATCGCTGTGAGTGGCAACAATATGCGCACCGATATAATTGTTTTTTGGCATAATAAATGCAATAATGGCAGAATTATTCGTTTTTGTGTAGTATTTACCGCCGTTTTCAATATGCCAAGGCTTATTTGCAAATAATTGAACAAAGCCATTTTCCAGTAGCATTTTTTCCGCCTGTAAAACAGCATGAAATGCACTTGGGCTGTGTTTAATAAATTCAATTAATTCACTGTTTATTTGTGTGTATTCTCGCATAATTTTCCCCGTATTCTTTTATTATTTAATATATATAATCAAGTATAAAATAGCGCAAGTGATAATGTCAAGTAAATAGAAAAATTTATAAATGCTAAATTATTATGGCAAAAAATAAGCTATGTTTTGCCATAATATTATTTCATTACATTCACATAAAATAATGAAAATAAAACATAAATTTTAATAATAAATCATTGTGTTTGCGTATTTATTTTGCCGCTTTTTTAAAATGCGCATATATATAAGTTGCCGATACCACTATTAAACTTAGTAGCGCAATAATTTGCGAGGTAGATAACAAACCGTATATTCCGCGCACTTCATCGCCACGCCAAAATTCAAGTGTGAAACGAAACACAGAATAAAAAACAATGTAAAGCCTAAATAAATGTGTTTTAAATTTTGGTTTTTTTTGCAAAATAAACAATAATACAAATAAAATTATATTAAAACATGATTCAATAAGCTGTGTGGGAATTCTTGCTACATCGCCGCCATTCATTAAAAATGTATAGCGGTTTGCGGCAATGGGAACGCCGTAACAACAGCCGGCAAAAAAACATCCCATGCGCCCAAAAATGTGAAACAAAGATGCCGTAGGCGTAAAAAGCCACAAATAATGCCATGCATCAAGCTTGTTTATTTTTGAATAAACATAAAGCCCTAAAAAACCACCATATAAACCGCCGTAAAACACTTGGCCGCTAAATAGGCGGTTGATATCATAAAGCAAAGTATCAAATTCTTTATAAAGTATAAAGTTATTTATGATTGAGGGTAATGTATCTATGCTTACAATTGCAAAAACAAAACGCCCACCAATTAATACACCAATTAGAACAAATAAAAAAATATATATACTGTTATTAATATTTTGTTTTTCACGTTTTGTAACATATAAAATAAAAATAAACGTGATAATAACTCCAATTAAACTCATAACTTGGTAAGCCGGAATTTGTAAGCCAAATATGTTAAAAATAGGGTACATTGAATTAATCACCTTTAAATGTTTTTTTAAGCACTATATATTTATATAGGATTGGTTGCATTATACCATAAAATTATAATATAAAACAAATTAAATAATACAAAACTACAAATTAAAAAAATGTAAACTTATTTACTGTTTTTAATACATATGATATGATATATAAAATTGTAGATATTTATTTAATTAAAACAAAGCGGTAAAAATTTTTTATAATATTTTACAAATAAAGCCACATGAAAATTTTAAATATAGCTATTTGCTAAAAATTTCATATGGCATTTGTTTTGAAAGTGTAATTATTTAATATATTGTAAAATGTCTTCAACAGTGGGTGCGATACCTTTGGATACAAAATGGTAAGTGCATGCGTTTGAAAATACCAATTTTTCTTCTTGTGGCATATCGGTTAGCGAGGCAACCATATATCCACCGTTGAAAGTATCGCCGGCGCCTGCGGTTCTAACAGGCTTTTCGCAGTAGTTTTGCAACGAGCATGCATCGCCGTTATGCGATGAAGAGCTTACCGCAAAATGTAATGTGTGAATTACAACTTCATCTATACCAATTTTATCTCTGGCGGCTTTAACCGAAAGCAAAGCCGGTTGCATGGCATTTTTGTTGTTTATGTCGTTAGGGTAGCTTATGCCCAGTGCTTCGCATAAAATTGCGCCCTCATGCTCGTTTAAGCTTAGTGTTTGCGGTATGCTTTCATTAAGCTGTTTAAGTACATCTAAAGCTTGTAAAAGTGCGGGTTTTGTGCGTTTGTTTAAATTGGCAAAATCGTGAAAAATTCGCTTGGTTTTTTTGTTTTTTGAACATATTTCAACTATGTTGCGCATTATGTTTTCAAAATCATACATATTAGACCAGTAGCCTATGCCAACAATATCTTTGTTAAAAATATCGGCTATTGTGTTTTTGTCAAATATTTCGGTTATTTCTTTCCATGTTAAATTTATTATAGCCTCTAAGTTGGGCATCATGATTTTTCCGTCGATAAATTCTAAAATTTGTATATTTGCGCTGTTTCCCACAGAATAAAACTTTGCTTTATCTTTAAATTCGTTAAATATTTCATCGTATGGCTCTTTTCCAAAAGTGCCCAAAAACGAGGATTGCACGCCTAATGCTATAACAGCTCGCCCTGTGTTACAAACAAAGCCGCCGTTTGTGCGTCGCTTTAAAATGCGCTCTTTAGCCATTCCGCCTGTGCCGCGCTGTGTTATTTCGTTGCCGAATGAAATTAAATTATCTATTTTGTCGTATTCATTTGCGGAATTTCGTTTATCAACAAGTTGCCATACTTCGTCTACCATGCCATCTATCCCTAAAACAGCAGTGGCGTTTTTATTTTTAAGCTCATTAAGTGCTTGTTTTATTAATTGATTATTCATGTCTATGCACCTTCTTCTATTTTATTTTCTACTTTATTTTAATGCAAAAAATTTTTCGTGTCAATTAAAATTGTAAATATGCAATTATTAAATATTTCAGCGTTCAAAAAAATTCTGCTTTTATGAATTAATATTTATTTTAAACTTCCACAATAATATTTGCAATTTCTTAATTTTATTGTGCAAAAAACAGAAACAAGTGTATTTTTCACAAATACACTTGTTTTTTTGTGGAATACATGATAAACTGTTAAAAATAAAATATCAACGCAATATCATAGCTAAAGTTTAAAACTGTGGCAAAGCAATTACAATTAAACAGCTTTAAATATGCTTGGCTAAATAATATTCAACCAAATTGGAGAGTTATATGGAAAAACGTTATTTGCTTGTGGATATTGAAGTTTTACCGGAAGTTTTTAAAAAAGTTTTAAACGCAAAGCAATTGCTTGCAGAGGGTAGCGTTAAAAATGTATCGCAGGCAACAAAGGCAGTGGAAATATCAAGAAGTGCTTTTTATAAATATAAAGATTGCATTTTTGATGTTGAAAATGCCACTAAAATTCACACGGTAAATTGCATTATTAAAGATAAAACAGGCGCACTTCAAACATTGATATCCGCTATTTCAAATTCGGGGGCATCTATAGTTACTATTAACCAATCAACACCCTCAAATAAAACGGCACAAGTTTCAATAAGCGTGCGCACTGAAGCGTTGCAAATAAGCCTTGTGGAATTTGTTGAATTAATTAAACAGCAAAGTTATGTTGTAGATGTGCGATTACTGGGGTAAAATTTTATTAAGTGGGGGTTTAAAATGGCGAAAATAGCAATTTTAGGTTTTGGAACCGTTGGAAGCGGCGTTTTAGAGGTTTTAAATGCAAACAGTGAAAACGTAAACCGCAGGGCAGGGCAAGAAATTTCTGTTAAATATATTTGTGATATAAGAGATTTCTCATCCCACCCAAACGCAAATTTGTTTGTAAATAATATAGATATTGTTTTGAACGATGAAGAAGTTGAACTTGTTGTTGAAACAATAGGGGGAATAAATCCGGCTTATTTATTTGTTAAACAAAGTTTAAAAAGCGGCCGCCATGTTGTAACATCTAACAAAGAGCTTGTTGCAAAACATGGTGCGGAGCTTTTAAAAATAGCAAATGAAAATGAAGTTTGTTTCTTGTTCGAGGCGAGTGTTGGCGGTGGAATGCCGCTGATTACGCCGCTTTATCAATGCTTAGCTGCAAATGTTGTTAGCGAAGTTATGGGAATAGTAAACGGCACAACTAATTTTATGCTAACAAAAATGTTAAATAAAAATTTAACATTCGATCAGGCGTTAAAAACAGCGCAAGATTTAGGTTATGCCGAAACTATAGATCCCTCCGCAGATATCGACGGCTTTGATGCACAGCGCAAAATTGCAATTTTGGCAAGTATAATAAGCGGCACACAAATTTTCACGCAAAACATAAACACAAAAGGCATAAGCGATATTTCGCTTCAAGACATGCTTGTAACAAAAAAAGCAGGGTATGCAATAAGGTTAATTGCCTGGGCAAAAAGGCAAAATAACGGGCAAATTTCTTGCGGGGTAGAGCCTTGTGTGTTGAAAAATTCTCACCGCCTTGCGCTTGTGGAAGATGTTTACAATGCGGTGCTTATTAAAGCAGATATGCTTGGCGATGTGCTTTTTTACGGCAAAGGTGCGGGTAAACTTCCAACGGCAAGTGCGGTTGTTGCCGATGTGATAGATGCTTTGAAAAACGGAAACGATATTCATACAAGCCTGTTTTGGAATGAGAGCACACCGCTTTTAGAAGAATATAAAGACGAAGATGAATATGAATTTTATTTAAGGGCAAATTGCGAAGATGAAAGCGCACTAAAAGATATATTTGGAAATATAATGGTATTAGAAACTGAAACTGGTGAAATTTTCATTAAAACAGCAAAAACTACCAAAGAAAACATAAATTTAATGTGTCAAAAAGCAAAAGACAGTAATATTATAATTAATAATATTATGAAAATTATTGAATGATAAGGCGGGAAATTTATGATAAAGATAATAATTCCCGCAACCAGCGCAAATTTAGGCTCGGGCTTTGATGCATGCGGAATGGCGCTTAATATGTACAACACCGTTTTAATGCAAGAGAGCGATGAAATTGACATTACCACTACCGATGGCTCAAAAGTGCCAACAAATGAAAAACATATGATATATAGCACGGTGCGAAAAGTGTTTGAAATTTACGGTAAAAAGCTTAATGGTTTGAAAATTGTGCAAACAAACGGAATACCTATGGCACGTGGTTTAGGTTCTAGCAGTGCGTGTATAGTTGCAGGCCTTCTTGGCGCAAATGAAATGTTGGGCAACCCCATGACAAGGCAAGAAATTCTAACACTTGGAACAAAAATAGAAGGGCATCCCGATAATATTGCGCCTGCGCTTTTGGGCGGCTTTGTGGTTTCGGCATATGATGAAGGCAATGTGTATTCGCTTAAAAAAGCAGTGCTGCCAAGTTTGCAATTTATAGCTTTAATTCCAAATTTTAAATTGTTAACGGAAAAAGCAAGGGCGGTTTTGCCTAATAGTATTTCACATAAAGATGCAATTTATAATTTATCACGTGCGGCGCTTTTAGCAACCGCTTTTTGCGAAGAACGATACGATTTTTTACAAGTTGCAACAAAAGATGCACTGCATCACCAATATAGATTGCCGCTTATTCAAGGCGGTACTGAAATTTTTGATTTGGCAAAAAAATTAGGTGCTCCCGGTGTATTTATAAGTGGCGCAGGGCCTACAATTTTATGTGCGCTGCCTTTTGGGGGCGATAAATTTTATTCCGAAATGAAAAATGCACTGCAAGAAGATGATAGTTTAAATGCATTTAAAATACACAGGCTTAATGCCGATAACATTGGCGCAGTGGTTGAAAACCATAATAATAAATAAGAGATAAGGGGGAAGATTATGGCATTAATTGTACAAAAATTCGGCGGAACTTCTGTTGCCGATAAAGAGCGAATTTTTAATGTTGCAGCCACCATTAAACAAACAAGAGATAACGGAAACGATGTGGTTGTGGTTGTATCGGCACAAGGGGATACAACCGATATTCTAATTGAAAAGGCGGCACAAATTACCGATAACCCATCGCAACGTGAAATGGATGTTTTACTCTCTACGGGTGAACAAATTACCATTTCGCTTTTGGCGATGGCGCTTATGCAAATTGGTTGCCCGGCGGTAAGTTTAACAGGCTGGCAAGCGGGCTTTAAAACGAATTCATCATACACTAAAGCAAGAATTAAAAAGCTTGAGGCAGACAGAATTGAAACCGAGCTTTCAAAAAAACGTGTTGTAATTGTGGCGGGCTTTCAAGGCATTAACAGGCACGATGATATTACAACTTTAGGCCGTGGCGGTTCCGACACAAGCGCAGTTGCTATTGCGGCACAACTTAAAGCAGATTTATGCCAAATTTATACAGATGTAGACGGCGTTTACACGGCAGACCCACGTTATATTAAAAATGCTAAAAAATTAAATGAAATTACATTCGATGAAATGTTAGAGCTTGCAAGCCTAGGCGCACAAGTGTTAAATAACAGAAGCGTTGAACTTGCAAAAAAATATGCCGTAGAATTAGAGGTGCTATCATCTCTTACAAAACAACCCGGTACAATAGTTAAGGAGGTTACATCCGTGGAAGGAATGTTAATAAAAGGTGTTGCAAAAGATACAAATGTGGCGGTTATTTCAATTTTAGAGGTTCCCGATGTTCCGGGTATGTCGTTTAAAGTTTTCAGTTTAATGGCGCAACATAAAATAAATGTTGATATTATTTTACAATCAACAGGTAGGCAAGGAAACAAAGATTTAATTTTTACCGTGCCTTTAGACGATGCGCAAACAGCTAAAAAAACTTTAGAGGAAAACCTTGCACGCTTTAACGGCACTGAAATTTTAGTTGATACCGATGTTGCAAAAGTTTCGGTTGTAGGCGCAGGTATGCAAAGCCACCCGGGCGTTGCTTCAACAATGTTTGAAAGTTTATCAGAGGCAAATATAAACATAAGAATGATATCTACAAGCGAAATTAAAATTTCGGTTTTAATTGCAAAAGATGAAGCGCAAAAAGCTGTTAAAGTTATTCACGATGCTTTTATGGATTAATAAAAAGTAGTGCGAATGAGTATTTATTCTTTGCAAAAAAATACAATGGCGCGGCATAATTAAATGTCGATAGAATTAATAAAACCGGTTTTATAAGCGCTCTTGCTTTATTTCAAATTTCCTTTTTAGAACATTAAACTTATTAAATACAAATAAAAAACAAAAGGTGAATTTTTAAAATTATTATAATTTTAAAGCATCTTTTGTTTTTTTATTTTGTTATATAAAACAGTTGAGAATGAATAAAAACTGTGTTATAATGTATAAACAGTCAAAATAATAGCATCATTCAAACTAAATGGTGGTGCTTTTAAAATGCGTTATTAAATAAAATTTACGGCAAAATAATTCAAAATTTGTTTTAAAAATATGTCTATGCTTTAAGGAGTGAATATTTATGAATAATAAAAATGGTGCAAACGGCAGTTTGCAAATTTCAACAGATGTTATAGCCAAAATAGCTACCATGGCAACATGTGAAATAGAAGGTGCAAAAGAGATTAAAACATCTTCTGTAGGTGTGCGCTCAATTTTTAAAAATATTGTTTCAAAAAAAGCTGTAGAAGTTATTTTGCTAGACGGTGTTGCGGAAATTACAATTAATTTAGTTGCTGAATACGGCTATAAAATTCAGCCATTGTGCACAAAAATACAAGAAAATGTAAAAACCAGCGTGCAAAATATGACAGGCATTACTGTTTCAAGGGTTAATATAATTGTTGTGGGTGTATGCCGTAAACAAAGCGAAGACGCAGTTTAAATTATATATTAGCCTAACATAATGTATCAATATATTTGCCGAAATAGTTGGGTTTTTAACAATCCCTAATCCCTCCGCAAATTGTCGGGGGGCTTTTAATACATTATTGCGTAAAAAAAGCAAGATAAACAGTGAGGATAAAATGAAAAGAAGAAAAGCAAGAGAAAATGTAATAATTGTTTTATTTGAGGCATCGTTTAATATAAATTCATACGAGGAAATTGTAAATTTTGCAAATGAAAACGAAGAGTTTAAATTTGATGATTTTTCAAAAAAATTGTTGGATTTTTATTGCAATAACACAATGCAAGTTGATGCGTTAATAACCGAAAATTTAAAAGATTGGAGCATATCAAGGCTTCCGCGCGTTAATACCGCAATTTTACGTGCAGCGGTTAGCGAAATGTTATCAAGCGAGGAAGATATGGATAGCATTGTTATAAATGAAGCTGTTGAAATAGCAAAAAAATACGCCGGAGATAACGATTTTCAATTTATTAACGGTGTGTTGGGTTCGGTTTCAAAAAAACTACGCGCAGATAATGTAAATGTTTCAAATGGTGAAAATTAATGCTAACACTTGGTATTGATACAAGTAATTATGCCACAAGCCTTGCGGTTTATTTTAGCGATAATAATGAACTTATATATAACGATAAGCAGTTTTTACCCGTAAAACAAGGCGAAATTGGCCTAAGGCAAAGCGATGCTGTTTTTCACCATACTTTGGCGTTGCCGCAAATGCTTTTAAAATTAAAAGAACAAGTTGACATACAAAATATAACTAATGTTGGCGTTTCCTGTAAACCGCGCGATATTGAAAATTCATATATGCCATGTTTTTTGGCAGGCGTTTGTGCTGCGCAAAGTTTTGCGCTTGCAAAAAACATAAATTTATACAAAACCACACACCAACAAGGCCATATTGCAGCGGCCCTTTTCGGCACCGATATGTTAAATTTATTCAATGAGCACTTTTTTGTGTTTCATGTTTCGGGCGGAACAACAGAACTTTTATTGTGCAAGGGAATAAAAGCAATTTCAATAATAGGCAAAAGCACAGATTTGTACGCCGGCCAAGCGGTAGACCGTTTAGGGGTAAAACTGGGTTTTAGTTTCCCGTCAGGCGAACAATTAAGTGCGCTTGCGCAAAAAAATAATGATGAAATAAAGCCTAAAGTTAGCGTTAAAGGCATAAATTGCAGTTTTTCCGGCCTTGAAAACATATGCGATAAATTAATGAATGAAAATAAGCCACATGATTATATTGCAAGATACTGCCTTTTGGCAATAAGTGAAACAATTTTAAAAATGGTTATTGCCGCAAGAAAGCAATATGGCAATTATCCCGTGGTTTTTGCGGGTGGCGTTATGGCAAGCAATGTTATTAATAAACACATAAAAAGTAAAATAAGCGATGCATTTTTTACAAGCCAGCTTTACTCTTCAGATAACGCAATAGGTGTGGCGATATTAGCAGCACGTGGCGTTTAATAAAGCAACGCTAAGGAGCAATTTATGGCAGATATTATAAGCGTTAGTGAACTTAATAAATATGTTAAAACCTTGCTTGAAAGTGATGCGGTTTTATACGATATAGCTATAAGCGGCGAAATTTCTAATTTTACAAACCACTTTAAAACAGGGCATTTTTATTTTTCGTTAAAAGATAATAAAAGTAGCGTTAAAGCGGTTATGTTTAAAATATATTCGCAAAACTTAAATTTTTTGCCCGAAAACGGAATGAGCGTTATTGTAAGAGGGCAAATTTCATTATTTGAGCGTGACGGCGCATTTCAAATATATGTAGATTATATGACGCCAGACGGCATTGGTGCAATGCAATTAGCGTACGAGCAATTAAAAGCACGCCTTGAAGAAGAAGGCCTTTTTGCAATTGAACATAAAAAAATGTTGCCGCAAATGCCAAAGTGCATAGGGCTTGTAACTTCAAAAACAGGTGCTGCAATACAAGATATTTTTAATGTTGCAAATAGGCGAAACCCAAATTCTCATTTTTTACTTTGCAGTGTAAACGTTCAAGGCCAAAAGGCACAAAACGGCATAGCAAACGCAATTAAAACGCTTGATGAAAGCAAGAAATGCGATGTAATAATTGTTGCGCGCGGCGGCGGCAGCAAAGAAGATTTATGGGTATTCAACAGCGAAATTATTGCAAGGGCAGCGTATAATTGCAAAATACCCGTTGTTAGCGCCATAGGCCATGAAATAGATTTTTGCATTTTAGATTTTGTAAGCGATTTGCGCGCCCCAACCCCAAGCGCCGCCGCAGAGCTAGTTGTTCCGGATATGAACAGCGAGCTTGAGCATATATTAAATACGGCAAAAAATATTGAAAATATGATGCAATATACCTTGCAAAATTGTTATAATAAAATAGACGACATAAAAAGCTCGAACATATTAAAAAACGCGCAAATTATTACGCAAATATATGGCGAAAAACTTGAAAGTTCAAAAAACAACCTAAATAATATAATTAATTTAAAAATAAATAACGCAAGCAAAACTTTAAAGCAAAATGCAAAACTATTAACATCATTAAACCCTTACGATGTACTTGCAAGGGGATATGCATTTGCAAAAAAAGATAATGAAACATTAAGAACTTACAAGCAAGTGGATGTTGGAGATGAAGTTTTTGTTAAATTGCACGAGGGCGGCATTAAATGCAGTATTACACAAATAGAAAGTGATGATAAAACATGGCAAAAGAAAAATTAACATTTGAAAGTGCCGCAAAACAGTTAGATGAAATATTAGAAGTGATGTCTGATGAGAAAACAGGGCTTGATAAAACTATAGAACTATATGCCAAAGCGGCGGAATTAATAGCGTTTTGCAATAATTCATTAAAAAATGCACAGCTGAAAGTAGACGAAATAAATGTTAAGCTGTATTCGGAGGATGAATAGTGGATTACACACAAAAATATAATTTTTATGTAAGTGTAATTGAAAGCCATTTGCCGCAAATTTTCAGCGAGGTTTTTAATTTAAAATCAACAGTAGCTGATGCCGCAAAATTTAGCCTTTTTTCCGGTGGAAAAAGGGTTAGGGCGGTTTTGTGCCTTGCTGTGTGTGATATGTTGGGCGAAGATATAAATAAAGCTGTGCATTATGCTGCGGCGGTAGAAATGCTGCATTGCTATTCGCTTATTCACGATGATTTACCCTGTATGGATAACGCACAAATGCGAAGAGGAAAGCCTGCATGCCATGTTAAATACAGTGAAGCTACCGCACTTTTAGCGGGCGATGCGCTTTTAACAGCCGCTTTTGAAACAATAGCGCAAAATGAACTTTCACATAAACAAAATTGCAAAGCGGTGCTTTGCCTTGCAAATGCCGCTGGCACAAATGGTATGATATACGGGCAAGAACTTGATTTATACTATGAAAAAAATGCCGCTAATGAAAACGAACTTTTTAATATACACAAAAATAA
This sequence comes from uncultured Bacteroides sp., assembly GCA_964369495.1. Taxonomy (GTDB): domain Bacteria; phylum Bacillota; class Clostridia; order Oscillospirales; family Ruminococcaceae; genus Ruthenibacterium. The sequence goes on along the minus strand of CAYJGM010000023.1, from coordinate 7,082 downwards.
AACAGGTAAGTTAATTTGCGCCGCTGCAAATCTTGGTGCAATAGCGGCAAACGCAAAACAAAACAAACAAGACATTATAAATAAGTATTCGGCAACTATTGGGCTTGTTTTTCAAATTATTGATGATGTTTTAGATGCAACTTCGAACAGTGAAATTATGGGAAAACCTACAAAAAGCGATGAAATTAACGAAAAAACAACATTTACAAAATTATTTGGTGTTGAAGAATCTATACAAATGGCACAGAAATTAACAGAAAATGCCTGCGATTTACTAGATGAAAACTTTAAAGATAAAGCAAATTTTTTAAATGAATTAGCGCGCAATTTAATTGTTCGAAATAATTAGGAGAGTTTCTTATGCAAATTCAAACCGTTTTGTTTGGAAATTATATATTGACAACTGCAATTTTTTCATGGTTTTGTGCCCAATTTGCAAAAACAATTATAAACTGGGCATTAGTTGGAAAATTAGAGATAGAAAGAATGTATGGTGCAGGGGGCATGCCAAGTGCACACTCTGCATTTGTGTGCTCTGCCTTTATGGCGGCGGCTAGAAGCGAGGGTGTTAATTCGCCTTTTTTTGCCATAACGTTTATCCTTGCCTCTGTTGTAATGTACGATGCCATGGGAGTAAGGCACGAAACAGGAAAGCAAGCAAAAATATTAAATAAAATATTAGACGATTGGCTAAAAGATGAGGATGAAACATCACCGCTTAGCAAGATGAAAAAATTAAAGGAGAAAGTTGGACACACGCCTTTAGAGGTGCTTTCAGGTGCACTTTTGGGTATTTTAATTTCAATTTTATTACCCGTGCCAACATAATAATAATGTATAAATATTTAAAAGATATTAAAAACCCCAATGATGTTAAAAATTTAAACAAAAAAGAATTGCCGATGTTATGTGAGGATATTCGTGCTTTTTTAATTGATAGTGTATCAAATACAGGTGGGCATTTATCATCTAATTTGGGCACAATTGAAGTTAGCGTTGCAATGCACAAAATATTTACAACGCCAAAAGATAATATTATTTTCGATGTTGGCCATCAGTGTTACACACATAAATTACTAACCGGCCGAATGGATAAATTTGATAAATTAAGGCAGTTAAACGGCCTTTCCGGGTTTCCTGCGCCAAAAGAAAGCGAACACGATGCATTTATTGCAGGGCATGGGAACACAGCTATTTCAGCGGCCATAGGAATGGCGAGCGCAAAAAATTTAAAAGGCGAGCCGGGCAAGGTTATAGCTTTTGTGGGTGATGGCGCATTTACGGGCGGCATGGTTTACGAGGGCATGAACAATGTTCGAGATTTAAACAATTTAATTGTTATATTAAATGATAATGAAATGTCTATTTCGAAAAATGTTGGAAGTGTTTCGAATTATTTTACACATTTGCGCACAAGTCCAAAATATTTTGCTACAAAACGTATTGTACAAAATGTTTTGGATGGCATACCTTTAGTTGGCAAACCGATTAGAAGAACATTGCAAAAAATAAAAACTTCTTTACGCCAACGCCTTTATCATTCTACTTTGTTTGAAAACATGGGCTTTCAATATGTTGGGCCTGTAGATGGCCACAATGTTATAGAACTTTGTGATTTGTTTAGCGCTTATAATAACGAACAATATGCACCGTTGTTTATACATTTGTTAAGCACAAAAGGCAAAGGATATGTTCCGGCCGAAAAAAACCCGGGAGAATTTCACGGGGTTTCGGCATTCGATTCGGTTAATTTAACAGATCCGGATTTTTCAAGCCAGATTTCTTTTTCAAGTAAATTTGGCGAACATTTGTCTAACTTAGCAAATAAAGACGATAAAATTTGCGCAATTACAGCAGCTATGAAATATGGCACAGGCTTGCAATATTTTTACAGGCGGCACAAAACCCGTTTTTTTGATGTTGGCATGGCAGAACAACACGCTGTTACTTTTGCAGCCGGCCTAGCTGCGGCAAAAATGAAACCTGTTGTTGCCATTTATTCAACTTTTTTACAGCGTGCGTACGACCAAATTATTCACGATGTTAATTTGCAAAAATTAAATGTGCTTTTTGCAATAGATAGGGCGGGTTTTGTTGTTGGTGACGGTGAAACGCACCAAGGAATTTACGATGCCGCCTTTTTAAGCCAATTAACCGGGGTTAAAGTTATATCTCCCTGCAATTTTAACGAGCTTGAATTTTGGCTTACAAAGCTTATTGATGAAAGCGGAGTAAGGGCAATACGTTATCCGCGTGGCGACGAAGACACAGAGCTTGCAAAATTACCTTGCAGCCAAAAAGAATACGATGTTTTTAGTTTTGGCGAAAAACAAGCAAATATTGCATGTGTAACATACGGCGCACAAACAGCACCTGTAATTAAAGCGGCTAGATTATCAGCCGATAATAATGTAGGCGTAGATGTTTTTAAAATGTGCCAAATTCACCCTTTGCCACAAAGTTTAGCAACAGAACTTGATAAATACAGCAGAATTGTTTTTGCGGAAGAGGGCATAAAAAGCGGTGGCATAGGCGAACATTTGCTATGTGCTTTAAATAATAATTCGTATAAGGGAAAATATTTGCATATTGCGGCAAACTCTAATGAATTTACACATGCAAGCGTTGACGAATTGCGAGAGATATTCAAGTTAGATGAACAAAGTTTGCTTAAAGTTTTTACAAGTGAAAAATAATAATATGCAGTAAATGCTATTTTACTAAAACTGAGGCATACGTTATAATAAAAAACAAATATTTAAAATATTTTAAAGGATATAATGTGAAAATACGTTTAGACCAATATTTATACACAAATAATTTAGCACAAAGCCGCCAAAAGGCAAAAGCATATATAATGGCAGGCATTGTATATGTAAATGGCGAAAAAACAGATAAAGCAGGCGCCATGATAAATGAAGATGCAAATGTGGAAATTAAAGGGCAAAGCCTACAATATGTAAGCCGTGGGGGATTAAAGCTTGAAAAAGCCATAAAGGCTTTTAATATTAATCTCAATGGAGAAAATTGCATTGATATAGGGGCGTCTACCGGCGGCTTTACCGACTGCATGTTGCAAAATGGCGCAAGCAAAGTTTATGCAATTGATGTTGGCTACGGCCAACTTGCATGGAAATTGCGATGCGATGAAAAAGTGGTAAACATGGAACGCACAAATATAAGAAATGTAACAAAAGAACAAATTAGCGATGAGCCATCTTTTTTTAGTGTAGATGTATCTTTTATTTCATTGTTTCATATTTTTCCTGTTGCACGTGATATTACAGCGCAAAATGCAAGGGGTGTTTGCCTTATAAAACCACAATTTGAAGCCGGTAAAGAATTTGTTGGAAAAAACGGAGTTGTAAAAGATAAAAGCACACATGTAAATGTAATAGAAAAAGCAATAAATTTGGCAAATAATAATGCGTTTAATGTGCTTGCTGTTGATTATTCGCCCATAAAAGGGCCAAAGGGCAATATGGAATTTATAATGCATGTGGAAAAAAGCAAAAGTGAAGAAACATCTTCATTGGTAACAGCGCAAGCAATAAACGATATTGTAAATAACGCACATGAATTGTTGTAATTTTCCCATAATGAACACTTTTTAAACGGAGAGAATATGAAATTTTTTTTAATTGTAAACACAAGAAAAAATAACGCATTTAGTGTTGCAATAAACTGTGTGAAAGAACTGTTAGAATTAGGTGCAATAGTTGTTGTTGAAAATACATATAAAGGCAATTTTTTAAATTTAAATATAACTTACATGCAAAAGAAAGAAGCTTTGAATTATTGTGATTATATTTTAACAGTGGGTGGCGATGGCACTATTTTGCAAGCCGCACGTGAAAATTTAAATTACAACTTACCTATTTTAGGCGTAAATGTTGGAAATTTGGGCTTTTTAACAACAATAGAACCCGATGAAATTAATAAATTAAAAGACATAGTTGATAATAAATTTTATTTAGACGAGCGAAGTATTTTAGATATAGCTATTGACGGCGAGCCACAAAACAAACTTGCCATAAACGATTTTGTTATAGGAAAAACAAGTGTTCTTCACACAATTGGCGTAAAAATATATTGCGATGATGTGCTGGTAAACGATTATATCGGCGATGGTGTAATTATTTCAACACCAACAGGCTCAACTGCATATTCGCTATCGGCGGGCGGGCCTATTTTAGATGCCAAAGTAGATGGTATTGTTGTAACCCCACTATGCGCACATAGCATGCGAAGCCCACCAATGGTTTTTTCAAAAAGCAGAAAATTAAGGGTTGTAATAAATAACAACGGGCGCTCTGAATCTTGTTGTAGCTGCGATGGCAGGCAAGAGATAATACTAAAAGATGAGTGTACAATAGATATAAAAATTTCAAAACAAAAAATGTTGCTTATGTGCCTTAGCAAAACCGACCAATTTAAAGCTATCGACAAAAAGTTAAGGGGAAGATAATTTTGAAAATTTTACGCCATAATAAAATTTTAGAGTTAATTAAAGAGTATGCAATTGATAGGCAAGAAGACCTATTGCTGCATTTAAAAGCTGCGGGTTTTGATGTTACACAGGCAACTGTATCTAGAGATATAAGAGAATTAAAACTTGTTAAATCCACAACAGGCGGAAAATATAGGTATACAGTTTCTACAAATATGGGTAAAAACAATAATGCTTCCTCAAAGTTTGAAACAATTTTTACACAAAGCGTTATTGGTGTAGATTACGCAGGGCACACGGTGCTTGTAAAATGTTTTACGGGCATGGCCAATGCGGCGTGTGAAGTGTTCGATTCGGTTGTATGGGCAGATGTGGTTGGAACATTATCGGGCGATGATACTTTTTTAGTTTTGATGCGCACAGAAGATGCTGCGAAGAAAATTACAAAACAAATTTCTAAATATATAGCGTATTAAGGGGCAAACTATGCTTTGTGAAATTACAATTGAAAATGTTGCGGTAATTGAAAGAGCTAATATTATTTTTGGCGGTGGCCTGAATGTTTTAACGGGTGAAACAGGTGCGGGCAAATCTATATTAATTGATAGCATAAGCGCAATTTTAGGCAGCAGAACTTCAAAAGAACTTGTGCGCACAGGGGCTAAAAAAGCGGCAATATGGGCAACTTTTAATAAATTATCCCCGGCTGTAAAAGAACAATTAGAAAGTGCGGGCTATGAAATTGAAGATGAGCTTTTACTATATAGAGAAATTACCGTAGAAGGAAAAAGCAATTGCAGAATAAACGGTATGCCTGCAAGTGCAAGCGTTGTAAGGGATATTTGCGCTAACTTAATTAATATTCATGGCCAGCACGATAACCATAGCCTAACAAACCCTGTAAAACATATTTATATTTTAGATGCCTTTGCACAAAATAAAAATTTACATGTGGAATATTACACTGTTTATAAAGAATTGTGCAAGGTGAAAAAAGAAATAGACTCATTACAAATTAACGAAGATGAAAAAGAGCGAAAACTTGAGTTGCTCCGCTTTCAAATAGAGGAAATTCAAAGCGCAAACCTTATTGAAAATGAAGAGCAAGAGCTTATTGAAAAGCGAAATACAATGCGCAATATTGAACTGATAAAAGATAATTTAAACAGGGCAGATACCGCATTAAGTTCAAATGAAGATAATTTTAATGCAATAAGTTTATTGAGAGATGGGGCAAATGCCTTATCGAATATTGAGCAGTTTTCAAATGAATATGCTGTGCTAAATGAAAAAATGCAGGATATTTTTTACACCGTTAGCGAGTTTGCGCGTGATTTAGCCTTTGCAAAAGATAATATTAATTTCGAGCCTAAACAATTAGAAGAAATTGAAGATAGGCTCTCGCTTATTTATAAATTAAAGCAAAAATATGGCGATAATATAGGTAAAATACTGGAATTTGAACAAAACGCCATGAAAGAGATTAAAACAATTGAATTTAGCGCAGAGCATTTAGATAAATTATACGATAAACAAGACGAGCTTTATGAAAAAGCAAAGCAATTAGCCGATAAATTAACAAAAACAAGGCTAATGGCATTCGAGAATTTTAACAGCGAAATTTCAAAAGCGCTTTCTTTTTTAAATATGCCGAAAATTAATTTATCGCTTATACATAAAAAAGGGCCTCTTGCCTCTTTAGGGCAAGACAGCATTGAGTTTTATATAAGTGCCAATATAGGTGAAACGCCAAAACCAATGGCAAAAATAGCCTCGGGCGGCGAACTTTCGCGCATTATGCTTGCAATAAAAAGCGCCCTTGCAGATAAGGACGACATAAGCAGTATAATTTACGACGAGATTGACACAGGTGTTTCGGGCGTTGCGGCAGAAAAAATAGGCAAAAAATTAAAGCAAACCTCGAAAGGCAGGCAAATAATTTGCATTACCCATACAGCGCAAATTGCCGCGCAAGCAGATATACACTTATTAATTGAAAAGAATATTAAACAAGAGCGCACTTATACAAATATTGTTAAATTAAAAAGTGATGAGAGAGTTAAAGTGCTTGCAAATATGATTTCAGGCGACAATATAACAGATATTTCGCTTGCAAACGCAAAAGAGATGCTTGAAATGCACCAAAAATAATTTGAATAACGATAATAATTTAAGGGCTGTGCCTAAATTACACAAAAACAACCTTTTTTGGTTATAAGATGTAATTTAGGCACAGCCCTTATTTTGTAATTTTATTTATTAATTAAATCATTCATTGAATACATGCCCGCAGGCTTGCCGGCAATAAAAAGCGCGGCATTAACTGCACCGTTTGCAAAAACTTCACGTGATAGCGCATTATGTGAAAGCGTGATTACTTCGTTTTGTCCGCAAAAAATCACATCGTGATCGCCAACAATTCCGCCGCCTCTAACCGCATGTAAACCCATTTCCAATACATCACGTTTTTTCCTCTGTGTGTGGCGGTCGTAAATATATTCATAATTATGCGGTGCGTTAGCCTTAATTTCGTCGGCTATCATAAGCGCTGTGCCGCTTGGTGCATCTAATTTGTTGTGGTGGTGCTTTTCTACAATTTCAATATCATAATCAAGCCCTAAAAGTTCGTTTG
>CAYJGM010000022.1:0-28511 GCA_964369495.1 uncultured Bacteroides sp. | reverse complement strand
AAAAAGTTTTCTTCACTAAAATTCACGCTAAGCTTTTCATGCTCAAAAACATCAGTACAAATGTCATTGCAAATAGACTTCTCATCAGATATATCTGTTCTGTTTTGATATGTACGCCTATTGCAAAACCACTTTAAGTCAAAATCATATAAAGCATCTATTGTTTCTGCACTCATGCCAAGTTTTTGATATTTATTTCGGGTGGCTTTCCATTTTTCTTCAAACAAGTGTTTTTCTCTTGAGTAATTAAACATTAATTAAGTTCTCCTTATAAATTTGAAATTTAGTTTTCAAATTTATAAGGAGGCGAGCGACTTCGAGGTATTATGCTATTTTTCGACACAAAAAAACTCGACCGAACGTTGTTCAATCGAGTCAAAATATTGTTATTATGTTTTATAACCTTAAATAAAACTAAACGCTTTAACGCAAGTTTTATTTTTATTCGACAAATTAATATGTATTTTGCACTATAATGATTTTTTTTTGCAGTCGACAGATGTAAAACTGCGCATTATTTCGAAATAAAAGCTCAAATTTTGTTAATTCCTTACCGTAAAAAACGGCTACCCAATATGGATAACCGTTTTTGTAATTATTTTCATCTTACATCAATTACAAATATTACCTATTTATAACAGCATATTAAACAAGCACACCTTTTTGGTAAACAGAACTTAAATTTCTTATGTTACCAACATCATCAAGTGGGTTTTGTGGCGTGACTATAAAATCTGCGTTTTTGCCAATTTCCAAAGTTCCGTGTGTTTTTTCTATGCCAAGCATTTCGGCTGTGTTTTTTGTCGCAATTGTAATGGCCTCCATTGTGCTCATACCTGTCGCTTCAATCATAAGCTCCATCTCACGCACTGCTGTAAATGGGCACATCATCGGTGTCATGTCAGTGCCGCACGCTATTTTTACGCCACGCTCATAGCACTTTTTAAAGTTTGCTGTGTGTATATCCTCAAGTTCTTTTTCTTTGTCTTTCATAAATTTTGGCACTATGGGGTTTGATAAAATTAAATCTTTTATTGTAAAAGTTGCCGTTATATATGCGCCTTTTTCAAGTAGTAAATTAATGCCCTCGTCGTCCACAAGTGTTGCGTGTTCTATTGTGTCAATGCCTGCACGCAGGGCGTTTTTTATGCCCTCGGCACAATGTGCGTGCACGGCTACTTTTTTGTTTACCTTATGCGCCTCATGCACTATTGTGGCAAGCTCTTCCTCGTTAAATTGGTATGCGTTAATATCGTTACCCTCTGTTGCAACGCCGCCTGTTGCTACTGTTTTTATAAGGTCTACTTGCTGTGCTATAAGCTCACGTGTTGCTTTGCGCACACCCTCAACGCCGTCTGCAACGGCTGTGCTTTGGTCTGCCGCATGGCCGCCTGTCATTGTTATTATGTTACCACTGCACTGGTAACCGGGTCCTTTTATTGTGCCGTCTTTTAAAAATTTGCGCAGTGTAAGTTCTGCCGGTATCACATCAAAACTGCCAACGTCACGCACGTAAGTTGTGCCTTGTTTTAAGGCAAGCTCTAAGTTCTTTATGGCAAAAACAGTTTTTTCTGTGACGTTAAAATCTGTTAAACGTTGTAATGGCGATGTCAAAGTAGGCATTGTGTAATGCACATGGCCGTCCATTAGCCCGGGCATAACATAGTCGCCGTTTAAATTAACTTCTTCGTCAAATGCGGCGGTGCAATTTTCAAAGCCTTTTATTATTCCATCTTCAACATACATTGTGGCATTTTCTGTCACTTTGCCTGCTCCGTCAATTAGTGTAAAATTTGTATATTTAACTGTCATTTTAAATCAATCCTTTACTATATTTTCTTTGTTTTTTAAAGCTGTTTTTTGTGCCTTTTTATAAAAAATCATAAGAATTGGCACAAACAAAAGCATAATAGTCATAAGTATAAATGCAAAAGTGAAACTGCCGAAAACATCAAACATTACGCCTGTGATAGGGAATAGCACAGCTATGCTTATAAAGGTTATGCCTTGCAAAAAGCCTATGCGCTTTGCGTAAGTTTCTTTGTCATAAGTTTCGCCCATTAAAACTGCGGGGGTTATGCTACACAATGGATACCCTATGCCAAAAAGTACTGCTGCAAGGAATAAAACGGCTAAATTGCTAAACAAAAGCGAAACTGCTGTGCCAATAATAAACACAATTGATGTGTATAACACAAAGACAGTGCCTTTGTATTTATCTGCTATATATCCTGCGAAAATAGACGCTACTGCGCCGATAATCATCATTGTGGCATAAAGGCGAGAGCTGTTTATTGTCGAAACACCGCCGTTTTCCCAAAAAGATGGCATATAGCTTTGAATTACGCTTACAACGCCACTTCCAATAAATGCAATTGCCGTTATAATTGCGTATAAAATTTTGTCTGTACTTCCTATGTTTTTTGAAGACAGCATAAGGCTTGTGTTTTGCGCCTGTTTTGATTTTGTTTTTGCCTTTTTTATTTCGGCTTTGCTTTTATATGGCTGTGCGCCGTAATTTTCGGGTGCGTTTTTAACAAAAACGGCAATTGAAAGAAAGCCGCCTACAAGTGTCAAAACTCCAATTGAAATTATGGCAATTTAACCGTTTATATTCTCCGTAACTATGCCGTAAATTAAAGAGTAAAGCGCACCGCCTATTGCCATGCCTGTGAAAACTATTGACAAAACCACACGCTGTGACGATATAAACCATGCGTTTATTGCTATTGATGCAGGCACATAACCTGTTACAGCCGTGCCAAAGCCAAGTATTGCAAACATTACCGCCAGCACGAATATATTTGTGCTAAAAGCCATTGGCACATAGCTAATTGCGGTTATTACAGTAGCACAAAGCATAGTGCGTTTCATGCCAAATTTGCCGTAAAGCTTGTGCGCATACGTGCTACCAAGAAATATGCTAATACCGCTAACTATTGCAAGCGAGCTCAACAGCCCCATGTCCATGCCTTTTGCGTTAAAGAATGGCAAGAACAGCACAAAAACTTTTGCACCGCTTGCCACAAAAAATATTGATAGAAATAGCCCGAGTGCCACTAAAAAGGGCTGTTTTGCACTTTTGATATTTTGTGGTTTTTCCATTAAATTGTCATTGTCCTTTTTGCGTATTGTTGAGGTGGGAGGATATGGAATCCGCCTCTACATAATTCCATATAGGTTTAAAAACTTATCTTTTAAATAGTCTATATAATATTTTGCATTAAGCGGCTCGCCTGTAACTTTTACCATCATATCATCGGCGGTATAAAGCCTGCCGTATTGGTGTATGTTTTCGTACAACCAGTCATTAAGCGGTTTAAAATTACCTTTTGCAATTTCGCTGTATGCGTTTGGCACTTGCTGTTTTAGCGTGTTATTAATTTGCCCAACTTGCACATTGCCAAGCGTGTAGCTTTGGAAATATCCAAACTGCCCTTGACTCCAATGCACATCTTGCAAAATACCCTCTGCGTCATTTTGTGGGCGCACGCCTAAATATTCTTCATATTTGTCATTCCAAACGTTTGGCAAATTGTCTATTGAAATTTTACCCTCAAAGAGTTCTTTTTCAATTTCAAAGCGAATAATCGGGTGCAGGCTGTATGTTATTTCATCTGCTTCCATTCTAATTAATGTAGGCTTAACGGTGTTTATGGCTTTGTAATATGTGTCAAAATTAACGTTTTCAAATTGCTTAAACGCTTTTTGTGCTAGTGGATAAAAATGCTGCCAAAACTCACGGCTTTTGCCTATCATGTTCTCATAAAAACGTGCTTGTCCCTCATGAAATGCGCCGAAAATGCCGCCGTATAGCCCGAGGTCTGACAGTTCGTCATTCGTAGTTTGCCCATAAATGCCGTGCCCTGCCTCGTGAATTGCCGACATTACACAGTGGTTATAATTTCTGTAATTTAAGTTGATGCGGCTGTCTTTTGGCCCTTGCATAGAGGCAAATGGGTGATGAGCAACACCGTATGCGCCTGCCGTGCTGTCGTAGCCCATTTGCTCTACCATATTTGTCACAAATGGGTGCATTTCTTCTTTTGTAAAGCTCTGTTCAATGCAAGAGGTGTCAAACTGCACACCGCTTGCGGCAATTTTTTTAATTAGTGGGCTAAGCTCTGTTTTTAAATTTGTAAAAACGCTGTCTATTGCATCAATTTTCATGCCCTCGTCCCAATTGTTCACAAGTGGCTCAAGTGGGTGCACTGTGCTGTCAAAATGGTGTGAATATTTTTTCGAAACCTCTACAAGCTCTGTTAAGGCAGGTTTAAAAATAGAATAGTCGCTTGCTTTTTTTGCCTCTACCCATGCTCTGCCGCCTTTTTCCATTGCTGTTGCAAGTGCAACCTGTACTTCAAGCGGCACTTTTGTGCAGCGGTTAAACATGTAGATATAATAGCGTATTAGCCCTTTTTCAGTGTCTGTTTTGCCGCTTAAGTCGGCATCGCTGAAATATTTTACAAGCTCCATGCTAGATGGTGTTGCAAGGCATTGTGTAAGTTTGCCGTAAAAGTAGCCAAACATTTTTTGCCTGTATGCCGCGCCTTTTGGTGGCAGATTGTTTTCTCTGTCCCACATCAAAAGGTGCAAAAGGCTCTCGTGATAGCGCAGTTCGTTCATTTCTTTTATAAGTTGTTTATATTTTTGTTCAAACATATGTATTACCTCATTTCGCTTTTTCCGCTTTTCCGCTTTTTTGAAAAAAAGCTTGGCAAAAAACTTTAAACATATATACCGCTTTAAAAAGCGGTATATATGTGGTTGATTTTTTTGTGTGCTTTATAAGTTTATTATGTAAAATTTAATTGGATAGTGTCGATATGTTCCAGCCTTGGTTTTACTCTTTAGTTGTTTTGGCTTTTTCAGCTCTTAGCTTATCTACGTCTTGCCTTACATTAAACCTTGTAAGAACAATTATCATTACAATAGCCATAACAACCGGCACAACTGCAGATAGCACAAACATCATATCAAGTGCAGATTGCGGCTGTGTTATATTTAAAAGGTCAGTTCCTGCTGAAGATGCATCAATAAAGCCTGAAAGCTCTAGTAAAATGCTGATAGATGAAACTACTATTGTAGTTGCAATTTTGTCTGCAAATGTTCTTGATGAAGATGAGATAGACTCAACACGAACGCCTTGTGTCAATTCGCCATATTCTACAACGTCTGCAAGGAAAGGCGCTGTTGTTAGCATGTAATACGCAAAGCCAAACTGCGCAATTGCAAACCCTATAACCATTACCCAGATGTTAGCGTCGAAAAATGCAACCCTAAATAAACAGCCTGCAAGTGCAATAATTGAGCCTATAAGCGCAAGCTTTCTCATGCCCACTTTGCTTTCTATTTTTTTAGCGGTAACAGCGCCAAGTATCATGCCTACAAATGTTGTTGCCATTACAGGCATAAACATTTCAGGCTGTTGAAACCTTGATGTTAAGTAGAATAAAATAATATTTGTTGTAATTGCTTGCTGTATGCCGTATGCGATTGAAGTTAGCGTTAATCTTCTCCAATATTTGTTTTTAACAACTGTTGCAATGCCTTTAAATGGGTTTAGTTTAATGCTGTCTGTTGGGCGGTTAAGCTCTTTTGTTGTTGCAAAAACTATAAAGTTAAAAAGCACATAAAGCGCCGCAAATGCCGCCACAAGAATTACTATTCTGTTTGCTTCATCGGGCTGTCCGCTTGCAAAAACTGTGTATGCAACAGGAACTGCAAGAACGCCGAAAACGCCCATTAAAGATTTTGCCCTTGCAAGGCGCATTCTCTCGTCACGGCTGTCTGTTAGCCTAACCATCATTGTGCCGTACGGAATTGAAACAAGTGTGCGACATGTGCCGTAGCCTACATATGCAATAGCTATCCAAATAGCTTTGCCTGCAATAGGCATATCCATTGGTATAAAGAAAAGTGCAATTATAAAAATTGCTAGCGGTATAGAGCCAAAGAAAATATACGGCCTTGCCTTGCCCATTTTTGAGTTTGTTCTGTCAACAATTGCGCCCATCATTGGGTCGTTTGCGGCATCCCAAAAGCCTGCAACCATAACAATTAATCCGATTGTAACGCCATCAACACCGCTGTAATTGTAAAGAAAATATAAAACCAAAACGCTTTGCACTTGCATTATCATTTGGTAAGCAATGTCGCCAAAGCCGTAGCCTATAATGCTCTTTTTGGGCAATGCGCTCATTGCCCCTACTGCCGCTGAATTTGTACTCATAATTTTTACCCCTCAAAATTAATTTTTTTATAAAGATTTATCATCAATACTGCTGATAAATTGCTCTAAAGTTTTTGTCACTTCGCTTATTGTGTTTTCATTAAACGGGCTTTTAAAACCTGCACTTTCAAGCGCTATTGTAAAGGCTTCTTCGCCGCCTATTTTGCAAAATTTGTCGTACATTTTAAACGCTTTGTCGTAATCTTTTAGCAAAATATCCCACACTTGCAATGCGCAAAGCTGTGCTAAAACATAGTCGATATAATAAAAAGCGTGGTTGAATAAATGTGGCTGTTTATACCAATATGTGCCCTTTTTCAAAAATTCGTTTTCGCCATAATTTTTGCTTGGGAAATATTTCTTTTCAAGCTCTGCAAAAACTTTTTTGCGCTCAGCTTTGCTCATCTCGGGTTTGTTGTAAATTTCGTGTTGGAACTCATCAATTAAACAGCCGTACGGCATAAATGCAATTGCATCTACTATGTGCGAGTATTTATATTTTTCTGTGTTCTCGCCCATATATTTTTCCGTCCACGGCCATGATAAAAACTCCATGCTCATTGAGTGCACTTCGCCTGTTTCATAAGTGCAGAACGTGTATTCAAAAAGCGGTTTTTCCATGCAAGAATACGTTTGGTAGCCGTGGCCCACTTCATGCACAAGCACCTTTAAGTCGTGCGCTGTGCCGTTGAAATTTGCAAACACAAAGGGTAGTTTTTCATTCACTATCGGCACACAAAAGCCGCCTTGTTTTTTGCCTTTTTGGCTATCTAAATCGTAAAATTCACGCTCAATAACTTTATTGTAATACTCGCTTGCTTTTTCGTTCATCTCGCTAAACATTTCAGCGGCTCTGCTCACCATAAATTCACTGTCGCCAACAGGGTTTGCGTTACCGCTTGCAAATTTTGTGCTCTCATCATAATAGAGTAAGCTGCCCAGCCCAAGGCGCTCTGCCTGCGCTTTTTTCAGTTTTTCATTTAGTGGCACTATGTATTTTATTACGCCATCACGGTATTTTTTCACATCTTCTTCGCTATAATCTGTTCTGTTAAGTTTATCGTAAGCGTATTTTGTATATGTTTCGTAGCCAAGCGCCTTTGCCTGATTTACTCTGTTTGTTATTAACCTGTCGTAAATGTCGTCAAACTTTTCTTCGTTTTCTTCAAAAAACGCGCTCCACATCTCGTGTGCTTTTTTGCGCTCGTCTGCGTTTGTGCTTTCCATATAAAGTTGCAACTCGGGGAAAGACAGTGTTTTGCCGCCCCACTCAAAACTGCCGTTAGCAATAATTTTGTTGTACTCGTCGGCTATCATAAATTCCTGCCCAATTAGCGGCACAATTTCGGCACTTATTGTTTTCGTTTGGCTTTGTGCAATTTCGAAAATACGCTGCCCAAAATGTTCTGTAAGTTCTTTTCTAAAAGGCGACATCATAAGTGCGCCGTAAAATTTTGCATTTACACTTTGCGCAAGTGGGTAAACAGACATTGCTTTTTTGTAGTTTTCCTTGTATTCTTCATTGTTTACATCTAAATTACTGCGCACATGGCAAGTAAAAATAAATGTCATTATTTTGTTTCTGTAAGTGTTAAATGCAATAATGTTTTCAATTTGCTCTTGTGCAGTTTTACTTGTTGCAATTGCGCCTATCAGCGCCTCGCTTTGCTGTGCAAAGTCTTCCGCTTCAACTGCGCCCCATGCAACGTCTTTAAATTTTGTCATGTTTACCCTCCGAATGATTATTTATTTGAATGATTATTCAAATTATAATTTATTATACTAAAGTTTTAAAGCTTAGTCAAGAGAATTTGTCGCATTATTCAGACTTATTCATGCAAAATCAACATTAAATACATGTTTTGGCTTACACTATTTAGAATGATTGTTCAGTAGACAAGCAAAAATTTCTATGCTATAATTGCTTTGAAAGATTGGAATATAGTTTTTATAGAGGTTTCACAGCTTCACAAAACCTATTTAAAAAGGAACACAAACATGACAGACAAAAAAGCACTTGTAATGGACGTGACAAGAGATTATATTTTAGAAGTTGGCATAGACGCAATTTCTATGGCGAAAATAGCAAAAAAGGCACATATACCCGTAGGCTCAATATATTATTGGTTTGAAAACAAAGTAGACCTTATAAATGAAGTGTATTTAAGAGCAAGAAACACAATTTACCCACAAGTTAGAGAGATAAACAAAGAGCACCTTGTTGAGGGTCTTAAAAATTATTTATACTCTTATATAGACAATTGCTCAACACATTCAAAAGAGCTTTTGCTTGTTGCAAATTTGCACTTATTGCCCATAATAAAGCCCGAAAATTTAATGCAAACAGACGCATACATAGGCGATGTGCGCCTTTCCACTTTGATGGAGCTTGGCATAATAAAAAATGTGAAACCTGAGCTTATTGATTTAGTTTTAGTGGGCTCTATACATGAATTTGTGGCGTATAAAATTTGCCGTAATTCACCAATTACAGAGGACGACAAAAAGGCTCTTGCGGAAATGTGCTGGTGTGCAATTAAGGCGTAGATAAATTTTTATTTAACTTAAAAACCATATAATAAAAGAGGTATTGTAGCAAAATGCTACAATACCTCTTTTATTAATTATTCCACTATTTTAAATTGTGGCTGCATAATTCTATTGCCACGTGCAACAACATGTTTTGGCTTATAAATATTGTTCAAATCATCTAGTGGGTTTTTATCAAGCACAATAAAATCGGCACTTTTGCCCACATCAAGCGAGCCTGTCTCGCTGTAAATATTAATTATTTGCGCCGTTTCTTTAGTCGCTTTTTCAATAACTTCAAGCTTTGTTAAACCGCCAACTTTTTCAAATTGCACAAGCTCTTTGTATAAATTATAGTGCGTAACGCCCGGTACACTGGCATCATCGCCAACGCCAACAGGTATGCCGTTTGCAACGGCTTTTTTAAGTGCATCTTTGCAACCATCTGCAACAATTTTGCCGTTTTCCATAATTATGCGGTTTTCTTTAGTGTCTGTAAAATCGTTAGAAAGCACGCTAAGCCCTGCCATAATTGTGGGTATAACACTAGTGTAACCACGCAAGGTTTTTGGGTTGTTTTTAAACAGCGCTATCATGTCATCTTCAATAACACCGCCGTGCTCAATTGTGTCTACACCGCCTGCAAGTGCATCTCTCATGCCCTGTGTGCTCTCACAGTGCGAGGCAACCATCAAACCACGCTTGTGCGCCTCTTCACAAATTGCGCTTATCTCCTCAACGCTCATGTGCGGCATACCTGCCTCGCCCACAAATTTAGCGTCGGAAACACCGCCTGTGTTGCATATTTTTATCCAGTCTACTTGTAAGTGGTGGTGCGCTCTCACGGCTTTTACACCCTCGACAGTGCCATCACAAATATAAGTTCCGGGGAAAGTGCACCCATGCCCACCTGTTGGGCAAATTAAGCCGCCGCTTGCTAAAACACGTGGGCCAATTTCTTTTTCGCTGTTGAAAATATCTCTGTAATAAAGGTCGAAATCATACATAGAGCCAACATCTCTAACAGTTGTTATGCCTGCATTTAATGCGACATTCAGCTCTTGTTTATAGCCTTTTTTCAAAATCATTTTACCAAGGCGGCTGTGCATTAATTTAACTAAAAATTTCATAGTATTGCCGGTCATGGTCTTGCGCTTTTTGCCGTTTGTGAAAAAATGGCAGTGCGCATTTATAAGCCCCGGCATAATATATGCGCCGTTCAAATCAAATTTTTCTGCATTTGTGCTTGGCAAATCAGCCATTTTGCCTGTGGCTTTTATAATGCCCTCGCCGTCAACTTCAATAAATCCGTTTTCAATAACAGGCACGTTTTTGTCGCCGTTAATTATGTAAGCGTTTGTAAATATTGCACTTTTATTTGCCATTTTGTTTTCCCACTTTCGTTTATTGTTCTTGCATTTAGTTGTACTAAATTATCATTGTTTATATATTTTTGACTTTTAATTTTATATAAGCTAAACAAACACAAAAAGTATATATACCAATATATATTAAGCTTATAAAAAATCGCTAGTTATCGTTATTTTAATTATTGATATTTGTTAAGCTTTACCAGCTTTCTTCTGCTGAATATTTTTCTTAACCATATTTAACATCATATTCGGCATCGCTTTTAAAATTGGGCTTTCTAATAAAAATAGCGGCTTTTTCTTTATGCGCATTTTCAAAAGGTCGTGTATGGTATAAAACTGCTCCCTTTTTATAACAGCTTGCAAATTACGTGTTGCTGTTATATTTTCTAGTGGGTTTTCTTTCATTATTATAAGCTGTGCTTGTTTGCCGGCTTCTACCGTGCCGCAATCGTCCGCTTTTAAAAACTCGGCAGGCAGGGCAGTTGCACTGCGCAGTGCCTCGTAATTGCTCATGCCTTGTTCTGTTACATATTGCAGTTCCTCGTGCATTGCAAAGCCGGGCATAACTTCTATAAAGCCGCTGTCTGTGCCTATAAGCACCTTGCCGCCGGCCTCTACAAACTGCCTGAACATAGCTTGCCCGTGCTCTAGTGGTTTGCGCACTGTTTTCTTTTTGCCTTTTTGCGGTGTTTTATGAGATTTTCGCCCGTTCGTCCAAATAAAATTGCGTATAAATGGGCGAATGTATTTCGCTTGTTCTTTTTTGCTCTCCTCGCTTATAATGCCTCTGAACGAGTATTCAGTTACAAAAGTGGGGTCTACCCAAACGCCTTGCTCCACTGCTTGCATTACATTGTTTTCGTTTAAAAACAAACCATGCTCTATTGTCTCTTGCAAAATTTTATAATCTTTATTTTCGCCTGTGTAGTCGCTATTAACGCAGTTTGGCAAGTGTCCAACCACCCTTATGCCAATCTCTTTTGCTGTTTTATATATTTCTTCATAACATTCGGGTGTTAAGTTATTGTATATTTTTATAAAGTCATAACCCTCATTTTTGCACGCTATAACGGCATCTCTTGCTTCTTGTTTTGTTTTTGCAACAACAAAACCCATACCAAGGCTGTCCTCTATGCCATCTATAATACAGCCGCTTGTGTAAATGTCTGCGCCAATGCGTTTGCCGGCTTTCATTTGCTCGCGCCATTTTAAAACACATGGCCAGCCTTGCAAATTAAACACGGTTGTAACACCGTAAGAAAGAGCAAAATCTAAGTAGTCTTCAAAAAATATGTGAAAGTGCATATCCCAAAGCGCCGGCATAACAAACATGTTTTCGTAATCTTTAACAGTGTTTAATTTGTGGTTATCATGCGTGTTTTCAACAGCTGTAATTTTGCCGTTTTCTATTGTTATATCCATGTTTTTTAGCACAGTGTTCTCTGTCATGGGTAGTACATTTACATTTTTAATTACATAAGAATTTTGCATTTTGCCCCTCCGATTTTGATGTTCTTCTAAGCTAAACAAACCACTTGAACGAACATTCATATTTTATATATAGTAGCAGAAAAACATGCTGTTTGTCAAGATTATATGCTTTAATTTGAATATGCTTTGTATAAAAAGACCCTGTGACACTATTAATATAATGTCACAGGGTCTTTTTAATTATCTTAATTATAAATTTCAGCACAGCACCTTATAACACCTAGCACAAATTAAAAAAATTCAGTTTTACTTTTTCTTTTTTGCACCTAAAAATTTCGCAACAACACTTAAACCAACACGCATTACAGGGTTATCAAGTTCTTTGTGTGCCTCTTTTAATTTTACGGGTATGTCTATATTTTGAGGGCAATGCTTTTTACATTTGCCGCAATTTGTGCAAAGGTCAACGCCGCTTTTCTCGCCCATCATACCGGTGTGCCTTGCAAGGTATTGAAAACCGCCAAGCCCACCTTTAAAGAAATATTTGCTGTTATAATCTGCAAATATTAATGGTATATCAACATTAAATGGACATGGTGTGCAATAATTACAACCTGTACATGGCACTTTCATAAGCTGCTTATAAACTGTTTTCACGTCTTCAATTATATTTAGCTCCTCTGCACTCATGCTGTTTTCTGTTGTTACGCTTGCGGCATTTATATTGTCTTTTATGTGCTCAAGTTCGTTCATGCCACTTAAAACAGTGCTAACGCCCTCGTGGTTCATAAC
The DNA here is from genome assembly GCA_964369495.1 of uncultured Bacteroides sp. Lineage (GTDB taxonomy): Bacteria > Bacillota > Clostridia > Oscillospirales > Ruminococcaceae > Ruthenibacterium. The sequence goes on along the minus strand of CAYJGM010000022.1, from coordinate 16,154 downwards.
AAAGCGAAGTGCCCAGTTTGCCGGGCTTCGCTCTTCTTTATAGTTTTTGAAAATTTCTTTAACTTTATCGGGTGCTTGGCTTGCAAGCGCACCACCACGCAGAGGCTCCATAACGCTAACGCCTATTCCAAGCTCATGCGCCCTAATAAGCCCTGCCTTGCCTGCTTGGTAGTTTTCGTCGATATAATTATACTGAATTTGGCAAAAATCCCACTCGTAATCTTCTAAAATCTTAATAAAATCTTCCGGGCGTCCGTGATATGAAAAACCTATAAATTTAATTTTGCCGCTATTCTTTTTATCGGCGATAAAGTTTAAAATACCCAGTGACTTTAATTTTTCCCAGTCTGACATACTTGTTAGCATGTGCATTAAGTAAAAATCTATGTAGTCTGTGTCAAGGCGCTGTAAATGCGTGGCAAAATATTTTTCAGCTTGCTCAAGCTTGTTTACCAAAAAAGCAGGCAGTTTATCTGCTATGTAAACTTTATCTCGCAAGTTGTACTTTTTAACAAATTCACCGAGCACAACCTCGCTTTTGCCGCCGTGGTAAGGGTAGGCTGTGTCGAAATAATTTACGCCCTCATCATAGGCATATTTTAGCTGAAAAAAAGTTAGCTCTTTGTCAACGCCGCCGCCCTTTGTGGGAAAGCGCATACATCCATAGCCTAAAAGCGAAACATCAGGCCCGTTTTTTGCAAGTTTTCTGTATATCATAATATAGCTCCAAACATCAAATTTCACGTTGTGTGTTATAAAGTACAACGTGAAACTGTTTTTTTATATTCTTATTTAAATTTCTTCCGTCTTAACAATCATAAAATCTTTTGGCATTGTTGTTGGTATAGAGTAAACAAGAACAATCTCTTTACCGTCATCGGTCGTCATATTTGTTGTAAAATTGTTAAACCACATGCCATTTTCGCAAGGGTCGAACATCAAGCCCTTTTGGTTTTGGCTTCCATCGCCGAATAAACCATGTACAGGGATAGCTGTTTTGTAATCATCTCCGACTTTGGCATCTTTAAAATATGCCTTTAACATTGGGCTAAGATACACAATTTTGCCTGTCTTTTTGTCAAATGCTCCGCCGTAAATTCCGGCTTTTCCTAAAATTTCTTCTAAAATTTTAATTTCCATTACTCTTTCTCCTTTAAATTTATTTTATATTAAACATCATTCTCATAACATTATCCATAGCTTTTGCAGGCAAAATATTGCTCATCATTATAGCCATTTTGCAATCAGTGCCAACAGTGTACCTTGCTTTTGGGTTATTTGCGTTTGTGGCTTTTAAAATAGCTTTTACAACAGGCTCTGCCCCAGGTGCTTTAGCATAATTTTGTTTAAACGCCTCAACAAAATTTGCAACATTTGCTTTGTATTCCTCTGGGTGTTCAACAGTAATTATTTGTTTTAAAGCAACATCTAAAAACTCTGTTCGCATAGCGCCCGGTTCTATTAATGCCACTTTTATGCCAAAGCCTTTAACCTCTGCCCTAAGTGCGTCGCTAAGCGCCTCAACTGCATGTTTTGATGCACCATACCAGCCTATCATAGGCGAGCCTGCTCTGCCTACAACAGACGACATATTTATAATAGTGCCACTTTTTTTGCTCCTCATGTGTGGCAAAACCGCTTTTGTAACACGTGCTAAGCCAAACACATTTGCATCAAATTGGCGCTGCGCTTCTTCTAAAGGCACGGCCTCCACCATGCCGTAACCGCCATAACCTGCGTTGTTTACAAGCACGTCAATTTTGTCCTCGTTTTTGATTATATCGGCTACAACTGCGTTTACATCTTCGTCAGATGTTACATCCATTTTATGAATTTTTGCACCAAGTTTCTCGATGTCACGCATTTTTTCTATACGTCTTGCGCCTGCGTAAACTGTATGCCCTTGTTTTAAAAGTTCTTTTACTGCTAGGTTGCCAAAACCTGCGCTTGCACCTGTAATTAACACAACTTTGCCCATAATTTAGCCCTCCAAAATAATTTACAATTTGTTTGTTATCGAAATACTAACACATAATTTACAGCATGTCAAGTATTATTGTGAAATTTATTTACATCTTGTAAATAATATGGTATACTGTGTTTAAATTAATATGCAAGGGATGATAAAATGGAGTTTCAACGTGCAAGAAATAAAGAGCAATTTGAGCAGAGGGAAACCGATATAATAAACTCTGCCATGTCTATATATGAAGAATATGGCTTTGAGGAAGTGACTTTTAGCAAAATTTCTGAAAGCACAAAATTCACAAGGCCGACAATCTACTCTTATTTTAAAACAAAAGAGGAGATAATGCTTAAGCTTACGGCAATTTACCTTGCAAAATTTGTGCTTTGTTTTGAGGATAAATTTAATAAAGAGAGCAAAAAAGACAATGAATTTGTGGCAACAGCATTTACTGAATGTTTTATGCAGGTGTGCGAGTTTATTCACCTTTACACCGTTCTGTATTCTATAATTGAGAAAAATGTATCGGTGGAGGCTTTGGCGGAATTCAAAAAAGAAGTGATAGGTTACCAGCGCACACTTGCACAAATTTTAAAGGCAGTTTACACAAAATCGAGTGATGAGGAAATTTATAATTTTCTTATATTTTGCCTTAGTTTTGCAAGCGGCATTTGCCCAATGAGCGAAGAGAGTGAGCTGCAAAAACAGGCGATTGAGCTTTCGCAAACAGGTTATGTAACGCCGAATTTTGAGAAAATTTTTAAAGATACACTTATTATTTATTTAGAAAAGCTTGAATTTTAGCAAGCTGAATTTATGAAATTAAACTATTGTTACTGATGAATAATATTAATTCCTAAAATCCCAACGACCAATTAAGTCGATGGGATTTTTTTCATGAAAAGCTAATATATTAGCATTAAAATTATTTGATAGTGAAAATATTTGTGTAACTAAATATAACCTTATATCAACTCTACCACACCACTCTTAGCACTTTTATAAGCCGCATCTATTACACGTATAACATTTAAGCCTGCACTAGGTGGCACTATGCATTCACACTTACCATAACTATGTCAATTCCTAAGTTTATCATCAAATTTATGTCGGTGTTAATGGTGGTTCTATGTGCAATAAGTCTGCTTTCTTTTAAATGCGATATAATATCAGTAGATGTAACAGGGCTGTGTTTATCAGAATTTTCGTAAAGATACTTTATGATTATTTCTATTCGTGGTTTTTTCAGAATAATTGCACACTTGCAATATAAAAACACTTATAATGTTATATTTGTCATAATATATGGTATAAAAGATATATTTATGATTGACATTTATACTATTTATATGATACTATAATTACATATAAATTACAATAAAATTATCAAATTTAAATTTATTTAAACATTATAGAGGTGAGTTTAAAATGCTGTATGAATTAATACCTGCAACCAAAGAGTATTTGTGGGGCGGGAAAAGATTAAAAGAGCAGTTTTCGAAAGACTCAAAGTTTGAGACAATTGCTGAATCGTGGGAATTATCTGCTCATATTGATGGAGAATGTGTCATAGCGCAAACAGGAGAGAATTTATCGAAACATATTCGTGAAAATTCACATTGCTTAGGAAAAAATTGCAGTAAATCAGAAGCTTTACCTGTGTTAGTTAAACTCATTGATGCTAAAGAAAAGTTGTCAATACAGGTGCATCCAAATGATAAGTTTGCGCTTATTAATGAAAATCAATTTGGCAAAACAGAAATGTGGTACATTTTGGACTCGGAACCCGGTGCATATATTTATTATGGTCTTAAAAAAGATTTAACCAAAGAAGCATTTATTCAAGCTGTAAATGATGGAACGATTTGTGATAAATTAAATAAGATATATGTAAAAAAGGGCGATGTATTTTTTATAAAGGCCGGCACCATACACGGCATAGGCGCAGGATGCCTTGTTGCAGAAGTGCAACAAAACAGTAATGTTACATATAGAATTTATGATTTCGATAGAAAAGACTCACGTGGTAATTCGCGTGAGTTGCATTTGCAAAAAGCCTTAGAAGTTGCAGATTTAACTGCTGTGCAAATGCAGAATTCTTGTGATAATCACATTGCAAAATGCAAGTATTTTACAGTTGATTTAATAGCTTTAAATAATATGCAAGAGGACACAAAAATTAATATAGGTGAAAACAGTTTTTTTCATTTTCTTATAATTGATGGGGAAGTAGATTTTTTGTATAATAAAGGAAAGTTAACTGCTAAAAAAGGTAGTAGTATTTTTGCACAGGCGAATTCAGGTGAGGTTTTATTAAAAGGGTCGGCACAAATCTTAGCAACTTATATAGAAAAAGAAACATACAGGGTAGGTGTAGATTTAGGCGGAACAAATATAAATGCAGGTGTTTTAAATGGTGATAATGAAATTTTATCAACTTATTCTATTCCAACTAATGCACACAGAACATGGGAAGAAATTGCCAGCGATATAGCACAAGCAGTTAGATGTGCACTGGAAGTGGCAGAAATTAGTATTGATGATTGCATAGGAATTGGTATAGGTAGCCCGGGAACAGTTAACTCGAAAACAGGTGTTGTAATTTATTCTAACAATTTCAATAATTGGAATAATATACCTTTAGCTGAAACGATAGAAAATGTGCTTAATAAAAAAGTGTATTTAAGCAATGATGCAAATTGTGCTGCACTTGGTGAATTTGTTGCAGGAGCAGCTAAAAACTATGAAAGTACAGTATTAATTACTTTAGGAACAGGTGTTGGAACCGGATTTGTTTTCAATGGAGTTTTGTTTGAAGGTGGTAATGTAGGCGGTGCAGAGGCTGGCCATATAGTAATTGTAGAAAACGGTGAACAATGCACTTGTGGCAGAAAAGGATGTTTTGAAACTTATGCCAGTGCAACCGGTTTAATCAGAGAGGGAATTAAGGCAGCAAAAAAACATAAAGACTCTTTGTTGGCAAAATACTATATAGAAAATAATATGAAAATGAATGGAATTATACCTTTTAAAGCAGCGAAAGCAAATGACGAAGTAGCTTTAAAAGTTGTGAATGCTTATATTAGATATTTAAGCGAGGGTATTGTGAATCTTGTTAATGTTTTCAGGCCGCATGTCGTACTAATATCCGGAGGAATTTGTGGTGAAAAAGAATATCTAACTGATCCTATTAATAAATTTGTGCAGGAAAATGCTTTCGGTGGTAACAGAATTGATATACCGGAAGTTAAAGTTGCAACGTTGGGCAATAATGCAGGGGTTGTGGGTGCTGCAAACTTATGTAAGTAATAGAATTGGTACAATTTCATCAAATCATATTAAAAGGAGAACTATCTTATGGCAATATCAAATAAAGAAAAGGATGTATTGCGCAGACTCGCATCAAGATATATGGAATACGCAAATCTACCTACACAAAAAGAAAAAATCGAACTGTGGCGTTCACTTAATAGAGGTGAAATGGAGCGGCCTATGGTGTGCATGGATCAACTGCCTTTCGAGGAAATTATTAGCGAAGAAATAAGTTGCATAATAAATGACCCTTTTTGGAGGAGTGTAGAACAAGAGCTAAGATATAGTATATATAAGTGGGAGAATTTTACTGTTGACATGGTTTTGCAACCTTTTGTAGCTATTCCAAAGGTGATTACTCACCCAAATTATGGAGTTTTGGCTGTGCGTGAGTACAGAGAAACAAATGTTTCCAATACAAAGTCACAACATTATACACCTGTTATCACTTGCTTTAATGATGTTAGTAAAATAAAAGATAATCATATTAGTTATGATAAAAGCTTATCTTTGCAACAATTTGAAGTGGCAAAAGAAATTTTTGGTGATATCGCTCCCGTTGTTCAAAAAGGAATTGGTGATGGAGGGTTTTATCTTGGTTTTTGGGATTATTTATCTGAACGAATTGGGATTGAAGAGAGCTATATCGCGCTATATGAAGACCCGGATTTTGTCCATGCGGCAATGCAAAGAATGATAGACGCTACTGTTGTGTGTATTGAAGAAGCAAACCAAATGAAGTTGTTTGATGATTTAAGTAATCTTTGCCATTGCTCTTATATTTATACAGATGAATTGTTGCCTTCGCAAAGCATAGGGAAAGGGTCTGTATCTCAAAACTGTTGGGCATTTGGGCTTGCACAAATTTTCACTGGAGTTTCTCCTGATATGTTTAAGGAATTCGAGTTCGATTACCTTGAAAAAGTTGCACCGTATTTTGGGATGATATATTATGGTTGTTGCGATAAAATGGACAACAAACTTGATATAATAAAAAGATTGCCAAATTTAAAGAAAGTTTCATGTAGCCCATGGTCGAATAAAAAGAATTTTGCTGAGAACATAGGTACAGAAATTGTTATGTCGTATAAACCTAATCCGGCGTTTCTTGCAACAGCTTCAATAGATGAAGAGCAAATTCGTAGCGACATATTATCAACTTGTGAGCTTGCGAAAGCAAACAATGTAAATTTAGAATTTATACTAAAAGACGTATCTACTGTTTGCGGTGATCCAACACGCCTGTCACGTTGGGCAGATATAGTAATGGATGTTGTGTGCAATAAATTTTAAAACAGTGAATTTGTTATATTATTGGACAAATGATATATCATTTGGTATAATAAGTATAATCTAAAAAAAGAAATGTGGGAGTTTTATGAATAATATTAAAAAACCATTGTATTTAACCATATATCAAGATATTTTGAATGAAATCACTTCGCGCACACTTAATCCAGGTGATAAAGTATTGTCTGAAAAAGAACTCTCTGAAAAATACAAGGTCAGCAGGATAACTAGTAAGAAAGCGCTTGAGATGCTTTCTGAAGAAGGGTATATTTCTCGCTCTCCCGGGCGTGGTTCGTTTATAAACCCAGATGTTGACATATCTGTAGCAGAAAATAAAAGTCATAAGCCGCCTCTCATAGGCTTAATAATTGAAGACTTTGCGGAAAATTTCGGAACATTTATTATTTCAGGCGTTGAAAGAGCTTGTGCTAAAATGGGATATACTGTTGTACTAAAGAGGTCTTTCGGTAGCCAAAAGAAAGAAAAACAAGCAATTGATGAAATGTTGGCGCTTGGTGTAGAAGGGCTAATTATTTTACCTGTTCATGGAGATAATTATAGTGAGTCGGTACTAAAACTTGCAATTGATAAGTTTCCTACCGTACTAATTGATAGAGAGCTAAAGGGTATTCCATTATCGTATGTAGGCACAGACAATTTTAATTCTGCTAAAGAACTGACAGATTATCTTTTTGAAAAAGGCCACAAAGAAATGTGTTTTTTAGGTCCGCTTTCACCTGATACTTCAACGGTTAACGAGAGGGTGGACGGCTTTATAAAAAGTAATGCAGAACACAATATTATAACAAATGATGCTAATTTTATAAATTTACTTGGCACTCTTCCTAATGAAAATGCAGACGGCAACACAGTTAATGATGCTGACATTATTCGCAAATATCTTGAAAGTGCACCCAATGTAACAGCTATTTTTGCAGTAGAGTACAATCTTGCCCTTACTGCATTGCAGGTTGCTGAGGAGCTTGGCAAAAATATACCTGACGATTTTGAAATTGTCTGCTTTGACGGCCCTGAAAATTATATTGGTCGTTATGAATTCACGCACATAAGACAAAATGAAGAACAAATTGGAAAAGAAAGTTTGATGCATTTGCTAGACATTATCAAAAATAGTGTTAAAGCAAAAAATATTATAGTAAATGCTAAACTTTGCAAATCGTATAATTGCAAATAGATTAAATGTAATAAATGATATATAATTTATAAGACGGTTTTTACTGTCTTATATTTTTTTACTAAAAAAGCAACTATTTTATTGTAATATTATACAAAAATACATGAAATCGTTTATTTTCATTGACAAAAAACAAAGTAGCATATATAATATAGCTAATATATCATTTATATTATATGAGGTGTGAGATGAGAATAGAGAATATTGCGGACGATTTAAGTAATAGAATCCAAGATAAAAAGATAGCTAATGTTTTTCATCAATGTTTCTTAAACACAGCTAAAACAACTGTTCAATACTTAAACGATGAAAAAGCATTCATAATAACAGGAGATATTCCGGCAATGTGGCTGAGAGATTCTTCAGCACAAGTAAACCATTATTTGCAATATGCAAATGAAAGTGAAGAAATAAAAAAACTTATAACGTGTATGCTTCGCACGCAAATTGATGACATATTAATAGATCCATATGCCAACGCCTTTAACAAAACTGCAGATGGCAGCGGACACCAAGAAGACAGAACAGAGCAATCACCAAAAATATGGGAGAGAAAATATGAAATTGATTCGCTTTGTTACCCTATTCGCTTAGCATATCAGTTTTGGAAAAAAACAAAAGCTGAACATATATTTAACAGTGCATTTTATGAAGTGATGAAAAAGATTTATTCTCTTTGGAAATTAGAACAAAATCATGAAAAATCTCCTTATTATTTTGAAAGGTATAATTGTCCACAAACAGATTCATTGCCAAATAACGGAAGAGGGAACCCGGTTGCATATACAGGAATGACGTGGTCAGGTTTCCGCCCAAGCGATGATGCTTGTACTTATGGTTATCTCGTACCGGCAAATATGTTTGCAGTAGTTATTTGCAGGTACATGAGTGAAATTTTTAAAGTAATTTACAAAGATTTAGATTTCGCTGAAAAAGTAGAGGCTCTCGGCAAAGAGATTGACGACGGAATAAAAAAACATGCAGTAGTAGAACATGAAAAATACGGCAAAATTTACGCATACGAAGTAGATGGACTTGGTGGTATTAATTTAATGGACGATGCAAATGTACCGAGTTTATTATCTGCACCATATCTTGGATACTGTGATTATGATGATGAAATATATATAAACACACGTAATTTTATTTTAAGCAAAGATAACCCTTACTATTTTAGTGGGAAATACGCAAAAGGTATAGGAAGCCCACATACACCTGAGAACTATATCTGGCATATAGCTTTAACAATGCAAGCATTAACCGCAACAGATAGGAATGAGAAGGAACAATTAATTAGCACTATTTTATCTACAGATGCTGACGAAGGGTTTATGCACGAAAGCTTTGATGTTGAAAACCCACATGAATACACAAGACCATGGTTTGCATGGGCAAACAGCATTTTTTCTGAACTTGTAATTCAGCATTATTGTTAGGAGGAAATTTTTTTGAAAAAGCAGCGTGGAATAACCCGTGAAGAAAGGGTAGCCTATACATTTATATCTGTTCCCGTATTACTGCTAATAATTTTCATGCTTATACCTATCGCATTAGCTATCGGAATGAGCTTTACAGAATATGATGTTATCAACCCACCCGAATTTGTAGGTTTCGATAATTTCATAAGAATGTGGAACGATGAATTTTTTTGGATTTGTTTGGAAAACACAATTGTTTACACACTTTTATATGTTCCACTTGGGTTAATAGTGTCACTTTCAAGTGCTTTGTTTTTAAACACAAATAAAAAAGTTGCAGGTTTATTTAGAACTTTTTATTACTTACCTGTATTATCATCAACTGTCGCCACAGCAACATTATGGTTTTGGATTTTAAACCCACAACTTGGATTACTAAATCAGACCTTAGCATTATTCGGAATACAAGGCCCTGCATGGCTTTATAACAGTCAAACCGCAATGATTTCAATAGTTATTATGAGCGTATGGGCAGGATTTGGCGCAAACATGATGATTTTTTTAGCAGGCTTAAAAGGTATTCCAAAAGGATTATATGAAAGCGCAACAATAGATGGTGCAAATTTTTGGCAAAAGTTTCTTTACATCACTTTGCCATCTTTACGAAAAACAACTTTCCTTGTCTCAACTCTCCTAATAATAGGTGCTTTCCAAGTTTTTGACCAAGCATTTGTATTAACAAGAGGTGGCCCCGGCAACGCAACAATAACAATAGTTTATTATATTTATAACAATGGTTTTGACAATTTAAGAATGGGCTATGCCGCAAGCATCTCTCTAGTTCTATTTTTGTTAATAGGTACGATGTCGTTTATAAATATGAAATTAAATCAATCAGAAGACGAAGGGGGATTAATGTGAACAATAAGACACGGAAAATTATTAAAAGCACCCTTTGGATGATTGTAGCAATTTTAATAGCAATAATAACTGTTTATCCGTTTTTATGGATGATCGGAACATCTTTTAAAACAGAAAGTGAAATTTATTCAAGTTCATTATCACTATTCTCATCTGCACCAACACTTGAAAACTTTATGGAAGTGTTTGATAGAATACCGTTTGTGCGCTATTTTACAAACTCACTTATTTTAGCTTTCGGTGGTGTTGCTACAAATTTATTCTTTGGCTCTTTAGCAGGTTATACATTTGCTAAACTCAAGTTTAGAGGCTCAAAAGGTATTTTTAATGTATTCCTTGCAACAATGATGGTTCCGTCTGTAATTACAATGATACCGTTATTCCTAGTGCTTAGAAATTTCCCTCTTGTCGGCGGAAACAATTTTTTAGGAGACGGCGGTTTAGGTTTTATCAATACTTACTGGGCTGTTATTTTACCGGGTGCAGCAGGTGCTTTTGCAATCTTTTTCATGCGCCAATTTTTTGGTACTTTGCCAAACGAACTTGCAGAAGCCGCAAAAATAGATGGTTGTACCGATTTTGGGATTTTTGCTAAAATCTATTTACCTTTAATTAAACCTGCGGCGTTGACTTTAGGTATTATGACTTTCCAATCGGGTTGGAATAGTTTTATGTGGCCTATGATTGTATTAAACTCAGAAGAAATGATGACTGTACAAGTTGGACTTTCGGCATTTCAATACAATTATAGCAGTAGTTATGGGCCTTTAATGGCAGGCACGGTTATAGCAACACTCCCGGCACTTATTTTATTCATTATGGTTCAAAGATACTTTGTTGAAGGTATTGCGTTTTCAGGTGGTAAATAACACATTGAAAACTTACAATATATTAAAAATTTATGGAGGAAAATAAAATGAAAAAATTACTTAGCTTACTACTTACATTAGCACTCTTGACAACTTTACTTGCCGCTTGCGGTGCTCCTGCTGAAGACACATCAACAGCACCTGCCAGCGAAGGAACAACTGAACCTGCGACAGAAGATAGCGCAGAAAACGACGAAAGAATCGAACTTACAATGTGGGGCGGTTGGTCTGGTGACCAAGTTGCACAGTTAGATGAACAATTGGCCGCTTACAACGAATCACAAGACATGTATACAGTTAAATATGTTGTTCAAGATGCTATGGAAGAAAAACTTCTTACTGCAATTGCAGGCGGCGAATTACCTGATATACTACTATGGGACAGATATAATACTAGTGTTTATGCTAGCCGTGGTGCTTTAGCATCTATAGATGATTTAATTGCACAAGATAACATAGATCTGGGGCAATTTTTTGCACCGGCAGTAGACGAGATGAATTACGATGGAAGCCAATACGGTTTGCCACTACTTGTAGATGCACGTATACTTTTCTATAACAAAGATATGTTTGCTGAAGCAGGCGTAGACCCTGATTCTATCAAAACTTGGGATGATTTAGAAACTGCCGCAGTGCAATTGACAAAACGCAATGGTGATGTTTTAGAACAGGCCGGTATGTCTTTAAAAGATGTAGGATTATTTAACATTTGGATTACACAAGCAGGTGGAAAACTTGTTGATGATAGCACTACTCCCCCAACAACAGCATTTAACAGTGATGCCGGACTTTCTGTTGTGAATTTCTGGGATACAATGCTAAATGAACACAAAGTTTATGACCTAGGATTTGAAGATGGGTTTGGTGGCAATGGCTTTAAAGCAGGAAAAGTAGCCATTACTTATGATGGCCCATGGGCATTAGCTGATTACACAAATGCAGGCATAAATTATGGTGTAATTGCAAACCCAACAGGCCCTAACGGCGACCAAGGTGCATTTATGGGCGGTTTTGGCCTTGCAATGCCTGAAGGCGGCGACAACCAAGAGGGCGCATGGGATTTCATCAAATGGTGGACAACACAACCTGAAAACGGCGTAAACTTTGCACAAATCAGCGGTTGGATTCCTGCAAATATTGATGCCGCAAGCGACCCATACTTTACAGATAGTGAATATTATAACGTTTTTGTTGAAGTAATGAACTATGCTTCAATTCGCCCAAAAACAAGTGGATATTCTGACGTTGAAGGTCTTGCATTAATACCCCAATTACAACTATGGCAAGCAGGAGAAATTTCAGCACAAGAGGCATTAGATAATGCACAAAGCCAAGGGGACCAAATTTTTGCAGATAACGCTGAATAAACAAGACTGTAATTAGTATAGGCAATAGCTAAAACTATATGTTGTAAAAATTAAATTAAAACAAAAACCTATAAAGTTTATAGTATAAACTTTATAGGTTTTTGCCCCAATTTCACTAAAAACATTGTGTGCTTATCTGTAAAGCGATATCATGTATTTTAGATAAAAGGAGTAAATTATGAAAGCATATATAAATAAGTTTTTAAGTATTGTTACAATTGTAGCTCTTATATTTACAACAATTAGCTCATTCACAAGTATAACAGCATATGCTTTCACAGCATCTAATGCCGAGATTGCAGCGCAAGATTTCGTTGATGTATATTGGGATTCTGACGCAAAATATTTTTATTGTAACAGCGACCGAGCTATAAACCCTGAACACAACCCGGGGCCACAAGGTGGATTATACACTGACTATTGGTGGGAAGCACAGCTCTGGGAAACTGTTATGGACATATATGAACGAACAGAAGACCCATTTTACTATCAGATGATTGGAGATGTGTTTGATGGATTTCTCTCTGCATATCCCAATTGGAGCGAAAACCCGTTTAATGATGATATTGGATGGTGGGCTCTTGCAAGTTTGCGTGCATATGATATAACAGGAGAAAGTCGTTATGCTGAAATAGCAAAAGAAATGTTTGATTTTGTTTATGACAATCAATGGTCTTCAGATTTTGGCGGCGGAATTTGGTGGAATCGTATTAATTTCTTACCTCAGAAAAATGTTGCAACAAACGGGACAGCCTCTGTTATCGCTATGCGGCTAAGTAGAATTTATCCGGAGGGTAATTATGCCGCTAAAGCTGAGCTGTTGTTCCAGTGGGTGAAAGATACTTTTTATAATCCATCTACAGGGAAAGTATCAGATAACATAAAATCTGATGGTTTGCATGATTGGGAATACACATATAATTTTGGAGTGTTTGCAGCCGCAGCGTATGAAATGTATTTATATACGCAAGATGTTTCGTATCGCCAAGATGCATTTAATGCAATTGACTGGGCGCTTAACAATTTAACGCTCGACGGAATTTTAATATATGAAGGAGAAGATGACTGCCCCGGCTTTAAAATGATTTTTTCAAGATTTGTAATGGAAATTGCTCAGGCTGAAAACAGAGCAGACTACATTGATGTCTTTCAGCGCAACGCAACGCAAGCCTTTAACCATAGAAGAACTTCTGATGGTATAATTGGGCCTGATTTCAACACAATACCGCAGAATGATGAACAAATTCAAAGTCTGGCAGCAGCTGCCGGAGTAAGCATTTTACAACTTACTCAACCCGACGGATTTACTGGAAATATAATTTCTGGAACAAAGTTTGAAGCAGAAAACACCAGAAGATACGGCATAGACAATGAAAATTTAAACACAGGGTTTTCAGGGCGTGGTTATACAGCAGGTTGGAATGACCAAAATACTAAGCTTACGTTTGAATATAATGCCTCACAAGCCGGTGTTTATATGCTTACTTTCCGTTATAGTGCCGCTGCAGGAAATGCAGCACGCACACTTGTAGTTAACAATACAACAATAGACAGCTCTTTATTGTTTTCGGGAACACCAGGTTGGAGTGATTGGCAAACTATTGCAATACCTATTCCACTCCAATTAGGTATAAATGATGTTGAACTTAGTTTCAATCAAGGTAATTATAATTATCTAAACTTAGACTATATTGATGTAACACTTAGTGAAAATGCTATTGTTTGTGAAGCAGAAAATGGCACATTACACAACCTTTCAACAGAAAATACACACACAGGATATTCAGGCACAGGTTATGTAGCAGGTTGGAATAGTGATGGACAATACGTTGATGTTAAACCTACAATAGAGCAAAGCGGTGTTTACGACATAACTATACGATATTCGGTAGGAAACGGAAATGCATCAAGGCTATTATTTGTTAACGGGAACAATTTTGTAAATAATTTATCCTTTTCCGGCGGCAACAACTGGGGCGATTATCGCACAATAACCGTTCACGATGTACCTCTTGTTGAAGGAGAAAATACAATTTCACTTATATATAATGGGTCTTTAGGCAGTACGAACTGGCTAAATTATGATTCATTAACAATTACGAATTAGGAGAATATAACATGGATTTATTTACACCTTTCTGTGATAAAGCCCAAGATGCATTAGATAAATATTTTTGGAGCAGTGAAAATAGTTTGTACAATCAAACTTACCCCAAAAGCGAAGAAAAATTGTTTTGTTATTGGTGGCATGCTCATGCTATTGATGTTTTAATTGATGCATATATAAGAACAAGCGACAAAAAATATCTTGACAAAATAGAAGCTGAAATTTCAGGTGTAAGAAAGAAAAACGGTGATACACTTTTAAATAACTGGTATGATGATATGGAATGGATGGCTCTTGCTTTACTTCGCCTCTATGACATAACAAAGAACAATGATTACAAAATAGAAGTTGAATTTTTGTGGGAAGATATAAAAACTGCGTGGAACGACCATCAAGGTGGTGGGCTTGCATGGAAAAAAGATCAGCTTGACTATAAAAACACCCCGGCCAATGCTCCTGCGGCAATTTTGGCGTATCGCTTGTATCAAAGATTTAACAACCCAAAAGACCTTGAATGGGCAGACAAAATTTTTAATTGGAATTATGATAATCTTGTTGATAAAGAAACAGGTTTCGTTTGGGACGGAAAAAACCGCTTAGGCGATGGTGCGATTGATTACGACTGGGAATACACTTATTGTCAAGGTGTTTTTGCCGGAGCCGCATTCGAAAAGTATAAAATATCAAATGATGAACAGGATTTAGATATTGCTGTTAAAACTACTACAGAAGCGATACGCAGATTATGCGACGAAAAAGGTGGAATAATACCATACGAAGGTAAAGACGACTGTGGACTGTTCAAGGGTATAATGTTGCGCTATTTCTTAGACATTTATCTCTTTTCACCTCAATTATCTAATATTAAAAATTGCATAATAACAAATGCAGAGTCAGTGATTAATAAAGCCGTAGATTCAAGGGGATTAATAGGAGGTTGTTGGGATGAGATAGCTGCTTACCCTATAGATTTAGCACAACATTTAAGTGGCATAATGGTTCTTGAGTTTGCGCAAGTTGTGTCAGATGAATAATAAAATGCTTTCGTGAGATTCAAATAAATATTTTATGCTTAAAGGCTATACCGACTACTTAATTAGTTTATTTATCTAATTAAGTAGTCGGTATTTTAATGTATATTGATAATGCATTATATAAAAATAATTGGAACTTTATTAATCTTAGCATAATTTACAGTATACTCAGTGCCGCCTTTTTCGCCGTTAAAATACGCTATGCAAACACTGCTGTAATTAACTAAATGGCGGTTTCGCTTGTGCATACAATCGTGGGTGTAGTTTTCAGATGTATAAACAATTTTATCCGCTTTGCTTTTTATTTGCTTGTATGTTTCCTTGTCTTGCTCGCTCCAGTATTTGTCTTGGTTTTTACAGGGTAGCACTAGCATTAGTTTTATGTGTGGGTGTATTGTTTTAAGTTGTAAAATTGTTAGTGCGGCGAGCGTGTCAAAACCCAGTGCGCCGCCACATCCGAAATATTTGTAGCCGCTTTTTATTAGGTTGGTTATTTCTTCTGTAAGTTTTGTTTTTATATGTTCATAGTTGGAGGGCTCTATTCGCCGATGCCCTGTGAAACAGCATGTCTGTAATTTTGTATTCATAGCGCACCTCTTTAGACCAATATAACGGACAACATTTGAGCAAATAATATCATACAATTATTTATATTGCAACCAATACTGGTCAAAA